>JAUHYI010000058.1 GCA_030426385.1 Phycisphaerae bacterium
CCCGGTGCCTGCGTCACGCCACCAAACACCGCCTGCGGTTGTCCGTCGGCCGACTTCGCAAACACGTTCACCATATAACTGCCCGTCGATGCCACCGGCATCTCTGCTTCGTAAACTCCAGGCCCCGTCTGCGTCAACACCACCTGTTCCATCTCACCTTCAGGATTAACCACCGTGGCCGTCGTTTGCAACGCATTCAAAAATATGCCCCCCTCCCCATTGTTCCGACTCGACACAAGGCCAGCCTCACTCGCTTTATCATCATCTTCGCCCACCCCTGTCGCATCCAAACGTATTTTCAATCGTCCGCGTTCGATCGCCGTCACCAGATCCAACCCCGCACCGCCCGTGGTCCGCGACACATGTCGCACGGTCCGCGCCCAGAAATCGCTGTACCCACCCCACGCCATCCAATCTTTCGCCCAGCGATTTGTCGCGTCCGAAGTAAACGCCGCCGTCCGCCCCAATCCCACCTGCCAATGGGCAAACAGTGGTTCGCCCTCCTCGCCCACCATCGGCAAATACACACGCGGATCGCGCCGCGCTTCGGTCAGCACTAAACCTGCCAACAGCGGCGGCTGCGACATGCCATTCATGATCGGTGAGGCACTGCCGCGTAACTTCGGCTCAAAACGTTTTTCTTTGATCAGGTTCTTACGAATCGTCTTCGCTTCTTTGATAAAAACCTGTGGCAAATCATTGGGATTACTCACTGGATAAAAATGCCCGCCCGCCATTTTCGCCAGGCTATCCAACAACTGCACATTGTGACTATTGCCTACGCCGATCGTCGACAACGTAATACCATTCTTAACCATCTGGCCGACAATTTTGAAATAGTCCCCTTCATTACTCTGCCCGTCGGTCAGCAAGATCACATGCTTGATCGCCGCATCTTCAACCGGCACCCGCGACAGGGCATTGTGCGCTTCGACCAAACCGGGAAAAATATTCGTACCCCCGCCCGGTGTGATCGATTTAACCAGCTCTGCCACCTTCTCCGGATTTTTATTCCGTTGCAGCGTCACCACCCACTTCGCACTCTGGTCAAACGCCACCACACCGACCAGATCGTCCGGGTACAACGTACTCAACGCCAACACCGCCGCCTGCGAGGCCACTTCCTGCTGCGTGTACGGCGTTTGACCCACCGGCGAACCCATCGATCCCGACCGATCGATCACCAACACCAACGCACCCGACGGCAGCACCGTTTGACTCGGAATTTCGCAATGCACCGGCAATATCTGATCCACTGGTGAATTCGTCCAACCTCCCGCACCAAAACTATCAGGCCCACCCACCATCACCAATCCACCACCCATGTCATTCACATAACGCGCCAGCATGCGCTGTTGCCGCGGGGCTATCGCATCGGCGGGCACATTCTGAAGTATCACCGCGTCGTACCGACTCAACGTCACAAAATCCGTCGGGAACGCATGCCCCGGAACCACTTCCAATTCAATCCCATGCTCACGCAGCGCGTCGGGCAATATCTCGCCGCTCCCTGGCCCCAGCGTATCCACCAACAACACACGCCCCTGACCACGCACCATCGTGAACGCTTCGGCGCGATTATTCACCGCCACCGTGTCCGCGAATTTGTCTGCTTGAAACACCGCTTCAAACTTCGTCGCACCTCCCACATCCGTCGGCAATTCAATGCGCTTCACCGCCACGTACCGGTCGGCCGCAATACCTGACACCTTTTCATCGCCATCCAAACCACGCACTGACTCTCGACCGATCGACCATTGCCCCGGATCAACCGCAACACCCTGGCCAGGCCCATCACCATTGAGATCAACCACCATCCCATCGCGTAACAAATGCAACTGCCCCGCTGTCGGCCTGGTCGCACTGAGCACCGCGCGTATCGCAATCGTCTGCCCTTTGCTTGCTTCCGCAGGCGCATACAAACCTTCGACAATCACCTCGTTGTCAATTTTGTACGCCATCGGTACGACATCGATACGAACCCCCGCCGCCCGCGCCTCGCGCACGGCTTCTTCGATCGCTTGCTGACTTCCAGCCGTGTCGTTGCCATCTGAAAACAACACAATCCGCCGCGACGACTCGGCCGAAAAAACCGCCAGCGACGAGCGAATCGCTGACGCCACGTCACTCCCATCCACCGGCTCTACCAGCGATGCCGTATCAATCTCCGCCATCGTTGACGGCAACGCCCGTACCGTCGGCCTACCGTCAAACGTCACCACGCCCAACAGATCGTTCACCTGTCGACCACGGCCAGCCACCTGCAAATACCGCTTCATCCACTGCTCAGCGCCCCCCACTTGCCCCTCGGTATTCCCGACACCATTAACAGCCCCACCCCACCCATTGCCCGAGTCGTCATCCAACATCACCGGTGGCTTCACAAATCGTCGCACCGATTCCGATTGATCCATCAGCGCAATCACCGTCAGCTCACGATGCCATCGCACCGCTTCCAGACCAGCCAACATCATCACCAGACACAACAACACCGCCAAACGCAAACCGATCGCCACCCACTTGCGCAGCCCATCCAACGCTTGCAGATTTCGCATCCCCAACCAAACAATCGGCCCAGCCAACAACAAAAGCGCCAACAGTTCAGGATGATCAAATCGTATCGGCATAAATGTATTTCACGATACCCCCACAATACCCCTGTCAATGAGTCGCTATCACCATACATGCCACCCCAGTACTGCAATCGCTACGCCACTGTTTCGCTGTGACATTTCCCATCGTATTTATCTCGGCGCTCGCGGGGCCGTCTTGGTTGCCTGCTCCGGCGTGGCAGGCAACTGATTGAAATATTCCTTCAAACCTTCATGATAACGACGCGGCACGCGATCGTCTGTGATCGCATGTTCTGCACTGCGCTGCGCATCGGTGATCGCGTGGTTGTATTCCACCTGGGCCTCACCCGCTTCGTTCGGACCACTGCCTAACCATGATGCAATGATCGGCCCGCGCCCATCATCACCGCTCAAATCACCTTCTGCATGCGTGTTAAAATTCGTCATATCCTTGCCACGCTGGCCATACAGCCCGCCGCCATCCTGCTTACCCGCACCACTTCCGCCGCTGCCACTACTCGATTGCGAACCTAACTGTTGCATCGCTTGCTGTGCCTGGGACTGCGCCTGTTGCATCTGCTGCATTTGCGATTGCATCTGCGCTAATTGCGACATCGCTGAACTGGAATTTTGTCCACCCGACTGGCCAGGTTGTCCTTGCTGGCCCGGCTTCTGGCCCTGCTGCATTTGTTGCATTTGCTGGGCCAGCTGTTGTGCCTGCTTGCCACTGCCTCCTGAACACTGCGATTGCTGCTGCATTTGCTGCATCTGTTGTGCCAATTGCTGGGCTTGTTGCTGGGCCTGCTGCTGACTCATCGATGGATTCTGTTGCTGCAACGACTGTTGAATCGCCTGCTGCATTTGTTGTTGATTCATCTGGCCGTTCTGCATCTGTTGCGACATCTGCTGGGCTTGCTGCTGACTCATCCCCGCTTGCTGCAAAGCCTGTTGCATCTGCTGTTGTTGTTGCTGTGATTTTTCTTGCTGTTGCTTGGCCATCTGTTGCAACTGGTTTTGCATGTTATTCAATTGCTGTTGCAATGCCTGCTTATCTGCCTCACTCATGCCATCCATCTCATCCATCAACTTCTCGGCAGCCTGCTGAGCTGCATTAAAATCGCCCCGGCGCAGTGCATCGGCAAACTCATCCGCAGGCCCAGCCCCTCCCTCTACTTGGCCAGGATCCAATGCACTCAACATATTTTGAATCTGTTCGAACTGCTCGGCCTGCGGTTCGTAGGCATCCGACAATCGATCCTGCACCTCCGACAAACGTACCGCCGCCTGCCGACGCATTTCCGGATTACTCAAATCCGCGGACGTGATCGTCATCAATTCGCCAAGCGCTTCGGCGTCTGCCAACACATCGTCCGCATCATCCGCTTCAAACTTGACCTGTTCGATCGTCGTGACGGCGTCCTGAATTTCCTGCTCCACCGCCTCGGCCTGCTGTGCCAATTGTTGCTGTTCTTTCGCCCGCGCTTCAAACCCCGCCACATCCAGCATCGGGAAAAACGCGCCCAACACCGCCAACACCGCACCCACCATCGGCACATATCCCCACACACCACCCACACCACCCGCCCGCCACGGAATTGCGGCACGCATCTTCCGGCGATCGATTCCGTTTGCCGCCGCCACGCCTTCATCCACCACCTGTTGCACAAACCCCGCGTCCGCCGACTGACTCTTTGCATCCAGTGCATCCGCATGCATCGCACTAGCCAACCGATCTTTCAAATCCAACCGCTCATCCAGCATCACCGCCATCGCCCGCTCATCCAAACGTGCCCGCCACGCCACCGCCAGCGACGCCACAATCACCACACCCGCCAATGCCGCGTAAACTTCCGCCACCACAGGCCGTGACACCAATCGCCCCGTAATTAAAATCACCACCGCCACCAACAATCCAATCAACACCCCCACGCCCAGCACCGACCACCAATGCGCCAGAAAATAACGCGACTGTGCCCTGGAAATCACCCGCAATATTGTTGGCTGCATACCCAAACTCCTTCATGCTCCCCCACATTTTTACCCTACCCATTTCTTGTGCAATCCCACGGCTCGTCCGATCTCCCGTGCTTCCCCATCCTGCCTCATCCGCACCATCCCACCTCAACATTACCCAACATACCTATATAACGACGCCAATCGTCTTCAGGTTTCACATTTTTCACCATCTTCCCTTATCATAGTTTAGTTTTCGTCCCCACCCCCCAGATTCCCCACCCAAGCTCCCCACCAGCCCCCCTCCCCGCTCCAAACCCCACAATATTCTCTCAATACTCCCTCAATCACTCTAAACCCCCATCGAATAAACCTATGAGCAGCAGCCTTTCAGATCGACTGCGCCAACTCGCTGGCGACGAACCCGATTTTGCACCGTCACCGCCTCAGCCCTCGCGAAAAAGGGCTTCGCGCCCCAATGCACCAGATAACACCTACGCTGACGCTGAAACGGACCATGACATCAGCAACGATGCTCCCGATTCTGCCAACGATCACGAACCGGCCAACGACGATGCTCGCAATTTTAACGCCCACAACAACGACCAGACTGACAACACCGAGGCCGACGACCACGAAACAAACATCGATATCAGTAACGACCTCGCCCGCGCGGCCGACACCTCTTCCCGATCTTCATCACATCGTTCCCAATCCCGGCCTCGAAGATCACCCACGCCACAGAATAATCACGACCAACTCAAATTGATGGCCGTCCCCATTCTCATCACCATCGGCCTGCTTCTGTTCATCCCCTTCACCTGGGCAATCATGCTTCTGGCAGGCATCATCACCAACGAACGCGATGGCGCCCAAGGCATGGCCATGCTTATGCTCGTCACAGGCCCACTCGCCTTCATCCTCATCGCTGGCGCCGCCTTCTTCCTCTGGCAAGTCAAACGCCACAAAAAATAATCCCCTCCACTTTTTCCTCCGCAGGCTTGACACCATACGAAGCGCTGTGCCTTCACGCGCTTCATGCCTTTCCACGCGTCTCAACCTGCTTACCCTTCTCCTGCTCACAACCTCTTAGGTTAGACAGCTAGCTCGTATCACGCTGTCTCCCTCTGTGTCTCTGTGGTTAATCCCACCCCGCCCCCTCGTCATCGCAACCATTCGTCGCGACCCGCCGCCACAAACGCATCGTCATTCAGATGTGGATACGCTGCATAAACACGATCGATCTCTGCCATCTGCCCCACACTCAAGCCTTCCTCCGGATCCAGACACCAGATACCTTCCAACAATCCCTGCCTCCGCAGCACTTCGTGCAACCCGGCAATGCATCCCGCAAACCCATTGGCCGAATCGAAAAACGCGGCGTTACTATCCGTCACCTCATTTGCTAACACCAACGTCGCCTCGCTCGTCATCTTGCCCTGTTGCTCTTGACATTGCGATAACAATTCCACCGCCCGCTTAGTCCACACCGACCAGTGCCCAAGAAGCCCGCCGACAATCCGTCGCTCCACTTTTTCACCATTGACATCAAACCCATACGGCGAAATCAAATCCAACACAATATGATCATCATTCCCGGTGTATAGCGCTATATCTTCGCGCCCCGCTTCCACCACCGCCCGTACCACATCAATCGTCTGGTACCGATTAAACGGTGCCATCTTGATCGCTACGACATTCTCAATCTCCGCGAACTTACGCCAGAATGAATATTCCAAAACCCGCCCGCCGACAGATGGCTGCAGGTAAAAACCAATGACGGGGATCACCTCTGCCACCGCTCGGGCATGCGCCACCATCGCATCACCATCCGCATCCTTCAACGCCGCCAGACTCAACAACACCGCGTCATAACCCAACCGCTTTGCCAGTTCTGCTTCCCCCACCGCTTGTCTGGTCGCGCCCACCACACCCGCAACGCGCACGCATTTCGGATACTTGGCCATCTCTTCGGCCGCTATCGACAACACCGGCTCCAACAATCCCACCTTCGGATCATGAATCTGAAACTGCGTCGTATGTACCCCGACCGCAATCCCACCCACACCCGCGGCCAGGTAATACCGCGACAGCGCCCGCTGTCGGCATTCATCCAATTTTCGATTCGCATCTACCGCCAACGGCTGCGCCGGTATCGCCACCCCTTTTCGCAATAATTCGATCGCCCCAACACCACTCCCAGTATCACGACTGTTCATATTCATATGGCTATTCATATTTCACCTGTAAATCTATATATTTAAAATACTATCCCCAGCTCTTATTTATTATCTCTCTACTATTTCCAAAACCCTACTTTCAAAATTTCCCAGTACGCGATTCAAACTTAGTCGGCTTGCCCAGCACTTCACCTCGATTAGCCACCCAATCAACCACACGATCGATCACAGGTTCAATAGGCATGGTTGGATACCCATACAATCCATGCGACAACTGCGCATTACTCAGCAGCGCCGTCGATGCTTCCTCGCCGGTATACACAACCTCTACACCAAGCCGTTTTCCAATTCGATCACATACTCGCCGAACACTCAACAACTCAGGCCCCGTCACATTCAACACAAACGCAGGATTCGACGCATGCATTAATGACGCCACCGTCATCGCATTCGCATCACGTTGCCAGATCGCATTGAAACACCCCATCGACAAATCAATCGGCTCCTTGGCCAATATCCGTTGTGTCATATCCACAAAAACTCCATACCGAAATTCCACTGCATAATTCAATCGAATCAACGACACATGCGTTCCCCACTTCTGACTGGCATACTCAAACATCCGTTCCCGCCCCAGACAACTTGTCGCATATTCACCCACAGGATAAACCGCATCGCTTTCAATCGACCCACCGCCTGCCACCGGCGACAATCCATACACATTCCCCGTGGAAAACGCCACAATCCGACTCTCACGGTATCGCTGCGCCGCTAACGCAGGCGCGTGAGCATTAACAGCCCATAGCCCTGCTTCGTTACCCGTCGATCCAAATTTCATCCCCGTCATATAAATCATCACATCCGCATCAGGCAATGTCTCCATCACCCCAGGCTCCAACAAATCCGCCGCCACCGTTTCAATGCCATGCTCACCCAACCCCACCCGCGTCGCATTATTCGGATCCCCATCACCAAAGCGCGATACGCCGATCACTTTCCAGGTCGCACCGATCGTATCACCTGCTCGCCGAATCATCCGCGCCAAGGTGATTCCCATCTTGCCACCCACACCCAATAGCACCACATCTCCTTTTATCGTTTTCACCGCCTCAATTACCGCTTCGGTCGGCTCGCTTAACGCCTCTTCCAGTCCCGCCACATCCTCGATCCCAACCAACCGTGACTCCATGGCCGACAAAACTATATTTTGTATATCACCTTGCATAATAATTCTTCCTTTTCAAACCTAATTGAATACAAACCTGCAAAACCACCACAATCAAACCACTTTCCCCCTCTCCCCACACACACGCACTACCACTTCCCCGTTTTGTAATGACCCAAATCCAATACTTTTTATTTGGCTAGTTCTAAATACACTAAATAGTTTTATACAAACCTACTAATAACTAGACCACATTTTCTCGAAATCGAAAAAACAATCAGTTTTATATTTACATTGGACAAACATACTTTTGTATACATAGCCTATTTCCCACGCCACCATTAGCCTTCGCTTGCCTACGCTTTGATATTTCTGCAATCACCTCAATAGGCTCAACTCGTTGCTCCCACACGCAAATCCGAACGCACCACCGTCCGCCGCGCCACGTTGTCACCACGACTCAATCCTTCCAGTATCGCCATCGCCGATGCTCCGACCCGTTCAAACCGAAGGTCGATACTCGTCATCGGCACCAGCCATTCCTTCTCACGCAATAGACACCCACAACCCACCACCGACAGATCGCCAGGCACATCGACCCCCAACTCATGTGCCGCAATCAATCCGCCCCGCGCCTGATAATCCGAGGCATATAAAATCGCATCAGGCCGATCCGCTTCATCACTATTGGCTAACAACGCACGCGTGGCTCGATGCCCATCAGCCTCGTCGTATCCCGCATGGATCATCCAATCATCACGGACCGACAACCCGCACATCATCATGCTCGACAAAAACGCGTCGCCCAACTGCCCCGTACTAAACCGCTCATCGGCCGCAGTCACCAGCGCCACCCGTTGCCGACCTCGCTCGTGCAAATGCTGCACGGCACGCAACACGCCAGGCAAATAATCCACCACCACGCACCGACTTGCCCCATCATCCACATCGCTATACACCAACACATATGCCACCCCATCCTGCTGACATCGTTGCACCGCTCCCATACTGATTGGCGAACACATCACGACACCATCAAGCCCACTCAAATCACCACACACACCATCGCTCGGCAACTCCTGCAACCGAACCACCCTTCCACCATCCCCTGCTCTGCTCACATCGCCTGCACCTTCACCGCGCGCCTTGCCCAGCCCCTCCACGAACGGTCGAATAAATGGATACCCATCGGTCAAACCTCGAAACAAAACCCCCACATGCTCGACCCGCCCGTCAAGCACACGCGATCGCCCCGCCAGTTTTGTTAGTTGTTTTTCACTCGCCGCCTGCACACCCAACACGGTCGTCCCACGCCCCACATGTCGCTGCACATACCCCGCATCCACCAGCTCCCGCATCGCTCGGCGAACCGTCACTTCGCTCACGCCCCACGCCTCGCTCAGCGCCCGCTGCGGCGGCACACGGTCCCCGGCTTTGAGCACACCCGCATCCACCTGCTCAATCACCAACCGCGTAATCTGTCGATACAAACTCGGACCTCCCTGCCGTGCCAAACGCGCGCCAACACCGGCCAATTCATCACTGGCTTCCTCGGCACCAATAGCCTCTGCAGCAGGATCGCCATCTGCCCCCGCCTCAACAGCATGATATTTACGCACCATATTACAATCTCAATCCCGAAAAAGCATCTCAATTCCACCATTATTGGGGAAATTACTCAATTGTCAACCCTAATTGAGATTATTTCATGTATCTCAATTCAATGATATAATCACCACCCCAGTCGCACGCACACTGCTTCAATCCTTCACCCATCCGGAACCATCTATGCCACTCGTCACGCTCGCTGATATCCAAGCCGCCGCCACTCGCATCGCTCCGGTCATCTATCGCTCGCCGTGCCGACACTCGGCCATCCTTTCGGAGCTCACCGGATTCCAGGTCGTCTGCAAACTCGACCTCTTCCAACGCACCGGCTCATTTAAGGAACGCGGCGCCGCCAACGCCTTGCGACTGCTTGCTGATTTTCATCACAAAAACGACACGACCACAAACGGCGTGATCGCCGCCTCGGCAGGCAACCATGCCCTGGCACTGGCGTACCATGCCAGCCTTCTTTCCATTCCCGCAACAGTGGTCATGCCCACCACCGCGCCGCTGATTAAAATTTCCAATTGCCGTCGCCTCGGCGCCAATGTCATTGTCCACGGCAACAGCTTCGCCGATGCTCGACAACATGCCGACCAACTCGCCGCTCAAAATGATCTCACCTACTTACACGGCTTCGACGACCCTGCCGTCATTGCGGGCCAGGGCACCGTCGCACTCGAATTGCTCGATGACGAACCTGATCTCGATGCCATCGTTGTGCCTGTCGGCGGCGGCGGGTTGATCGCAGGCATCGCCACAGCCGTCAAGTCGATCAATTCCCACATACAAATCATCGGCGTGGAACCGCAAAATGCGAACTGCGCTGCCGCCGCGCTTGAACACGGCGAACCGATCACCACCCCACCACAACCAACTCTTGCCGACGGCCTCGCTGTCCCACGCGTCGGCGACAACTGCTTTCCACTTATCCAACAATATGTCGATCGCATGATTACCGTTGACGAGCCCGCTATCGCTTCGGCAGTCCTTAGCCTGGTCGAGCATACTAAATTTGTGGCCGAGGGCGCTGCCGCCACCACGCTCGCCGCACTCAACACCGGCCGACTCGACGACCTCAAAAACAAACGCGTCGCACTCCTGCTCTGCGGCGGCAACATCGACCCCAACCTGTTAACTCGCGTCATCGAACTCGGCCTCGTAGCCGACCATCGCCTCGCTCGATTCACAGTGACCATCAGCGACCGCCCGGGCGGCCTGATGCAATTCACATCCGCCGTCGCCAAAGTCGGCGGCAATGTCCAGCAAATCACCCACGAACGCGCCTTCGCCGGAGCGGATGTCTCGCGCACTCGCATTACATGCACCGTCGAAACACGCGGCGCGGACCACCTCGAACAACTCTGCGCCCATCTCCGGGCCTCGGGGTTCCTCGACATCACCACCCACTGATTTTCCGTACCGATCACCACTCTCTATAATCCGCGCATGCCCGACACACCCCCGCAACGCATCTGGTCTGACCCCAGCTTACCGGCCACACTCACCATTCATCCCTGCGACAAGCCCAGCGCAATTTGCGTACTCGTATTGCCCGGCGGCGGCTATGGCCATCTCGCGCCGCATGAAAACATCGTCATCGCTGAGCGTTGCAATCGCGCGGGATTTCATGCCGCAGCGCTTAACTACAGCCTTGCCCCCGACCATCATCACCCACAGATGATTCACGATGCGCAACGCGCCACACGCATGCTGCGCACTCATGCCAACCAGTGGGGTATTGATGCTTCCAAGATTGCCGTCATAGGCTTTTCGGCAGGCGGCCATCTCGCGGCCACACTTGCCGTCCATGCCAAAACATTCACTTGCGCCGATGATGATTTGGCGAGCACCGTATCCGCGCAGGTCGATGCGGCGGTGCTCTGTTATGCCGTCATTGATCTCATCGATCCAGCCAACGCCCATGTCGGCTCGCGGCAAAATCTGCTTGGACCCGACCGGGACCATGACAAAAAACTTGCGGACCTGCTTAGTCCCAATCGACACGTCAACGACCAGACACCACCCACATTTTTATGGCATACATGCGACGATCATGGCGTCCCGGTTGGCAATGCCTTCGCGTTTGCGCAAGCCTGTCGTGCCCATCGTGTCCCTTGCGAATTGCACGCCTACGAAACCGGCAAACACGGCCTCGGCCTGGCGACCGATCATCCACCAGTCAACACATGGTTCGACCTTGCCGCTAGTTTTCTACGCCGACACTTGATCACCGCATGACAGGGCCTACACAATTATCCCGTGTGTTACACACGATGAACAGCCTGTTCGTACCCCTTGATAAAACCTCGGTCAAACCATTCCGCTAGAGCCACTGGCGTGATTAATCTTCACGATTTTGGTGCTCTGGACTGGCCGCTTAACGGGTGACAGCGGAGAATTTTAAAGCCAGTGGCTCTAATCGTTCACGTCGCCCCAGTCGTGGCCAATATCGTAGAACACATAACCCACTTCGGTATCCATGAACTGGTACGCATGGCCATCAGTCCAACCGATGGTGTGGTCATAGATGCGATTATTTACACGAGGCTCACCATGGGGGTTACTGTCAAATGCAACACGCTGGGAATGCGGCGTGTAACGGAAGGCCCCCGGACTCGGGAGGACATAGCCGGGAAAATACTCTGATAGCAGCGGGTGCGAATTGTGTAACTGATAGCTGCGACTTGTCCGTATCGTGGTCGAGTCTGTTTTACTTTTGGGCGAGGCAAAACCTGTGGCATAAGTGCCCGACACCGCGACATCCACACCTGGGCCCAAGTACGCATAAGGCGGCGCGTCAAACAATGATTGCGTGCCGTCGGGTTCCTGGTCATTGTTAGTCAAGTTGGCAATCTCATACCATTCACGCGGGATCGAAACCGAACAACCCAACGCTTCGTACGAAGCGGCATAGCCCAACTCAAGTAGATAGCCACGCCAATGACTCTCAATTCCCGCATAGGCAAGCAAAGTCGATCCGAGATATTGCCCACCAAGCACGATCGGCGCCTCACCGGGCTTAATATTGAATGGATATTCGCCGCCATCGACAGCGTAGGCATTAAGCGCCACCAATGATTGCCGCATGTTGGACAAACATTTCGATCGCATGGCCGCAAGGCGCGCCTGCTTCAATGCTGGCAGAAGTAACGAGATCAACACCGCAATGATACTGATCACAACCAGCAATTCGATCATGGTGAATGCACTTTTAACGGGCTGGAATTGTTGTGACTTTAACACCATAACGGATCACGCCAGTCTCAGGAAATAATATCCCTGTCCCCAAAAACCAAGACCAACACACGGCATGAGTCATCCCCGCCTGGGTTCACAGCCCGCGTTCACGCCATACGTTTCCCTCGGCCCAGCAGTAACAGGCTGCCCAAACCGATCAACCCCAGGCTCGCAGGTTCAGGAACCGTTTCGACCACGGCGACAACTTCGAAATACGTTCCAAAGTCAATGGCCTGAGCCATCAGCCCCGCTCCGAAATCGATCGATGCTAACAACGCGGCAGGGTCAGCAATGAACCGCAATTGGTCGGCACCGCCGCCGAGTTCGTCGCCGTCCCAACCCGTGATGGTCAGGATGCCCGCGTTAACGAGCAACGAATCGAACGTGACGATTGAATCACTGCCGTCAAAGGCCAGGACACTCGACGCGTCAAGCGTCAAGGCACCAAGCGTTTCGTCATTGTCATTGAGATTGAACGTGCCACCGGCGAGCGACATGGCCGAGGTGTCGGCGATCTGGTTGTCCAGATCCAGACGCAACGTGCCGCCGGTGATAGTGATGTTGCCGACACCAAGCGCTCCGTAGGTACCGTTTTCAACGTTGGTGCCGGTTTTACTCAGCGCGAGGACGCCAGCTTCAATCGTGGTCAAGCCCTGACTGTTGATGGCGGCAAAAGCAGACCCGGTGACTTCCTGAGTGTAGCCGCCGCGTTTGACGAGATTGATGGTATTGGCACCGGACTGTATGAAAGAGCCATTGAATGTCACCGTACCACTAGCTCGATCGAGGGTCAGTGTTCTTTCACCTGCGCCACCTCGAACATCTGGACGAGTCGAAGTCGAAGCCAAACCCGCAATCTGCTGGTCTGCTCGTAGATCAAAACGCGTGGCCGAGTTACCACCGGGAGATAACGAGACCAACGTACCGGTGGGCAGCGCGTTATTAACCATGATCTGGTGGGTGGCGAAGTGACCGGCCAGCCCGGTATCGCCGGTATACGTTGCCACACCACTGTACAGGAAGGTGCCATTGCCAGGCGCATTAACCGTAAGCCCATTGCTACCAGCAAGGGTTGAACTGATGGTGTACGCCGAGGCCGTTATACCCGTAAGCGTCGCGGCACCAGTCAAGTTGATCGTACCACCGCTTAACGTCGGGCCACCCGACAAGGTGATTTCGTTGACGTTAACCGTGCCATCAACCGTCACGGTAATCGCGCCAGCAATTGACGCGATGTCCTCGCCGCCAGTTTGATTCCACACATCGGTGGCAGATGTGCCCGCCGCATCGGTGGACCAGTTGGACGTGGCCGAGGTATCCCATGTACCGGAACCGCCAAACCCGGCAGTAGCACCATCGGTGTCAAAATACAACGTCGTTGCCTGAGCCGAACCCAGCGAACCAGCCACCACGATACACGTAGTGGCCGCAGCACTTAATATTTTTTTTAAACGCAGAACCATCAAACGTCTCCTCTCAAAAAGGGCATACAACGGAGTTATTGAAATTTCAAAACCTGCAACACACAGAAAACACAAATCGCACAAACACGTAAGACAACTCAAAAACCGTAGCCAGAACCCACTATCCCGCGAACACAGGCGCCACCTCATGGGTTGCGTTCGCATTGAATGCCGTAGCCAATTCCGATTCAAAAACCGGTGGAATTGCCGTACAAGAATTGAACGCCGCAACATCTGTATTGGCATCGGCGCTACGTTGCTGCTCAATCAAATCCATGCAGGTGCCCAACACATGCACCATGTCGAAGCCAATGCGCGTAATCGGCAAGCCGGTTAAACGTGGTGATGGAAAGTTAGCCAGACTGACCACTTCAACATCCCGAGGCATACGCACATCCGAGCGCAACAAACCAGCCAACACGTGCTCGACCAGGTGATCGTCATGCACCACGATGGCGTCGGGCCGCTTGTCGCCATCCAGATCGAACCAAAGCTGAACAATGCGCGACGCTGCTCGTAACGGCGTGGATTCACTGCTGGGTACGAACTGTATCCAAGTGTCGCGTACTTCATTGCCGATGCTGCGCAACTGCTGGCCAATCTGTTCATATGACTCTTTATGAGCGGCATCAACATAAAGATGTGCGATGCGCTGTCGGCCCTGGTCGAGTAAATGTTGAACCGCCACACGGGCAAAGGAATTCACATCCGCCCATACCGATGGACAACCAAAACTTGATTTCGCAGAGAACACGACACGTTGAATATTGGGATCCGAGACGATCGGCGTGTTACTCACCACTTCCCAACCAGTGGCCAAAACAACACCACCCACACGATGATGAGCAATGTCATCCAGCAAGCGACGCATATCATTAGGCTGCGACATGTCCGCCAACTTGACCGGGACTTCATAAGGCGAGATCCGAAGCTGTCGTTGCTCGCCGACGATTTCAGCCGCCTGAAGCAATGCCGCCGAATGCAATGAGTGCAACGAATGCGACACGGACGAGGCAACCACCAACGCGACATTGTTCAAATGTGGCGGCGAATCCGACACAAACGAACCGCTCGACCCGCGTGTCTCAACAAAACCATCCTTGATTAACTGGTTGAATGCTGCTTGCACCGTGGTGTGGCAGGAATCCATCTTGCGAATCAACTCTGCACGGGTCGGCATCCGATCGCCGGGCTTGATCCGACCCTGCACGATCTGGCTTCGTAATTTGGCCAAAAGGTCACTACTGCGAGGCCGAACGCGAAACGAAGATGTTGGTTTGCCCTTGTTTTTCATAGCAAAAAAAGTTATAATTCGGATTTACAATTCCTTAATCCGGTTAAATCATAAACTAAACAAATTAAAAGTCAAGCCAAAATGCAATCAGGCCACACCACCAAAACCACAAACATCGCAAACACATTTGTTTAAACAACTTAGGTGCAACACCTAAAAACACCTCACGATCAACGCCCAGCCCTCCGAACTCGCTCACCCACAAAAAAAATACACCCACATACCTACGAAACCTCATTTTCGGCAATAGTTTTCCACATAAAATGAAGGTTCCACCGAAAGGCCCATTCCATGGACTGCATCCATACCCACGCTCATCTTGATGTTCAATTGTTCGTAGACGACTGGTTGCTCGAAAGCACCCAATCAATCACGCGTCGATGGCACCAGCCACAACATGTGCAAAATGATCCGATCATTAAACGCGATCAACCCTGGGAACACGCGCTGTATTTCACGTACAGCAATTTTCAAGTTAAACGCGATCCGCAAGATGGGCTGATCAAATGCTGGTACGAAGACAACGGACCACTCGAAGGCCACAACCCATGGAAGACTCGTCTGTGCTATGCCGTGAGTCGCGATGGGATTCATTTTGAAAAGCCAGTGAGCGATCAGGTCGTGATCGACGGCCAACCCACGAATGTGTTAGCAGGCTATGTCGAAGGCGCGATGCCTGATGCGAACAATCCGTGGGCCAATTCGGGCGTGCATTCAGCAGCGATCGTGATTGACCCAGATCCACCTACCCCCGACCAACGTTTTCGAATGCTGTTTTCAGATGCGGGCGAACAGCCCGACAAAGAACCCGTTCACACGATCCATTGCGCGCATTCGCCCGATGGCCTGCGATGGATTGCCTATCCCGATTCCCCGAGTTTCGGCAGCAGTGGATCGCACTTGTCTGATGTATCGACGATCGCCTACGACGATGATTCAGGCCTGTTTGTACAGATGACGCGACACGGCCTGATGTATGACGTGGGACATCGCACGAATACTCCCCGGCTCAAAGGCTGGAACGTGCCCGTGTTTCCACACGAACCAACACTGCATAACAAACGGCGCGTGTTCCGCATGTTAAGCAAAGATTTCATTCACTGGACTGAGCCTACCGTGGCATCATTAGCACGTGATGATTTCGACAACCTCGACGAACAGCACTACGGCATGGGCCACTTCCGTGTGGGACGACATCATTTCGGAACACTGGGTGTGTTCCAACAGGTAGACAACACCATGAACGTTCGCCTCGTGCATAGTCGCGATGGTCATCAGTACGAGCCTTTGAATCGCGGCATACCATTTCTCGAACCACGCGGCGAAGGACATTGGGATCGCCATATGGTGTCGATCACATCACCGCCAATCGAAATGGGCGACGACTGGATTTTCTATCACGGCGGCAGCACGTGCCATCATGATTATTGGATGGCCAAATCCGAGGGACTGGCTCATCCTGAAACACATGACCCACATAAATATTACATGTTCGGCTTGGGAGCAGCGAAGCTACGCAAGAATGGCTTTGCTTCGTTGGAAGCATGCGATCCACGGCCCGGAGTAATCGCAACCCGGCCGATGTTGACCCATGGCAAACGCCTGGCGATCAATGCCCGATGCAAACCCGGCGGGTCGGTGCGAGTCGCCATCGCAGACGTCGATGGTCATGTGCAATCCGGGTACACCCATGACGATGCCGACGTGTTCACCGGCGACAGCACACATCATGTCGTGACATGGCACGGCAACGCATCCTTGGCCAACGCCAAAGCTCCACGAAACTATCGCAAAGTACACTTCTATCTCGACCGCGCGGAAATTTATAGCTTCACTTTTCTGGATGATGAGAAAACAGCATAGATCGACGCACGCCATACGCAGCACCTATTGATTGTGCGCCCCGTGACGTGGACCGAATCGTGAACGTAACGGGGCATGCCAAGAAACCATGCATTGCCTCAACACTGCAAATGTTGCTGAAATACTGTTACCCAAATTGCGGTACAAATCGCCGTAAAAATCCCCCTCAACGATCAGCATGAGCCGTCGGTATAGCCCACGTGCTGCATCATGCACTGGCTGACAAAGATCGTTTTACCAACGGCATGGCAAATACAATCGCTACGCTATAAAAGCGGTTTACCAATTTTCCAGCCTCATGATATTCACACGGGGCTGACCATTGAAATAATCTGCCCGGATTATGACTCGCTTGTTAATTGCGCAACACGCTTGAAGAAAATACTCAAACTGATGCAGGCGAACCCACCGCAGCGTCCACATCTTCGGCCATGACGCTTACATTCGCGATCGGTTTAGCTGGCGAGGGCGAGGGCAATTCGGGTTCGTACTGGTAAGACGGATCAATTTTCTGTCGTTTTGTAATCATGATGATTTCACGCCAAGTGGCAATCAGGCCATGTGTACACGTGGGCATATCAGCCTTGATCAGCTTGTGTAATTTGCCAAGGTTGTAACACGGCACTGCCGCATACATGTGGTGTTCGGTGTGAAAATTCATGTGCCAATACAAAAACTGGAAAAACGGATTGACCGTGATCGTTCGGCAACACAAACGATAGTCGGGCACATTGTCTCGCAGACCAATGTGCTGCGTAGAATTGCACACGAACTGAAACCAGGAGCCACACATCGGCGTGAGCGATACCACGATCGGCACCATCCACCAACCCATGATCAACGACACCGTGATGATCACACCATGCCCCACCAACATGATCCAAACCCAACGGCGCATTTTCCAGCGCCGTTCGGGTTCGCTGTCGGGATAGAGTGCTCGCGTCCAAACGTTGGACTCCGGCAATCGCCACAGTGCGTAGGGCAAATGGTAGCGCAAAATACCGACAGGCCACATCAGGTTGATGATGCCCCATTTCAAAATATTTTTAACCAGCTTCGGCTCATAAGGCAGGACAACTTCGAGATCGTCAGGCGGATGCAACGTGTATTTGTGATGTTCGGTATGGCTGGCCCAGAAATGATGAAAATTATGCCAACCAATGAACCCGAAAATGCGCAGAAAAAAAGCGTTGAGCCATTTCGTTTTGAAAACTGAATTGTGTACCAGTTCATGCACGCCGTTAATCGTGAAGGCACAAAACATGCAATGAACGTAAGCGATCATGACGGTGACATACCAAGGCCAGTGAATGAATGAATAAATCGCTCCCACTGCGGTAGCGATGATCAGGGCCAGATAACCACCTGCCTGTAAAAAACCCTGAAAATCACTGCGTTTATTGAGTTGACTCAACTGTTCACGCGGAACAGGACATCGATACCATTTGATACGCGGCTTTTCCCGAGGCGCCGTAGCAACCTGGGGTTGCGGTGCGGGAGAAGCGGGCGACTCTGCTGGTGGTGGTGACTTGGTTGCGATTTGGGTCACGACAAATACTCTTAAAATTTATGGATGACAGTTCACGATAAATGCAAAGAACGCGAGGCCTGCGAAGGCAAACCACTAAATGCAAACCACAAAGCCAAACAACCCGAGATGACTCACGCCGCAGTCGTGGATACCCAAGGAGATGCCTCCTCATCATGTAATTTCTCATCCACAGACAACGCCGAACCTGGCGTTTGCGATTCTTTTAATTCCCCATCGTTTTTGACTGATTGGTTTGAGCCAACCAACGGCGATGGAGAAGGCGATGGCAAATCCGGCACATACTGGTAATCCGGATTCGTCTTGCGTTCTTTGTAAATCATGTTGACTTGCTGCCATGTTTCAATCAGGCCGTGGGGACAGTGTGGCAGGTCAGCTTTAATCAATTGATGCAGTTTGCCCAGGTTGTAACAAGGTACCGCCGCATACATGTGATGCTCGGTGTGATAGTTCATGTGCCAATACAGAAAACGCAAAAACGGATTAAGCGTGATCGTTCGGCAACAGATACGAAAATCCGGATCGTGCTCAGGCAAGCCCAGGTGCTGTGTGTTATTACACAGAAAAAACAACCATGCGCCATACATCGGTGTCAACGACACCACGATCGGCACCATCCACCAACCCATAATCAATGACACCGTGATGATCGCGCCATGCCCCAGCAATAATATCCATTCCCAACGACGCGTTTGCCACTGACGCTTGGGATCAGAATCAGGAAACATGATACGCGTGGCGGTATCGTTTTCTGGAATCTTCCATCGCGCACGCCGCAAATGAAAACCTATCCCTCGATATATCCACCGCGGATTAATGATCGCCCATTCCAACATCGACTTCATGACATCGGGCTTGGTCGGCAGATAATCGATCTGCAAATCTTCTGGACGATACAACGTGAATTTGTGATGCTCTGTATGGCCGACCCAGAAATGCAAAGGTGCATGCCACCCGATAAAACTAAAAATACGCGCAAAAAACCGGTTAAGCCAACGTGTTTTAAAAACTGAATCATGTACCAGTTCATGCACCGCGTTAATGGTAAACGGACATAACATGCCATGGACATAGGTGATCAACACTGTCACATACCACGGCCAATGATAGAACGAATAAATTGATGCGGCAGCCGTCGCCACGATCAACCCCAAATAGCCGCCTGCCTGCAAAAAACCCTTGAAATCACTGCGTTTATTGAGCTTGCTCAGTTGCTCGCGCGGCAAAGGTGAACGATACCATTTGACCCGGCGTTTAGGATTCGCGGCTGAGGTGGCATGTGAATGATTCATAAAAAAAAACTCATATGTGTATTAAGAAATCCAAACCGTTTGCGCGATTACGCAGTCCGTACATCACTGCGCAACCAACTCATCGTTTAGTTTGCGACTGGCTGTGACCACGAAACACTGACAGTGCATAAACCAGTCATTCGCCATACTCACATTCAGACTCACACTCAATCACATAGAGCGCGGCCCAATGCGTTAAACCACCATCCATGATCGTCCGTTAGGTTTACCGATCAGATTCGCTGGGCCATATTTGTCCACAGTGTCCTGCGCGGGGTCGTAAACAATCTGGCCATCTTTCACAAACGGCACATCCATCGCCCAACGCTCACCAGCGGTGGACTTGATTGGTTCTGCCGAGTATTGCGGCAAATAAATGCGACGCATTTTGGATGTGTTGTTGGCACCCGAACGATGAAAGTTAAAACTGGTAAATGCCACGATACTTCCTGCCGGTGCAATGATGGGAATGCCGGGATCGTCACCGGCATAACCGACCAGATCATTGGTACCCGATTCCTGAGTGTGATCGACCAGATTGTTTTTCGTCCCACCACGTGAATGAGGTAACAGGTAGACTGTTCCATTTTCTTCGCTGACATCGTCGAGCGTGCACCACACGGTGAGGTAAGGTTTATGCGTGGTCATTTTATCGCCATGCTTCACATAACCACTGTCCTGGTGCCACGCGAATTTCATGCCCTTGTCAGCCCCTTTGACCACCCACTGTTCGTTGAACAGATAGACATCAGGCCCAAGCGCAGCCGTAGCCACCTGCGCCAACAGATCACTGAATGTGAATTGCCACATGCGTGACGACAGGCGATACATGTTGGCAATGAAATAGCGCTTGCTGCGATGATTGATACCTTCGGTCGTGTTGCCACGCGCATCGAGCTGGCTATCGAAATAGCCTAGAAAATAAGAACACTCATTGCGGAGCATTTCCAGCATGTCAGGAGGAATGACGCCGGGCAAAATCATGTAGCCCTCGTCATGATATTGCTGCTTCTGTTCTTGGGACACAATGGACTCGGACTCGGCAATGGCGATAGACATCGGGTGACTCCTGTTTACTAATGCGTTCAAACGCTCGGTGATTTTTCGGTTTGAGTAAGGCCATTCATAGGACACCTCCACAGATCGCGAAAAATGCCCAAGGGTTTTAAGCTTGAGAACAAGTTAGCGATGGCGCAGGCCCGATGTCAAGCCATTTTGGTGCTTATGATGATGTTTTCCTGAAAAACACCAAAATATACCTGGTCATGCAAGGCCTGATTGGTTTTTGTTCGCATTTTCGTGGGGAATATCGATGATTTTGTGATAATCACGAGATCTATGGCCAATAACATCACGGATAACATCATTTTGGCCTTGATTTATGGCCAGTCCGGTGTATAGTCACCTCAGCCCACGCCATGACCAAACTCCTTGAACATGCTCGCGATTCAGTTCTGTCGTCAATCTCCCAGGGGGATTACCAGACCGGCCAATCTCTGCCCTCAGTCGATGAGCTGGCGGTCCAAATGGGTTGCAGCCAGAGCACGGTTGATCGAGCATTGCGACAACTGGCCAAGGAAGGCGTCGTCCATCGTGTACGTAATCGTGGCACAATCGTCGCGCCACCGCCCTACCAGCCGTTGGCATCACCAACGATGCCAGGGACAGAAGACGCCCGAGCCAATTCACGAGACCATCGCCGGGTATCAGAAGTGTGTTTGCTGCTGTCGGACGATTCACATACGAACGACCTGCTGATGGAACCAGTGGAAACCGCATTGAAACAAGCGGGGCTATTGGTGATCCCCCAATCGTTCACCACCAACATCGCGCTACTGACAGACCAATTGGCACACCATCGCGCACGGGCGGCGCATGCCACATCGGACAGCGTGATGATTTGCCTGAGCGTTAGCCCGATCATACGCACCCCCCATTCGCGCCAAATCATCAATGCGGTTGAACAATTTAACCAGCGCATTTATGTATGCATTGAACCACTGTCACCCACGATTGATCAAGGGGGTCGCTACGTGTCGATCGATCCGTTTGCATCAGTGCGACTGGTCATCGAACACTTACGCCAATCAGGCCACCGCAGCATCGCGATCAGTACAGGACACTCACGGGACTACCCGTCAGGCGTGGATCCGGTTTCGGATTTCTGCCGACATATGTTGGAATTTTCTGGCATCAAATATATCCCGTTTAATTACGACACAGCAAGCCTGTCGCAACTTCCATCCCTCGTGCGTGAACAAGATGTCACCGCACTGTGGGCCACCAACGATCATATTGCCATGTTGGCGATGAACCATTTGCAACACGCAGGCCTGCGCGTACCCACCGATGTGGCAGTCGTCGGCCGAAACAATACGCCGTGGTGCCAACAAACAGCGCCGAACCTGAGTTCGATTTCGCTGGAGCCCAAACAGATCGCCCGCGCAATTGTTGAACTGTTGCAAGAAAAAGACAGCCGCTCACTGAATGGGGACGAGCCTGATGATTCATCCGGCAACAATGCCAACAATCACGAGCGAAATGAGGAACCAATCAGCATCACAATCGACCCCAAATTGATTATCCGTGGCTCATCCGATTTTAGGGTTCCCGATGACAGCGAATAAAAACCAGTATGTAATGAGGTAAAAGGATGTGGCAGTAAAGAGCTGCAGAGCATTGCGCAAAGTTGGAGCGAATGAACGACGCGCGAAAGCGCCAGCCACACCGATTGCGAAAGCATCCACCTCATCATGCGTGCCTGTTTTCAATACTCACCGTTGATGGCTCTAAATTGATCGAATGGGAAAAACGCCTGAAAAATCGCCACTCAGACGCGAGCGAAACACCATGATAGTTGTCGATACGACCCGCCCATCTAACAACGACACCATCCAACACGCGATTGATCAGGCAGCCAGCGCAGGCGGTGGTGCCGTCCATATCCCTGCGGGCATCTATGACATGCGCAACGCGATTAAGTTGCGTAACGGCGTGCATATCACCGGTGATCCCGGCACCATCCTGCGCAAAAAAACCAGCATAGCCAGCGACATCATCGGCATCACCGGCTACGGCCACTATGAAATACGCGTCGCTGATCCGCAACGGTTTCGCATTGGCGACGGCGTCTGCCTTCGCAATACAACGAGCCATGGATTCGACGTCACCGTCGCGACCATCATCGACATACACAATGACTTGCTGTTTATCGATCGCATGGCCAACTTTGATTATACGGCTAACCTTCAGGCGACGGCGGCCACACTGTTCCCAATTATTGAGGGAATTGATATCCATGATGCCAGCGTCAGCACGCTTGAAATCGACGGCAACAAAAACGAAACACGCATCCTGAATGGCTGTCGCGGAGGCGGCGTATTTTTACTCGGATGCCACGATGTCGTCATCGATCGCGTCAATGTCCATGACTACAAAGCCGATGGCATCAGCTTTCAGCAATGTGTTGACATTACCGTTCGTCACTGCGAGATCCATCATTGCCTGAGCAGCGGCTTGCATCCGGGAAGTGGCTCCGTGCGCTATGTGATGGAACACAATCATGTCCACCACAACGGGCGTTTTGGCTTGTTTTACTGCTTGCGAACCACACACAGTCGATGCAGCCATAACACGATCGAATACAACGGCGAAATCGGGATATCCATCGGCGAACGCGACACGGATCACTTGATTGAACACAACACCCTCCGACATAATGCCGGGCCGGCCATCGATTGGCGCAATCCTGCCAACCAGTCAGGCGACCGCATCCACGTCATCCACAACACCATCCAAAACAATAGCGGACAACACCGCAAGCTCCACGGCAAACATCGCGACATAAAACCGGCTGCCGCACAATTGAACCTGCCTGCAGGAATCAACCACGTGTACATGGCTCACAACACAATCACCAGCAGCTCTGATCTTCCCACACCCCCTATCATGCCTGTCCCTCCGGTTTCAATCGCGGATGGATCACCGACCATCACGTTCACATCCAACATCATCAACGGCCAACCACAAGGCGACCACGACATGATTGGCAATCTTTCCGAGGTCCAAACTGATTCGGTCAAGCCCACCTATAACGTCGGGCCCAAACACCTGCCCACCAATGGGGCCAAACATCTAGGCTTGGCCGTTTTACCACCCATGCCAAACGTTGACTGATCTTGTTCGTTTGCCACCATGCAAAACAGTCACGCCTGACCTGACGTCATGCGTGACTGATTCACAAATCCAAACAGTTTGGCGTCGCTATACCGAGCGTGCATCACCGAGGCCGATGGCCAACGGCCGGTATTCGCATCGCATAAATTTAGTCATCACTTCCCAGGACGCGTACCGTCGTCGATAGATACAACGTCATCGGCGTCCGTGGATATACCATTTCGGCAAACACGGCCTGATACCCACTCGCGGGCTCGGGCACCGATGCGACATACTGCCCAGACGCATCAGCTGAAACCAAGGTGGCGGTCCATACCGCATGACGAAAATCTCGCGTGGGTGATGTCGCCGACCACAAACGCACCATCGTGACCGACTCGCCGGGATCAACCGACAAGCTCACGCCATCGCCAGCCGATTCATATTCCCATTGCAATTCGGGCAACGGCTGTACGCCGGTTGTGTGGTAATGCAACGCACACACACCGCCGAGAACGCGCTGAAAATCCTTGGCCAAATCATGCCTGCCATTGGGGACGTAAATCACATACTTCTTGCCCACCAAATCGTCCCAGTAAAGATTCATCGCATCCACGGTCCAGAACAAATCGTTGGTACCCAACATCAACAGCTTGGGTTGGGTCAACAAATCGCGATAGTGATACGGATCGACAATCCGACGCAATTCATCGCCTTGGGGTTCGCCCATGCGTTCGAGCACATTCAGTTCCGAATAGTCTGACACACGTTCGGAATATTCACCCCAGGCATCGAATTGATGCTTGAGCTGATCTTTCAAATTCAACATATCAATCACCATCGGCCCCAACCCTTTCACGCGATCATCCATCGCGGCCGTCAGCCACGTCGTCCAACCGCGCTTGGAGGCACCGATTACCGTGAATTCTTCGATCGGCAGCGGCAGTGATTCCACCGCGAATGCTTGCAGCGCATCCATTGCCCGCACCGCGCTTTTAACCATCGGCAACAACAACGGCCAATCCGTATCGCGTGTCGTCAAAAATTTATCAAACGTGTACGCGATGATTTCATCTTCAACCAATCCATCAAAAATAGGTTGCTGCGGTACCTGCATCAAAATTGCGAACGGAGAACCCAACTGCTGGGCAAACCCAGCCAACAGAATTGCTTCTTTCGGATACCCGGTATTTTCCGGATCAATCGGCCCCGCATCGCGTGCTCGCCAACGACCACCTTCAATCAACAGCACCGCATCCGATTGATTTTTCATGTTGTCGGGCAACACCAGAAACAAGCGATGACGCCATGGAATGTTTTTCCAAACTTGCGACGTCAACGCCAGCTCAACCATTTCACACGCGCCCAGTCGCGAGCGATGTCGAACTTGCCATTGAAAATTATCGTCAGGGCGATCGATGTAATCGCGCAGAACGTTGGCCCCCGCTTCACCGATCGTTGCTTTCACTTGGGCATGATCCGACGTGGCCACGGTTTGTCCGTGCAGCGAAACGCTTGCACACAGGACAACCAATCCGACCAACGCCAACCAACCCGCCTGTCCCACGGATGCCGCAGGAACACAGTACCGAACACATACCTCACGCATAGCAACTCCTATCTTGTATTAGTAACAACAACCGCCCCCCACAACTTCGCCAAACTATCACTCAGGCTTACCTCCGGGTCACGCCCGGCACCCGACGAACCACCCACTCCACAAATGTACGACAACCAGCCCCCCCGCGTTACATGCCCACCAAAATTTCAGACATTCGCACAATGGCCAGGCCATCGCAGCGTGCTACGGATGCTTCAAGCACCGTCTAAATCACTGTTGATTGCCAATCAACTCTATACGATTTCGCCCGCTATATCATCGCCTGAATTTCCCATCTGTCTCAACGGGTCAAACCACTCCACGTGGGATTACGCAAGGCCTTCGTTCGGCACTCAGAGCCGCCTCGAAAATCCGTAATTCAAAAGTTCCGTTTTTTGGAATATGTGATCCATAACCCCTTTTATCGCTCTGTCTGTTGCAGTATCATCAACCCCCTAAACTTGGCAACGTAGCCGGGTGGAATCAACACCAGAAGCATCAGATTCACCCGTGCCAAGGCGGGTTACTAAGACCGGATGCAAAGAGCAGTAAATCATGCCACAGTCCGATCGTGAATTCATCATGCAGGTGCATGCCCCGCACACTATCCCACCATCCCTAACCCCTGATCAGTTTACTGCCGAGCTGGTCGAGCACTGGATTACAAGATGCGCAGAGCTAGGCGTGACCACGATATTCTGGCACGTTAATTATGCAGGCAAAGCAACATTTCATAGCTCCGTCATGTCGCAAATGACACCACTGACACCGCAATACTATTGGGAGCGTGGAATCGGCTCCGGTACTGTCCCCGCAGAATTGTTCACTCGTATTGCGGCTTGTCTCGATAAGTTTGACACGCTGGATGTTGCTCTGGCTGCAGCAGAGAAACACGGGATCGCGCTCTACGCGTACCTCGATCTGTTCGATCAGTATTTTCCCGGCCTGGAAAACACCTTCTTCGACGAAAACCCCGAGCTCTGGCTGCGTGGGCGAGTGCGAAGACGGCCCTCACAGATGTACAACGCGACGATACCTGAAGCTTATCAACGCATGGCGTACGACGAAAAAGAATCCGCACAACCCGGCCACACGTGGTATCGCGGCATTCCCTCTTATGCCGAACTTGCCACACAAGAGCACTGGCTCGCATTTATCAAAGAATTAATCGGGCGAGGTGTGAATGGATTTGCCTACAACTTTCTGAGTCATGCCCAGTCCGGATTTGGTAACACTTGGGGTGTTATCGATGGAAACGAAGGACCCGATTCTTTCGGCTTCAATCCGCCGGTGGTGGACGAGTATCGCAAGCGTTATGGCGTGAACATCCTCACCGAACCATTCGAATCGACAAAACTGTGCGATTTGCAAGGCGAATTTTTTACAAAGTTCCTTAGGCGTATTCGTGAAACCATCGGACCCGATCGCAATTTGATTGCGGGGACGACACTTGATGGGGTGTGCGGCTATGGCGTAGACGGCGCTCAATTCCGAATGACGCTCAATTGGCGTCAATGGATTGACGAGGCCATCGCCGACGGCCTGATGGTTTATAGCCAAAACAAGACACCACCTGACATTGAACAGGCTGCGGATCTGCTTAAACACAAGTTAGATCAAGGACGCGTGTTTGTCTGGCGCAATATTGAGGGAAGCACACTCAATCCCGGATACAACCCCGAACAGTTTGCGGACTATTGTCGGCAAATGGACCGAGCCTGTACTAACGCTATCGACGGTTACGGCATCAAAGAACTCGCAAAAATTGGTTTGCCCGTCGAAGCGTAACCACTTTGACCAATCCATTCAGAAATATTTATATCGACACCAATGCCTTGTCGTTATCCAGGCCAGGAGATCGTGTAAATAAGTATATCAGTCTGATCATCGCTGCAATTGTTCACATCCCGCTGACGCCTTTGAAGCGGTAGGCGAGACACTGGCCAGCTACAAAGAACAAGGCGAAGCGGGATGGCGACCACACACCAACCAACGCGTGACTTATGCCAAAAATTTCAGAGATTTTAACTTGAGGGGTACAAATACTTGCTGGTGAGTGAACACAACGTGCGGCTTGGCGATGAACTGTATCGAATATCAACCCCACGCATTCATAGATTGCACCTCACGCTGAAGAAGTGATTAACCGGCCGAAATGCGGCTATGGCACCAGCCTCATACTGATCTTTCGGCTTTGTACCAGCGGACATTGCCCCGCACCTCCGTCGGTGGAAGCCTTGTTGCAATTGGCTTAATCGTTGATCAATATTTAATCCCATCGTGCCTGACAAATGTCTCACTATATAGTGGTATGCCATCATCATGGAGATCTTTGGCGAGGCCCCCGGCTCCGCGCAGAAATCGACGACTCCTAGAAACGACACCAAAATTTCGAAAGATTAACACCATGGCCGTCAAGCAACACGATTCGAAAATTCTCTTCCAGATGGAAATGCAATTGGGCGAAGGCGCGTTCTGGGACAGTCAACACAACATCCTCTATTGGATCGATATTCTTGGCTCTCGCCTATACGCCCACTCCCCGGCCAACGGCACGCAGCGCAATTTCGACATGGGCCAATTCATCGGCACCGTCGTCACGCGAAAGTCCGGCGGACTGGTCGTCGCCCTCGAACATGGCTTTGCCTTTTTCAATCCCGACACAAATGAAATCACCCCGATCGTCGATCCCGAATCAGACCAGCCGTTAAATCGTTTCAACGATGGTAAGTGTGATCCAGCGGGACGCTTCTGGGCAGGAACCATCCGCAAAAACGAAGGCGAAGACGGACAAGCCGCGCTCTATCGATTAGATGCCGACCATCGCGCCCACCAGATGCTCACCGACGTCACCATATCCAACGGCATCGTATGGTCAAGCGATCACAAAACCATGTATTACATCGACACGATGACCCAACGGGTCGATGCCTTCGACTATGACCTGCAAACCGGCGCGATTGCAAACCGCCGCACAGCCATCACCGTGGCACCTGAACTTGGATATCCTGATGGCATGTCAATCGACAACAACGACAACCTATGGATAGCCATGTGGGGCGGTCACCAGGTCTGTCAGTTTGATCCCCGCAAGGGCGAACACCAGTGTTCCATTCACGTGCCTGCGAAAAACGTCACCTCATGCGCATTCGGCGGCCCCAATCTCGAGCAACTCTACATCACCACCGCACGCGTCGGCATAACTGATCAGGAATTGATCGACCAGCCTCTGGCAGGCAGTGTGTTTGTCGCTGAACCCCAAGCCGTCGGCGTCCCTTCGCATGCCTTTGCCGGTTGAATTTTCATCATCATTGAACGCCGTGGCACTGTTGAGCGACACGCCTCCCGCGTTAGCCGCCGCCTTTATGGCAGCATGAATCGTGAGGCAAACACAAGCCATCGCGCCGCCATAAAGGCAGCGGCTAACTATTAAACCGCACGCGTGGTTTTTGTGGGATTGGCATTAAGCGACCAGACCGGATTGCGATGCGGTGACAAATTACGCATCGTGGCACACAGGACGGACCGCTTCACCGAAACCAACATTCAATACTCAATATCTGATGGGCACGGATCGTAGCGCGGATGCTCCACGCGCGGTACTCGCATGCCGCCGGTCATGTACAACGTCGGCGGCTCATCACATTCGATGGCTAACACTTGCGGCAAAGCATTCGGCGCACATTCAGGCAAACCGTTAAACGTCAAACGCGTTCCCGATTGCGTCATCGTTACGTCACGATCATCCTGCCCCAGCCAACGAACCGACCTCGCGATACTTTCCAAGCCACCCATTGAAAACGAACAGCCGGGCCACCGCAATAAATGCAAATACAATGTGTGATCCCGAGCGGTGATCTGGCCATGCAGGATAAAATCACTGCGATGATTGCCGCGCGTTAACGGATCCAGCGTCATCGGCTCGCTACCGTAAATTGATTCGCCGTTCGTTTCCATCCACTGCCCAACCTGTTCAAGCATACGCACGCTTGGCTCAGGAATACGCCCGCTTCCTTCGGGCCCCACGTTGATTAATAGATTGCCCGCACCCGCGGCAACCTTAATGACCATAGCAATAACCTCGGCCGCCGATTTAAAATGACTATCGCCCGCATGGTAGCCCCAGCTATCGTTGTGCGTCATGCATGCTTCCCACGCTCGATAAGGCTGCGGCGCTGTGATATGACCCTCAGGCGTTGCAAAATCACCCGGCAAACCATTGCGGCCATTGAATAAAACGTGAGGCTGAATTGACCGCACCATGTCATTCATCGCTTGCGCCTGCCAACCCTCTGCATTGAACGGCCACCAGCCGTCGTACCACAGGCAATCGATAGGATCAAAACGTGTGACCAATTCGCGAATACGTTCATGGGTAAATTCAATGAACGCTTCATAAGCATCATCGCGTTCGAGCGCATCAACCGCATCGGGTTGATGTGTCCAATGGTTAAGGCTGTGATACAAATGCACGCGTAACCCATGCCGTCGACATGCGGAAACAACTTCTTCAACCAGGTCGCGTTTCGCACCCATGCGAGCACTGCAAAACGGATTGACGTCGCTGTCATACAAGGCAAAGCCTTCGTGATGCATCGTGGTGAAACATAAATATTTCGCACCCGCCTGCACTGCCAATCGAGCCAAAGCGTCCGCATCGAAATCAACCGGATCAAATCGCTGGGCTAAACGCTGATATTTCTCGATTGGAATTTGCTCTTTATTCAGCACCCATTCACCTCGGCCGAGCATCGAATACAACCCCAGGTGCACGAACAGCCCCAGCCGCGCTTGCGCAAACTGGTCGAGATTCGTTTGATGATCCCGGCTTTGATGAACTTGGACTTGATGACTCATGGCTAGCGTACCGCCCCATCCCTCACACATATTTTTGATAGCTCTTGAGCAAGAGAAAACTTTCCGTTTTCGCAATGCCCTTGACCCGTGATAACGTTTCGGTGAGAAAACGCACCAGCCCCTGGTTGGACTCAACCAGCAATTCAACCATCAGGTCATATCGCCCCGACACGATTGACACCGACAATACGTGATCCAATTTGGCAATCTCTTTGGCCTTGGCGTCCAGCAATTTCGCTTCCGCCACATTGACACCAATGATCGCCAACTGATGCGCACTGAGTATTTCCGGATCGATCTGACCACGCACCACCAGCACACCGCTCTCCCGCAAACGCTGCACACGATTGCGAATCGTCCCTTCCGACACGCCTAGAGTTTTCGCAATACTGCTGTGGTTTTCATAACCACCACGCAGAATCTCGACAATCTGCATATCCATCGCGTCGAGTTGGATGGCCTCAGTTGAGTTGGTCTTCGACATTAAAATATTCTATATCAAACGCCTCGGCCACACCCGCGTGCGTGCATCGACCATGCATCGTATTAACCCCGCGTGCCAGGGATTTCTGCTCGCGGCATGCCTGGTCAACCCCTTTGTCGGCCAGCGCCAAACCATAGGGCAAGGTCACGCTCGTCAGCGCCAACGTCGAGGAAAGAGGCACCGCACCGGGCATGTTAGCCACGCAATAATGAATCACGCCATCAACTTCATAAATCGGATCATTGTGCGTCGTGGCTCGCGTCGTTTCCAGACAACCACCCTGATCCACAGCCACATCCACAATCACCGCGCCTCGCTTCATGTGCTGCAAATGCGCTCGCTTGATTAACACGGGTGCTTTCTTGCCCGGCAATAACACCGCGGCAATGACCAGGTCACTCTCAGCAAGCACATCTTCCAGATTGCCCGGTGTGCTGAACAATGTTGTGATGCGACCAAAAAACAAGTCGTCGATATGTGCCAATCGCTCCGCATTCACATCCAACACGGTCACATTCGCACCCATCCCCACAGCGATCTTCGCAGCATTAAGGCCCACCACACCACCGCCGATGATCCCCACATTACCCGCACGAATGCCCGGCACGCCACCGAGTAATACACCACGTCCTCCATAGGTACGCTCCAAATATTTCGCACCTTCTTGAATGGACAATCGCCCCGCCACTTCGCTCATCGGTTTCAAGCATGGCAAGCGCCCGTCATCACTCTGAATCGTCTCATAGGCCACGGACGTAATCTCGCGCTCCATCAAACTGCGCGTTAATGATTCGGAGGATGCCAGATGCAAGTACGTAAACAACAACTGCCCCGGCCGCAGTTGCTCAACTTCAGACGCTTGCGGCTCTTTCACTTTCACAAGCATGTCGGCTTGGGCAAATACCTCCGCCGCAGTGGAAACCATACGTCCACCCACCACTTCGTAGGCTTGGTCTTCGAACCCAGCTGACGTGCCGGCCCCCTGCTCGATCAACACCTCGTGACCATGCTGCACATAGGCCTTGACGCAAGCAGGCGTAAGCCCCACTCGATATTCCCGCGACTTGATTTCACGGACCGTGCCGATTTTCATACCGTAACTCCATAAGCGTAAGGCGAAACGCCACGGCGCCGATAATATACGAAATTCGTAAATATTTTTGTAAAAATTGTGGTTTTTGTAAAAATATTCAATATTTCCACCCCATACCGCGGCATCACCGACACGAACGATACCAAACAAATACGGCTGCCCCCCCCCCCCCCCCCCCCCCC
>JAUHYI010000059.1 GCA_030426385.1 Phycisphaerae bacterium
TCGTTGATCACCCGACGCCGCAGATCCATTGAGTATGCCTGTGCCATATCGACCTCCTTGTCGTGAAGCCTATGTCATAACCGATTCATGACCGTGGCGCTAGAGAGAAGGTGAATCCGCTCTAGCCATACGATCGGGTCACGGATGACTGGCGGCTACGGCACCATCAGCGGCAACAAACTCGAATCGCTTCATTGCCCATCGCGATGGGAAGATACCACTTGGCCCGCGCATTTTCCCTACCACGTCATCAATTATTCCATGTGCTCATATGCAACCACAGTCGATGGCATATCACCAAACGATTCGATTCGCATTGATCCACCCTATGATTCTGCGGGCCCCAACGCAATGGATTGGCACCCCTCCATTCGCCCTCTTCTGGCTGAACGCAGCGACCAATCACTGGCTCCCAACGGCCAAGTAATCAACGGCACCTATCCATCCGTCCACGATGCATTCGCATTACACAACAAACACGTCGGCGGATTCCTTGAAACAGGCCAGAACAACTTTCTCTACTTTGATCTGAACGCAAAAACACTAACGGGTCACCCCGTACCCGGCGAACAAATCAACAGCCTGTTTTAATCGATCACTACATTCCAAACCACAACCACAACCACAACCACAAAATCTCATCTATATAAGAAACACGCACAACGCATCACCAATGCGGCGCCTAATTCATGCCACACATGTGTCGTACTCATCACAATCAAGCAAGTCCAGACAATTTTTTCAATTTCTTAATCATCACATCATCACGCCCAAAAATGCCCGGACGATAATTCACCCAATACTCACCAAACACAAAACCGCCCATATTTGCTTTGACAAATCGCCAATAATCTTCCCATCTCGACAGCGCTACTTTTGAAAGTCTGGCAACAACCTCGTCCGGCTGAAAATCTTGATCACCATCAATAGCTTCGCGAGGCAATAGATCGTAAACTTTTCGCGTTTCCCGCAGCGCACCACAATACAGCGATGTATGCGCCAAACCTTTTTCAAGGAACTCAATACGGCCTTGAACCGCTCTGTTCCCACTTGAAACATCCATAGCCTCACGCAGATCTTTTTGCCGATCTTCCAAGAACTCTTCGCTGTACAAATATTCCAATGAAAGTCGCCAATCAGGCGCTGAGGGCAAGTCTGTGCCACTCTTTGTCTCACGCCAGCGATCGGAAAACTTCATCAAGTAGTTTTTGATTACACCAGACGCCTGCCCAAAACCCGCTTGGCAAAAATCATCGACCACACCATCAACCGACAAACTACGGTCCCACAAAAGGCGACCAAGCAGATAAAAATTAAGCCCATTGGCGGCAAACCCCATGCTTGGTTGCGAAGAAAAATACCTGACGCCTCCCTCAAAATACATATTCAAAGACAGGGATATTAATTCGGGAAATAAGCGATGCAATTCGGGCCAAACACCATTTGAGTAATACTCATAGACTCCCAGCGTTGGTGCTACACTCGACAACCCCTCAAGCACCTCTTTTTCTAGTGCCAGTATTTCTTCATTCCAAAGCGAATTGCCCATGATGCACAACTGGCCGACAACTTGCGGATCAAGCGATTCGTGCACGGGTGGCTGTCGCGCCGCGTCATATAACAAAATCAGTATTTTTTTATCCGGATATCGTTCACGCACACCGGCAATGACTTCGTTAGCATTACGATAAACCAAATCACTAATCGATTGAAGGCCAGACGATCGCCCTGTCTTATTGCTTTCGTCAGTAATTTGATCCAGGTAACTAATCTCGTTTCTATGCAACACCTGATCTCGACAAACTGCACATCCACAAGCGCCATTACCATCGTTGTCGTTTAAGGCGATACTACAAACATCCAAACATGGATCCGTAGCAAACCGCGCACAGACATACTCCACCATCAATTCGACAACTCTGGGATTTGACAGGCATGGCTGATTCCCATGTTTACCATCATGAGGTAGCGCATCTCGTTTGCCATTGATCAACGCATAAATATCAGGCTCGCTTTCACCATAAACTTCGGGCGGCGCTATCTCACACCAGCGATGGCCATCCGCAACATCTACGCCACCAAAACGATTACGTCGACACCACAAATCAAAATCGTGCTGATATGATCTTGGCAAATCCAGTATGACTCGCTGCGTCGTGACAAGGTCAAGACCACCAGCCGGACCATAGATCGATCCACGCACCTGCAATGCCCGCCACAAAAAATCAGGCTTCTCTGATATGCGCCCAATTGGAAACTCGAAGCAGTCACATTTCGGCACAACTTCACCATCAGTGCCGGGCCACAGCCATCGCACGCCAACTGCCTTTTCTAAAAAATAGTAAACGGCATGAAACATTCCCGTACACGTCCGTGACTTGAGCACTACTTCATGATTGCTTGCCTCAATGACAAATTCTTCCAACTCCATCTGGGCCAGCGGATCAATGTGTAAAACCAGTCTTTTAGCGTAACCATCTTGATGTTGCGGGACACGTTGCCCCAAAGCCTTTTCGAGATAGAAAACCAGCTCTTCAGCAGGCTCAAAAATCACCTCCGCATTCTGAACGGGATTACGAAAAACACAAAAATCAATTTTAGAATTTTCTACGAATTTAATTACGTTGTTATCCACTCAATAAACCTAAAATATATGCAAAAATCGAGCCAGTATCTCAGAAAGAAACAACCACAAACTCATGAGGCTGTTTGAAAATACTTTATAATTTTATTAGCCGTCCAACAGTATGACTTTTCCTGGGCTTCATACGTACACCCACCAACGTGTGGCGTAATCATTAAATGATCATTTTCGTTGGCATATTGTACCAACGGAAGATTGCTCACATTGCCATCCAACTCATCGCCCAAAACATCAATGCCAGCGGCTTTAACTTTTCTACTTTTTAGTGCGTGCAAGAAGCTGCTTTCGTCGATCAAACCACCCCTTGAAGTGTTAATCAAAACCACACCTTCTCGCATTAGACTAAATTCTCGATGACCTATCATGCCTCGCGTATCATCATTTAAATGCACATGCAACGAAATCGCATCTGAATGGCTAAGAAGCTCATCCAATGACAACTGCTCCACCCACGCATCTGAGATGACAACATGAGGATCACAGGCCAAAACCTGCATCCCAAACGCATCACAATACTTGGCAAACATCTTCCCCAATCGCCCGTACCCCACAACCCCAACTTTCTTACCCATAAGCTCATAACCCCGATAATTATCACGCAACCACTGACCTTTTCTGACTGAATCAACCGCCGCATAAAAGTTTCTAAAAACCGCCATCATCAGTAAAAAAGCTTGTTCTGCTGTGGATGGAATCGTTTCTAATAATTCCAAATCACCTTTAAGCGATAAAACATCCACACCCTTACCACTCGCATACGGCAGATCAATATGATCCGTGCCCGTTGATGGCGTCGCTATTAATTTCAGTTGTTTCGCGGCATCCAACACTGACGCATCGATGCGCTGCGTCAAATTTGGTATCAAAGCATCGGCGTCCGCTATCTCCTGCAACAGCTCAGAACAAGGCAATTCGGGGCGATACGACACTATAAAACCATCCTCTTGAAGCAGCCTTATTGCTGACGGTATATGTCCCATAGGACAAACAATTAATACTTTACGGGACATCCTCAGTTACCTACCTATATTTTGTTAACCACAATACGTACATACCCATTTATGGCCATGCAAAAACTACCAACGCATCTATATCGACAACAAGCTAAGGCAATAACCATGATCGACAAGACTCTACGGCTTGTTCGACACGACCTCGATCTGATTGGCTTAACTTTTGATCCGCTAAAACATCGACGTATTCACCAAATCCGTCCAAAAGCTGCAAGGCGTATTTTTGACCTGCTATATTTTGCAATGGCGACGAAAAGCGATTGTAAATTTTCGCCAAACACAATGACTTCAACCGGTCTAATTCGGTCGCCTGCATCCAATCACTCACTTGGCCACATCGCCATATTTCACGCACGATTTTAGCTGTGACAACTCCCCCACCATGAAGGACGCCATCAAAACCCAACATGGCAGAATAGGCACTGCGATACTCATCGCCATCAAATATCTTGACGCCATCTGGGCGACCATTTTTCTGGGTTAATCCCTGGGCGATCAATGAGTTTCCAGATGATTCCTTAAGTGCAATAATATTTGGATGAGATAAAATTTCGTTAATCTCATCGAGAACAGGCGTTTGCCCTGTCGTTGCGGGAATATTATAGAAGACACATGGTATATCCATTGACTCTGCAACGGCATGCACGTCTTCAATTGCCTTGCGCATGGACACTTTTGGCGTTAAACATAGCACGATACAGTCAACACCTAGAGCTTCATATCGCTTCGATTGTGCGAGCATTCGTGAACGGCTGCTATCCGAAGCATTCGCGAGCAAATTTAATTTGCCCTTCAAATCCTTGACCGCGCTTTCTACAAAATCTTCGCGAGTACTTTCGGGCAATAGCGACCCCTCACCCATGGTTCCCAATAGTAAAACCCCATCCAATTTGATATCGACCATGCGCTTAAATAGTTTTTTCGCTCCCGCTTTATCCAATTCACCATTGGGCATCACCGGTGTCGGCGTGGCCGCATGTATAACCCCTAGCTCTACATTACTCATCCACTCATCCTTCAATATGGGCTATCAACGTATTTCCATGCCAATTGTTATCCGGCCTCAATTCGCCGACCGTGATGATAGCTTCATTATTACTTAAAGCAGTCGTCCAGAAGTTGCCCATACGAGGAACATTTTCCGGAGCATTAATTGCATCTCCAACCAAGGGAAAAACAACCTGCTCTGTTTTTTTTACCAATTCCATAGATTGTTTTACTTCACAAATATAAAGGGGCGAACGCCAACGAAATACCGAGTCATTGCACTTGTCTTTACGGGTATAAACAAGATATGTTTTTCCCGAAAGTTCAAGCCAATGCTGCTGTGTTGACCCTGTGATGAAAGGCTCAGTGCCATCGTCCCATCGCCACGCTTTCACATCACGCCACGCTAAACCATCATCCGAAATTGCCACATATCCATGCCCATCTTCGGCGCGCATGGTCATGGCATAATGATTGTTAATGCGAGCGATGGAGGGCTCAATCAATCCACGATCAGAACCTGCCTCCGCCAATGCACCGAACATCTCAGGGATGAGTTTATGGCCATCGAATCGACAAAGCACGGTCGTCGCGGCGCGTGTCAGTTTTCCGAATTTACCGATTGACAACGGAATTAGCAGATGATCGTCATCGATCCACAACTTCTGTGCACCGCCACAGGACATGATCGCATAATCAGAAGCATTAATTTCTGGCAATGCCGTCAAGTCAAGATATTGCTTGCCTGGCAACCATTGGCCATCTTGCTTCATGATTCGATAGACCGGCGTCATGGGACGACTGAATTCGATATCCAGACTTTTTATTCCACAGCTCATACGATGGGCATCTAGCTTGTGGCCGTCTTTGTAGTAAATCGTTGTCCCAATCGCCAAAACCGTGCCTGTTGGACGATGACGTTCGAGAATGGCATCAACCATTCCTTGTTGAATACGATTGCCAATGTCTAGCCTTTCTTCACCTGCAATCGGCTCAGGCTCTGTCCATGTCCGACCCCTGTCACTTGATTGAGCCAGGAGAAGGCCACTGTAATAATCACTCCCCGATATTTCCTGCATCAACATGGCCAAACGATCGCCATCATCAGACATTCGCGTCACGCGCGGTGCAAAATAGCAATAATTGTCTCTTGTTGATTCCCAGATAATATTGTTTTTAATGGCAAGTGTCACGACTTTAATCCTTTCAACCACGAATCAACACAACACGGTCGATATATACATCACTTGCCTTGCCGAAATGCCCCACGCCCATCGGCTGAATTTGGATTTCCGTACCGAACGCCAGTTCGACGATACCAAGATCGACATATTGATATTTTTTTGAATTGTCTTGATTGAAGTTCGCATATGCTCGTGCGGTTTCTTTCAGACGCTTACCTGGATATGGCCGAAAATAGAGGCAAACGGGAATGTCAACGCTCGACACACCCGCGTCCGGCTGTGCACGCAAACTAACGAGAACCCGCCATTTACCGGCGATATTTTCTGGCGTGTGAAACGACACATATCCTCCCCACGCTACATCACTAATCCGCAATGCTTTTCCACCGGCGGCCTCATCATCATTGATGACTTCGCCTTCAAGCTGATTGAGTGCGAAAGTATCTTCCTGGTATTCCTTGTATTGCCAAGCATCAATTTCATCCAAATCAGCAGGACGCCGAGATGACGGCTCTGGGAATTGGTCCCGTAACTGCTTGAGATATTTGGAGTATGGCTGCCATTCGCGGTATACGGAGATGTTGAATTCGTTTTCCTCAAGCCGATCCATTTCCACGTAGGGATCGGCAGGCCCCAGGAACGCGGTACCTGATTCTTCTGCGGTTGCTCGCAATTCATCGTATCGATGCATCCATACCAATTCGAGACTGAGCCTCGCTATTTTTATGCGACGAGAAAGCACAGGGTCATTTTCTACGGCCTTCGCTGCAGCATCAATTAATTTTGTGGCTGTATTCATATCTTCGAGCGTTAGCCATTTATGAGTTGAATGGTTATACGCTCCAAGGAAAAATGCTTTCTTACGATTTACCGCCTCGTTGATATGATCAATGTACCGAAGGATATACTTACCACCTTCGCCATAATAATTCTTGCAAAACTCGATCATGAGTTTTTTGTCGTCGAGTGTAGGATCCCAAAGCAACTGGCCGTACACCCATGTGCGCATGGCGTATAATTCTGCCGCAGGCCCCCATGAGCCTTGCAAGAATACACCCTTGACGCCGTTCTGGTGATAATATTTTAAGCTTTGCCCAACCACGAAATGATTCGGATGAGGCTGCATAAAATTACGGAAATTGGCATCATAATCCCATATATATAAATGCTTGGCAGACTTCTTCCATCCTTGAATAATTTTATGGAAGCGGGTTTGAGCAACGGGTAAACGATGATTTCGATCCAGTGTGCCGATCTGCACGACTGTGTTATCCGCGACCTTCAAATGCTGCGGAGGCAAGTCGGTGTGCCAGTACGCAAGCGTGTTGACCGCGACGTCGGGGTATTGCTTATCAATTCCACGTGCCACTACGTTGAGCAATTCAATCAATGGGCCTGCTGGTGTTTGTTCACGCTCGATCGATGCCAGGCACGTTTCGCATTGACAATACACATTGTTGTCCGGACAACTGACCGACACCATCTTGTGTCCTTCGGACATGGTCGCGTAATTTTCCTCAAGGTAGGCACGCACTTCCTTGAGCACTTGTTGTTGCAATGCTTTGTTGGTTTTGCATAACTGTTTATCGACACGTTTCTGCTCATCTTTTCGCCAGGCAAACCACTCGGGATGGGCCTCGAAATGTTCGTCTGGCTTCACGAAGACATTGGTTAACGTATGAGCACTGCCCATACGAATGCCGCCACCCATTTCCTCGGGAATATCTTTGAGAAACTCACGGCCGTTGAGACGCATCTTCGCGGCAAAAGCCTTATCCGTGGCACCCTCGCTGTAATATTCGCGATAGATGAACGGTGGCACGTATGCCATGTCAATTTTTCCGATCGACAGGTCGGCTTGCGTGGGAACGAGTTCCTGATCGGGCGCGTACCAGCGGCATCCCAGTTCATTCTGAAGGAATGTATAGACCGCGTACACCGTGCCGCGCGGGTAACCACCACTCAACACTAGATCGCCATCCACTGTGCGTATTAATATTCCTTCTGTGCCGAGTTTTGAAAACTTGAAGTCTGGGCAGCGCCCAAGTACTGATTCAGACAAACCCACGTAAATTGCATTTCCTGTTTCTGGAATATTTTCCGTAACCGTGAAGGTGGCACCGGTTATTTGATTCAAGTATTTCTGCAATTCACTGGCCGCATATTTTTCCGCCGGTGAGGCTTCGGGAGAAATAATAATGGGCATCAAAGCCTGACCGCTTTGCGATAAGTTAATATTTATTTTTCCCCATGCCATGCCCGCGTTTGAAAAGACAAGACACAGAAATAATAGAACAGGCGTAAGCCGAGACTTGCTCATGAACTTGTACTCCGAGCGGCCCCGCATGCTTATAGTCGTATGCATGCGAGTGATTAAGATTGATCTTGTAGCGAATTATCGCCAAACGTAATTTGACGTGATGTTAAATTGTTGCGGCCAACTCGACCTATTCCGGTTCACCGTTAATATTGAAGTACATCACATATTTTGATTTTGTTTCGTCGAATTCTTTTAGTGTTTCAACGTGCGTATCTAGGAACACAAAATTATCAACGTCGCCCTGATGGTATAGCGATCGGCGGTTAGACGCGTTCGACATTAGTCCAGCCTGTGGATGGGGCGGTTGCAGCCACCAGTCAGTGACGGGCACTAGCACCGGGGCACACAAAAGCAGACCGGTGACTTCGGGGTGTTCCAAGCCGTCACTGATCGTGCGGTTTCTAGCCTCCCACTCAATACTGCTTAACCCGGCAGGCATGGCGTAGCTATAAGTCTTGGGCTTACCAGCCACGGGCGAGCTTGGGCATCGAAATATCTCCCCGGTGTTTGCGTCATCCCAATTGCCGGGCAGGTAGTTGTGGGCGCCGGTGTAGGCTGGGTATTTGCCGGTGATTATTGCGCCCCACCAAAATAAATTTTCCTCCGGATGTGGCGCTCCGGGATAGCTGAATCCTGGCGGCAGACGATCGTCGTGATCATTGGCATAAAACGTGATTGCAGTGCCCAGCGAGCGCAGGTTGGTTTTGCAGATCGCGGTCTTGGCTGTTTCGCGAGCTGAAGATAATGCGGGCAGCAATATCGCGATCAGCAGCGCCACAATTGAAATGACGACGAGCAATTCAATCAGTGTGAACGCATATCTTTTATTCATAATGATTCTCACAAATAAATGGGCTGGATCCAATATTTCGTGGACCCAGACCTGTTCGCATGATTGCGTTTGCTTAGCGTTTGCGTCGGCCCATGGTGAACATCATGCCCATGGCCGCGATGGCCAACGATGCTGGTTCAGGAATTGCTGGCGAGAGATTCAACGTTTGGTAGAACAACGTCATCTCGCCACTACCTGTATCGCCGATGTATGAGATTGAGATAACGTCACCCATAATGTCTACTGCGAGATCAGCAACATCCAGGAACTCCCCGCCAGCGAGTGTGATCAGATCGCCGATTTTTGTACCGACGCTGTCGAGCATCTGCATGTAGAGCACATCATTGACGCTTACTTCACTCTGGTCCTGTGCGAGAAAAAATACATAGTGATTGCCGTCCGCATCGATCGCCATGTCGACTTCGCTAGCGGAACTATCGAGGCCTACGGTTTGCGAGCCCCACACTTCGATGGCCTGATGACTGCCAGCACCTAACACGTCGAGATACAGATTGACGAAGCCTGTGGCTTTGGTGTCGGTGGACGCATCGCCCGCAGAGGTTGGCCACCACTGGATCGCAGCCAGGTCCAGTTGGCTTCCGCGCCATACGGCTTCCATGCTGTCTTCGGTCGTGGATTCCAAACCACCGCTGCGTGGGTAGGCCGTGCTATCGGTGGGCGAAATTCGCGTTTGCGAAAAATCGCTGCCGTCGGTGACTTTTGTCAAGACGAACGGGCTGGAAAACGTAGTACCCAGTTGTCGTGGCGTTCGTGGACGAAATTGTGTGAACGTATGCACATCGCCACCGGCGCTGACAGCCAGGTTGCCTGGTGCTCGAAATGGCGAGGCATCGGTCGTGTTGACCACGGCTTGTTCAGCCAGCCATGGGTTTCCGTTTGGCTTGGTGCGGTAACGCATCCGATCACCCTGAAAATCCGGACGAGCAACCCACAGCACATGGATGTTGTCAGACGCATCCAATTCGATGCTGGCATTTTGAGTCTGTCGGGTTTCGCCTAGATCTAAAGGCGTTCCCCAACTAGATCCATCATGCGTGTTGTACAGCAGCTCACGTGCTGCGGTGGCATGATGCCACACAACATGCGGATTGTCGGAACTATCGTAAGCCAGTGCCGGACCAAAATTGAAGAAGATAGTGTCGTCGACTGTTTGCGCGGCGCCAACAGCACCATTGTATTCACGATATTCAATGTGCGCCGCTTCGTCGGATCCATACACAAACCCTACGGTTCCATCCGACTTGATCGCCATATCACTACCGTAAATTGTTTCTTCGTTGTAAATGCTGATGGGTGATGAAAAATCTGATGCGGTAAAGTCCGCTGATGCGGTCGCAGCCATGCCCATCATTATCGACAAACCTATTACTTTTTTATACATCTTGCTATCTCCTTTTTAAAATATCTATTTATCAAACCATACTTATGACATGTGTTTCGAAAACGACTCAGACAGGAGGATCACGCAGACCCACGAACAACCAAACGGGGCTTAATTAATATCCCCCTGCTTTCTTTCACTGGTTCAAATCCATTTTCTATGGATTCAAAAATCATATTGGCCGCTTCTTGCGAGAATTTCTTGACATTCTGATCAATGGTGGTCAAGCTCGGATCGATAATTACCGAGAAGTCACTGTTATCACATCCGATGACTGCCAGGTCTTTGGGCACATTGATCTCGGCCTGTTTGCAAGCACGAATCACATGGCCCGCAATGATGTCATTACTGCAAATGATGCTGTTGATGTTTTGAATCTTTACCATCTTCAAAACAATTTCAGAAATCTCGTGCGTCGAAATTTCTCGCATGTCTTTGGATTTAAGGACTTCAATCTGGCCGTTTAACCTGGGAATCTGTTTGGCCTCAATCGCGGCATTGAAACCCTCAATACGCTGATGGGTTGTGCGAGAAGCCGGGTTGATCGAGATCATGCCGATTCTATTTTTTTTCTTTTTCACAAGGTGCTTCACCGCTTGTGCAATGCCATCGGCAAGATCCACTTCGATGTAGGTGCATGCCTCAAGATCTTTCGGACGACATAGAAAAAGCACGCATGGAATGTCAGCCAATAGATTGGGTATCACATCAGCTTGTTCATAATCGTGCGAGGCACAGATCAAGCCTTCTACGCCGCGCGATACGAAATCATCGATGTAACGCTTAAATACTTCCAAATCATTGTGTGCCTGTCCGAATATCAAACGGTAGCCGCGTTGCATACAAGCCCGTTCGATTCCAGCCACTCTTTCGCTTGTCACAACTGGCGCATGCGAATCGATCAACACGCCGATGGTTTTGCTTTTCTCGCCTTTAAGTTGACGAGCAGCGGTGTTGGGGCGATACCCCATCTCGCGAGCCACCCGGCGAATTTTTTCGGAAGTGGCTTTGCCAACACGAACCGAACCCTTGCCGCTTCCGAGCAGGACTGACCCAGCCGCAACGGACGACACGCCAACCGCCTGGGCCACATCAACCAACCTTATTGTGTTTGTTCGACTCATGGCACATTGTTCCGCGACACGATTAGACGACTAATCAAATGTCTGGCATACTTTAGATTAGTCGTCTAATCATGTCAATGGTTAAATTAAAAAATATCCCATTTCTGGCAAAACACAACCACGTTATGTGGCCAGGCGGACCGACGCCGAAAACACATAAGGCATTGTTTTAAAACATCTTAAATAGCTTCGCTCCGCATAGCCCAGCACAAAACCACCGCCGCGTGACGAGGCATGGAATCGCAGCACTCAATGCAAATTATTCGCCATACTGCGACTCACGCTGTGAAAAACCACACGTCCTCACGGGTATGAACCATCAGGCGATCATGACAGCCGGAATCGCCATGGCCTCCGGTAGCAGGGATTGGGATGGGATAGAACTTCAAACCACAATCATAGGATCGGGCTGCACGAATCGTTTGTGCGCGGTGGGCATAGTCTTCGTGCCACGGCAGAAAGTCATGCCGGCGCCCCTCGCCATCCATGAGGCTCGGCCAAAGCTCGCGACTCCACGCGGGATCGCTCGTGCATGGGACGCTGGCCAATGGCACCAACTGCGGACGAAACAGTGCCCAGTCGCGCAACTTCCCTTCACTATCAGGCCAGCGTAGATTGCCAGCCACATAACCGTTGATATCCCGACGCCGCCAAAGGAATTCACCTTCAGGACTCACGCCAGCCAAGCCGTCATTCTTTTCCGCAAGGATAATGCGAGGTGTTCCATCATGAGCCCATCGCCCAGCCGCGGATTGTTGACTATGACCCGCAGGCAATTGCCAGATCATTTGCCCGTCAGTGTTGCACACATAAAAATCTTCCGAGCCGGCATAGCGCAATTCCTCGTGACCATCGCCATTGATATCGGCCAGCTCTATCTGATCGGCATGGTCCTCTGCATAATCAAACCCTTCACCCAAATCGAGCGTCCACGCACAACTCCCGTCGGCGTTCAACATGCTGTATCCCACAAACACTTCATCGCGACCGTCACCATTCATGTCCTTAATGACAAAATTGTGACCCGCCCCCGTTACGGCAAACGGTTCGCGATAAATCGAAAGGTCCGCGTTGTAAATCACCATTGGATTCGCGTAGTCCCACGGCTCATAAGCCAGGTCATTCACTTTGCAAAGGATCTGCTTGCCGTATTCAGGATTACCCATCTGCGCCGTAGCGACCATGCAAAAATTATCTGAAGGCAACGACACACTGCGCAATAGTGCTCCGGTTTTGCCATCAATCACCAACAATTGCGAGCCACGGATCACGATGACTTCCACGCGGCCATCGCCGTCGATGTCATCCGCCGCGAGCATCTGCCCTCCCTGCGTCCCATGCGAGGTGTAAGGAAAGTCACGACCGTAAGGCTCGCCGTATTGCCATAGAACTCGCCCTTGCATGTCTACTGCGGTCAAACAGAAAACTTTGCGATCCACATCGTCCAGATCCGTTCGCCCTGCAGCCAGACGAGTCGCAAACTGGCCAGGCGATTGCAGCACGAGCAATTCATCCTGACCATCTCCATTGATGTCGTACACCATGATCGTGTCGCCACCGAATGGTGCAATAGAAAAATGCGCGTCAAGCTTAGCGGTGGCTGGTGACACGGACAACGGAAGATCAGATGGCAGAGCTGATGACGATGACATAGAACGTTTACCCAGCAAGTAATGTGACAGTTTCGTATCGGTAGCTAATTCAACAAATGGCGGTTAAGGCCAACGAATGATCATCCCCTGGCGGCAGCATCAACTTTCGCAGTCTGCGAGGATGATGAGTCATTGGAACCAGACGAAGCAAAAGAAAAGTTACCCATCATTTCCAACGAAGCAGCCAACGCGTAAGTGGGCTCATCACCTCGTCCTCGAGCGACTAGCGAACGCAAATATCCCGCGACTGTTGATGTTGATAATAGGGGCAGATCAATATCACGAGAAGCGGCCAATGCGATTTCCAGATCCTTCAAGAACAATTTCATTTTAAAACCCGGAGCATCGCTACCGCTTACAATTTTAGAACCGTTTTTTTCCAGTTGTACCGAATTGGCCGCGCCATTTGTGAGCACATCGAGCACGTCTGTCATTGGCAAATTGGATTTTCTTGCAAACGCCAGCGCTTCGCACACGCCCATCAGTGCACAGGCTGCAGCAATTTGATTGGCCGCTTTGCATGACTGCCCCGAACCGGCTGGGCCTAGATGAACAATTCGTTTTCCAACCACGTTCAACAGCGGTATGCATCGCGATACATCTGCCTCTTCGCCACCCACCATGATGCTTAGTGTTCCCGCTTGCGCACCGCCAACACCACCGGACACCGGCGCATCAATGTAACCCACACCAAGTTTTTGCAACCGCGATGCAAACTGCGCGGTCGCTCCGGATTCGATCGTCGAGTGATCGATGACCAACTGCCCAGCCTGTAACGCATCCGCTAATCCATTGTCACCAAACAGAACCATTTCAACACTGGCCGTATCGCTCAAATTCAAACAGATCGCCTGAACACCCGACGCCGCGAGATTCGCTGGTGATTTAGCAAGCCTGGCTCCTTGCTCCACCAAACGATCGCACTTGTTAGCACTGCGATTCCAAACCGTAACACACAACCCAGCGTTCATCAGATTACCGCACATGGGCAACCCCATCTGGCCCAAGCCGATGAAACCAACATCTGTGATCTCTGAAATGTTGCTCGGATCATTCATCCCGTGCCTCCTTATTTTATACCTGACAGTTCATCGCCAACCACGACATCGGTCCATGATGTCGGCCAAGGCACGTTGTATAACTTTGCCGTATCCTGCAAGTGTTCGACGATTGCCGAATCTAATTCGATGCCTATTTCGTCAGCCCGTTGTGATTGACGATGTTCCAATTCGCCAGGAATCAAAACCTCATCACAACCCGCACTGGGCAGTGAGGCTTTAAAGGCCAACATTATCTCATCGACGCGATGATAAAATGCTTCGCCAGGCATAAATTTCTGCACATCCCATGCCCCCATAAACAAACCCAGCCCTTGCGGATTTTCAAAATCATCCCAAAACGAATAAGCTTGCGTACTTGCCAAAGCACCGCTGAGCACGCTACTGAAAATCTCAATGATCATGGCGATGGCATAACCCTTGGGACCGCCGAACGGTAACATCGCGCCACCCAGTGCGGCCTTGGCGTCCGTCGTCGCATTGCCATCAACATCGACAGCCCAACCTGCGGGAATTTCTGACTTGCCTTGTTTCAATGCAAGAATGATTTTCCCTTGCGCCACGACACTACTGGCCATATCCAACACCAACGGCGGACGGTCACCCGCTGGAATCGCGATCGAAAGCGGATTGGTTCCCAACATGCGCTGTCGACCGCCGAGCGGTGCCATGGATGCTGGCGCGTTCGACATCGCTATACCAATCATCCCTTGTTGGGCGGCAGTCATCGTGTAATGCGCTGCGATGCCAAAATGATTCGCATGACGGACCGCGGCAAACCCACTGCCAAATTCGCGCGCCCGATCAATGCACATGGCCATGACCTGAGCACCCACTGGCGCCCCCATACCGTTGCACCCATCAACCAACAACGCCGTGGGCGCATCCTGCAATATTTCAGGCTTCACATGTGACGCCACCACACCGCGCGACACGCGTTTGGCATACGCCCCTAAACGTGTCACGCCATGCGAATGCACGCCTCGTCGATCGGCATGCACCAGACATTTCGCCGACGCCTGACTTTCCGTTTCGGACAGTCCAGCATGGTTAAGGATCGTGGCGCTGAATTGTTCAAGTTCCTGGACATCAATCAACATAAAATCACGCAGGCAATCACCTGGCCTCCGCGATCGGCAAGGCTTCGCGAAGATTGAGAAGATCAATCGTCAATTCACCTTGCCGTAATCGTTCAATGATGTGCGCTTCGCGCTTTTGAATTTCCCGGGCCTGTTGTATCGTCGCATCAATTTCGTTTTGTGGTACGACCACCACGCCATCCACATCCGCAACGATCACATCCCCAGCCGAAACCCGCTGATTGGCGAAAACGATCGGTTCGCCCAAGGTTCCGATCTGCCGTTTGGTCGTCCCTATGATTGATAAGCCCGCACTGAAAACCGGAAACCCGAGCGCAGAAATAGGACCGATGTCGCGCACCGAACCATCCGTGATAAATCCGCGAACACCGCGTTCGATGGCCGCCACTGTCGCGATCTCACCCCAGATGCCTGCCTCACGATACCCCCCTACCGTGGCGACCAACACATCACCAGGCTCGGCCACCGATAGTGCCTGGTGCAACATTAGATTGTCGCCGGGTGGGCATTGAATCGGCAATGCAAAACCGCAAATTTTAGCGCCGGGATATGCCGGATTAATTCCGCTCGACATCGCACCACGCTTGCCCATGGCTTCATGCAACAGCGCGGCTTCTGCGACATCAGCCATTTGCTCAAGCACCGATGCGCGTTCGTTCGTCATGTAACATTGACTGCTCAAAAAACGCTCCTAAATATATGGCGATTTGTGAATCGCTAACGCTTTGTGGGTCTATTCCGATGTCCACCAGAATCGCGTAAGACACAACCATTGGCGATGATATTTACGGGTGGGTCATGGATTGTTTGATTCGGCCACGAGTGCTGCACTAAGCACCTGTCGCCACGCGATGACATTGCCGCGCGGCAATGCGCCATCAAGGACTTGTTGCGTCAGCAACTTGATATCCATTGGCATGCTCTGTTGAATTTTTTGCAGACATATCGCCACAACACCATCCGTTCCATGTTGTTCGACGTGCCGCTCACACATCTGGACCAAGCCAGCGTCCCGTGTCGCTTCAGCAATTTCAAAGGTGTAATCCGAAGGCAGCGCGCCGCCATCGCCGGGCCAGGCATAGGATCGGCCTGAACTTGGCGCAGGTTTTCCCGGCTTGTAATAACCTCGACCCAACGGCCAATAGTAAGTCCACTTGAGTAGCGAATGTGGATCATATTTTGAAGCGTGATACGCCCACCCAATTACGAAGTCATGCGGGTACGTGTATTGGCCAAACGTATCACCACTGGCACGCACCACTTTCAAAAGCTCTTCGCTCCAGTAATCATAAACTCGATAGTCGATCACCGCATCAACACGCTCGGGGCCGTCCCATCCCCAACGAATGCCATCGGAAGTCGCCAGCGTTTCAAAACCAACCTGTTTCATCAACGTGGCAAAACGTTCAGTTTTCTCAATGCGGCCCCACTCAATTTCATCCTCCGGCAGCAACAACATACGACTGGGCCACAGGTTCGCTTTATGATCGCTGCGATCACGTATCGCCTGCAGTACATCGAGAAACATTTCTTCTTCCAGCGAACTGTGATTTGTTTTGTACCTCGGCTGAGACTTGGGATTAATCACGGCGTTAACATCGCCGTTGTTAATCTGATCGGTCAACTCACTGATTTGTGATTCGAGAAACCGCATATCAATCATCATCGGACTGCCATCGGTCAACACGCCCCCTTTGCGCATCAATGCCAGTTCATTTTCAAAACGCTCAAAACTGTATGACAGCTTGCCGTCTTCATAACTCAAATCACAAGGCGAAAGGTTGTACAAAGCCGGGAAATTCAACCCCATGCCAGCCATGTCCTGATAAAACGCTTGGCGTTGTTGCGGATCACCGTAAGGCCCGGAGAACAATCCGAAGTATCGTTTTGATTTGGCCAAGGTCATCGGCGTCACATGGAACGCGACGCGATGATCACGTGCATAATCGCCCGATGATGTTGAGACTCTTACCGGCACTTCAAATCGCCCCGGCGAAACATCCTCGGGCAACGCGACCACCACCGCATAGCGGGCCTGATTTCCTGCATCCAATGCAGTCGCGGCCGGCTTCACATAGGGGCCAGGAATATAGGTGTATGACTCAGCCGTTCCTTCTGGAAAGTACAACATCTCCCGTAACGTCACGCGACCTCGCAACCACTCGGGCAATTTCGTTTCATCAATCGCAACCGACAGTCCGCCCAGATTCTCCATCGCGTTCACCGTGACCACCGCGATGGAACGCTGCCCCGGAAAACTCAACACAAACGGACGCCCACCATCACTGCCATCACCGCCAACACCGATAGACGGTGCCGCATGACGCTGGCCCGGTACCTGCACGTATGATTCGCCGACGATAAACGGCACTGATTTCTCATTGCTTTCCACGCTGTCGGTGTACTGATCAAATTCTGCTTCCACCCAACCCGCAGGCGTCATCGCCGCCGCACGCTCGATCGTGATGTCATCGGCCCAATAGCCAAACGGTGATTCGGTGATTTGTGATGGCGCGGATGCCACTTGATCTGTGTCTTGCCACGTTGCGATGGTTTGCATCACTGTTTGCGGTGGCAACCAAACCGGCCAAGTGCGCAACCACTTCGGCTCGCCAGTACCTTCACCCACATGGCCCATCCGTAACCGATATTCCTTGATATTGTTGCCAACCTCCGGCACAGGGATGGCCACGACGCGCCGATGATTCGTATCGATCTCCACGTTTTTGTGCCACACGGCCTTGTCTTGGGAATCAATCAATTCACAACGCACCGTGCTCGCTGAACCATCATTGGTTAATGTCAACGCCAATGGTCCTGTCGTCCAACATGTCTGATTCAATTGTCCTGCCACCGGGTCGGTTGGCACGTAGGTGACCTCAATATCATCGATCATCAATTCATACGGCTGCTTCGATTCGGGATCGCCATGCTCGAGCTGAATCATCACCACCAGTTGATCCACTGGCTGATCAAATTCACCATCGACCTGGCATTCGCTCCATTGCCGAGGCTCGCTGATCGGCTGGGGTGTCGGTTGATACCCATCGCGATACATCGTCCAGCAATGACGCCAATTCCAACTTGGTGCTACGCGATACTCCAGCTTGGCCAGATCGAATTGCGTTTTGTTCATTCGCCATTCACGTTCACTTTGCAGGCGAATCAAAGCCTTGCCCATTCCCTGGACCCATCTCACCTTCGCCCGCAAAGTCAAGGTGCCGGGTTCTAATGCTGCACCATCGATCACACGGACAATACCCACGCCCCGTTCGCCGGGCTTGACGCTCACATTCAGTTGCCGCTTACCACGCACCGCAAAGTGCCCGGCCGATGAGGCCCGTTTCCAATTGCCTGACCAGTCGCTGTTTGCCTGATCAAATTGATCATGGAAAATTTGAACCGACTCGGCCGAGGCGGCAACCGTAACCACAAACGGCATCATGATGAAGATGAGAAGCCATGCAAACTTTTTCAATGATTCACTCCTGCAAAATGTAGACGCAAAAATCGCGATGTACTCATACGGAATACAGTGGCCAAGCCAATGATCGGACGAACGGCGCTATATCCCGTTCGGCGTCCAATACTTCAGTGTTTCGAGTTCTTCGCGAGGCATGGTTTTGGCATTGCCTGCGTTAAACAAAACATTCGTGGCATTCAAATGACGATTAGGAACGTAATATTCACCAGTAAAATCAATCCAACCGAGACCTATCGTCGAGCTCAATCGGGTGTGCACATGGTAATTCGTGTCGATATTAATCACCGTCGAGGGCAGCAAATCTGTTTTACGCATTGGCACACCCCCCGCCCACATCTCATAACTCACACGCCGGTTCCCGCCATAGGATGGCTGAACTGCGCCGGTGCCATCAACCAGAGCTTCGGGGCAATACAGGGCCGTGTTGTACTCATTCGAATCATTCAAATAACGTGCCAGCAACTTCCACCAGTTGTCGGAAGAACTGGGAAAACCATAAGTAGGCACGAGGTATTCATTGTGATCGTCCGAGTACATCACATGGGCCAGATTGATCTGCGCGTGCTTGGTAAGACACACCGTACTACGCGCCGCAGCACGCGCCTGTTTTAATGCTGGCAACAACAACGCAATCAACACCGAGATAATGGATATCACCACCAGCAATTCAATCAACGTGAATCCCCGGCGCTTTGTAGTGCTGGCCACATCACGGGAAGCAAACATGTAAGAGTTGCGAATAAACATGACGTTCCTTTGACCCAAATATCCCCCCACTCACTTCACACACGACGCACGCCCACCCCTGGCCCCGGCTTGATCTGCTTGTGCTTGACGGCAAACGATGACGCGCACTGCCCAGCGTTAATCAAGTCAACGCTGGGCGAGCACACGAATCGGTTTAGCGATTATTTCGACGGCCTCGTCCGATCAAGACCAACCCGCCGATGGCCAGCAGACCCAGCGACGCAGGCTCAGGCACCTCGTTGATCGAGGAAAACGTGACGTCGTCCCACGTGGTACCAGGCACACGACTGTTCAACCGCACGCCCAGATATAAGCTGGCGGGCAAAGACGCTGCATTGGGCAGTGACTCGCTAAACAGAACGGTGGTTAGCGATGCATCGGTATAAACCGTGCCGGTCAGCGTGGAAGCATCGGGGCGAGCATATTCAATCCAAAACAGATTGCTGCCCGCTGAACCAACCGCCGACTTGAACTCCCACGCGCTTGTGCCGTCCCAGACATGCCAGCCTCGTGTTCCACTCAGGCTCGTACCACCTAATACCAACCATGTGTCGGTAATGCCATTGTTCAAACCACTGTTACCCAGGTAGGTGGCGGCATAGGCTCCGCCGCTCATCGAGCTTGTGGGAATGTCTATTGCCATCGCCACCTTCTCGCCAACTTCGAGTGTGTTCTCCACCAGCGCATTGGTCTGGCCCACAAAATATCCACTTGGGTTTGAGCTACCAGACGTATAGCTGTAACTGAAGTCATTACCACTGTGCGTGATCGAGCCGGTGTTGAATGCTTGGCGTGCCCATGAGCTGGCATCATCGGTAGCGAAACCATCGTAATAGTCATAGCTGGTGTAAAGCGGCGCTGCTTGAACCAGGGTAACCGCAAACAACAGGGCCAGGACACATAGAGCGGACGTGAAAATTCTCATAAGACTCTCCTTTTTTGCAAAGCGGAAAAAACAAAATCGATAAACAGAATCGATAAACAAAGTAAAAAAACAAAAACTACGATGAGGGGGATGCTTGGGGTGACGAAGACGACTGTGATGGCGGAGACTGTGACGGTCGAGACTGCACACCCGAATGAACCACGGATTCACGTTCAATAAGCCGAACCGGAACCATCGAGCGCGTAAAGCCTTCCGACGATCCGTCAGCGATGGCCTCCAAAGACTGAATAACCTGTTGGGCAAACGATGACCGCGAAATTCGAATGGTGGTCAACGGCGGACTCAGGTGTTTCACATGAGCCAGGTCGTCGATCCCAATGACACTCACATCTTTACCCACGCGTCGACCCGCTTCTTCCAATGCCTGATACACGCCTTTGGCCGCATGGTCGTCAACAATGACGGCCGTGAATTCGCGATTGCGGCGCAACAGTTCTTTGGTCGCGGCATAGCCATCTTTGTTTTCGAATCCGCCATGCAACAGCATTTCCGAATCCAACAGAATGCCCGCCTTGGCCATTTCTTCATAAAAGAACTGAAGCCGTTCGTTCATATCACGGTTGTAGGCGTTTTCCAACACACCATGAAGAAACGCGATACGCGTGTGACCCAAGCCCGTGAGATGCTTGATCCAGCATTGCACGATCGCGCGATTGTCGAGCAAAAAACTATTGGGCAGATCGCTGGGCCAATAGGGAATAACCTGCACATAAGGAATCTCTCGCACCGCCAACGACGAGCAAATGTTCGGCATGTCGGGATACATCGCAATCACAGCGTCGGGCGAAAGCTCCTCAATCCGTTGATTAAAGATCGCCTGATCACTGCCGCGAGGAATCGTGGTCACGCGCAACCCTCGGCCCTTGAAGCCCAGATGATGCGCCAACTCATTCACAAAATCCTGATTAAAACCAGGATTGCGAAGCATGCGTTCTCCGCCAAACGCCAACAGATCAACCAGGCCAAGCGACTTGGACTCTGGCGATTTTTCAGCCACGAACAAACCACGCCCCACGCGACTTTCAACCAGACCATCCTCTTTGAGCCCCCGCAGGGCCCGGTCGATGGTTGCTTGACTGACATCAAATCGAGCCATCATCGCTTTCACACTAGCCAGACGCGCGCCGGGCTTTAATTCGGAAATCTCAGCGAGCAACGACTCTTTGAGCACCTTGTGCCGAGGCAGAGATTTAAGTGTGGTCGCCATAGAAAAGCCCCATAAACCAATTCAATCCAAACTTGACACGCCAAGTATAGCGTATATCGATATGCTGTCAAGGGTTTTGAATGATCACCGTAAGTGTCTTTTTTATATATATTTATAAAAATCATTGAGATTTATTTACGAAATATATCACTGATATGCCATGAATATCGCTATGCTTGAAGTTTCTAGCACCCCCCACCTCCACCCCACCCCCACCCCCCACCGGCACCAACCGACATGGCTGTTTCCTGCCCCCCAGAACACAAACAATCCAAGCCCGGATTGGCTCAACGCATGCAAACTGCCACGGCACTGTAGATGCCCAGCCAACGCCAAAACGCCTCAAAATGCTATCGCTTCGGCCGGTTCATTCATCGCGATACCACAAGCCCGCGAACCCCCGCCCAGTCTGGACCGCTACCAATCGCGAATACTGATATTTTTCAAAAGCATACGAGACATGCTGCCACCCCGCGGCATCATGACGGCGTCGCGTGACATGCAACAGGGAATTTTTTATGAGCCTGATTACGGCATGTCGGGCCATAATTCGACCAGCAACGCACGCAGCGATTCCACCACAGCCTCAAGAACTCGCTGCCCCTTTTCAGCCGATGCCAACGAAGGGGTTCCGTAAACGCCGTGCGTTGTTTGTTGATGGAACGGGCGATACTGACTCGCCGCAGGTGCGTGCAACATATCCAAGCGCATCGCTTCCACCCGATGCAGTTTGCCATCATCGATAGCACTATCCATATCCACCATGTCGGGCTCAAGCGCTAGCATTAAACTTGTCTCAAACTCACAGGCATGACCTACGGAGCCAAGCGCACCTTCGCGAATCTCAGCCAACGCCTTGACGGCAGGCGACCACCAGTTTGCCACCACAATCTGCGCCTCGGGAAATTGCTGTCCCAGTTGCTCACCAATCACGGCATTGATCGCATGGTTCCCGCCGTGACTGTTAAGGATAAGCACACGGCCAAAGCCGTGCCGAATCACACTTCGCACCGTATCGATCACAGTCCGACGAAAACTCTCATGCTCAAGCGTCAGCGATCCGGCAAAAGCCATGTGGTGCTCAGAACAACCAACCGCTTGCGTTGGAAGAATCAACATCTGCCCCTTCAATGCTTCGTCAAGTCTGGCCGCGATGGCTTCGCCGATCACACAATCGGTATCCAACGGCAAATGCGGGCCATGCTGTTCGACCGCCGCCACGGGCAGTACCACGATTTTCTTTCGATCCATCGCATCGATCTGGGGCCGACGCATTCGTTTCCATTGAGGCATGACTTGATTCCATATGACGACACAATCACCGAGCCTGTATCGGCGTATCTTCGCAGAATACGACATCACCTGCTACATCGCGTGCCGTCGGTTTTTCACCTACAACGCTAATCCTGATAAAAAATCACACGCTAGCCGTCGCCCTTGAGCGGCGCGAAAAACGCATCAAACACGCACCGTCGCGCCGCCCAAGGACGTCGGCTAACTATCAATACCTAATCGTCAATAGAATGTCGCAATAATGACGCATACGTTTTTAGGGGGTCGGTTCATCGGCGTTCAAGTCCGACCATTTCACAACAATAGCCTGATCCACCGCTACATTTTCCAGTGTATGTTGTGTGCCACCGGGCCAGGCGATTTGCAGACTCACTGGTTCTGCACGTGCACCCAATCCGAAATGCAATGTCAGTTCGTTTTGATTGCCCATGCCCGTGCCCGCCTCAACCTGTCGCGCCAGCGTGGTTTGTTCATCAAGCTCGATGCGCACTTGAGCGCCAATCGCACCGCGGTTGATACGCTTACCATCACCTTGCAACGTCACGCGCAACCAATGACGATCATGTTTTTTTGTATCACGATCCGCTTCGGGAATCATCTCGATGGTTTGATTCACATACAACTGTCCTGCTGTGAACAAATCCATGTCGCCGTCGTGATCGAAATCTGCCCAGGCGGCTTGATAGGTCGTCGCCATATTGGCCAACCCTGCCTCGGCCGTCACATCGGTGAAATGCCAATCGCCATCGTTGCGATACAACACGGAGTGATCACCGTTGTAGACGGTCGTGAAATATAAATCGAGATCACCATCGTTGTCATAATCCACCAGCGAGGGCGATGCGAAAGATTCCTGCCAGGCAAGCCCTGCGTTGTCGCTCATGTCTGCGAATGAAAAATCATGCTCCGCCCCACGGTTTTTATAAAAACGCGGGCGGTCCTGATCCACATGCGGATGCGAAAAATTGCCCACGAACAAATCGATCAGCCCATCGTTATCCATATCACCCCAGGCCGATCCGATCGTGTGGCCGAACGAATAACTGTACCCATTATCAATGCCCGCAACGCCACGCTGCTTCGCCACATTGGTGAATTTTCCCATGCCATCATTTTCCCACAGCAGGTTGGCTTCCAAGCGATAGTTCGACACATAGATATCGATGTCGCCGTCGTTGTCGTAATCTGCGGAAGTGATGCCACGAGCCGGATCGATATCGCCGGACTGTTGCCACGCGATGACAAAACCTGCTTCACCATCGTTACGCAAAATCACATCGGTCTGGTACGGCCCGGGGTACGTCGCTTCGTATGCGCCAATATAAATATCCAGATCGCCATCATTGTCGTGGTCCGCCCAACTGGCGCCCTGACTGGGCACCCTGGTCAAGGTTGGCATGTGTGCCGATGCATCGACAAAACCATTTTCGCCCTCGTTGTGATACAAGTTCCAATGACTGATGCTGTACGCATCGGGAAAACCATCATTGTCGTAATCGCCAAGAATGGCACCATCCATCGGCGAAGCCATGCGATCAAAACCGCGCCCTGCTCGATTGATCCATACGGCTTCATTGGTGACTAAATCCGCATAGCTGTCTGCGTTGCAATCACTCCACGCAGCCCAGGCTTTACCCGTCGGGGCCTGCGGCAATAACGCATCGTCTTGAATTTGAAAAACGGTTTGCCCCTGCGACGCATCAACGCTCAGCCACATCGACAATGCCGATCCTACAGTTACGGCCGCGCCAAAGCGTGCCATACAATTCACACGAAACAACCGCATCACGTGACGGCCAATAGATTCAAACATATGGATACACTCCGCTACGCCAGGTAAAGTTTTTGCGTTGGCATCATGCCTCTCGACACCATGCGCCATCGATGAACATTACGTTCACCATGCAACAACCCATCATAAACTACTAGGATCAATCCATAGCGTCATCGTGGTGTAGGCGAAGGTCATCTCCCTTGGATCAGCTTCTTGATAGGCCTTCACATGCCCATCACCAAAAAGCACATTCAATGCTCCGCCATGATGCGGCGTCCAATAGGTCCATCCTGCGGTTTGTGCTAGTCCAGGCAGGCCGAGACAATTCTGAGTGTAATCATCTTTGTCAGCATCACCGACGTTGAACCCACCATTGAGATCTCCGCCGACTACGAACAATGACGGATGTACAACAGCATCACCATAGACTGGTGCGAACACTTTGCCCGCATTGATGAACGCCGCATTACCGCTGAGAAAATAATGGTACGGACTCTCTTCTGGAAACTGCGGACATCCGGAATAAAACGGCTCCTGATCCGAGGCATCATCGTGCTTGATCCGAATGTAGTCGTTGAGCTGTTCCATCCATGATGGCAACCGCGTCACGCCGTCGGTATCACCCCATTCGATATAACCACCCGCGACCGGATAGTACGAACGATGATCGCCTTGAAAGACCGCATGCCCTTGTCCGATCTGACGAATCACACTGGCACAACTGATCGCGCCGGCCGACCGCCTGGCGGATGACAGCACCGGCAATAAAATGCCAATCAACAACGCGATGATGCTGATGACCACCAGCAACTCGATGAGCGTGAACCCACTTGAATCACAGCGACGCACTGCGCTTCTATCGCTGATTTTTTTCGTGACATTCACACGCTCGTCCCAACTTACACCGTGAAACATAACAGACCTCCCGTTGTGGATCGCACAACCATTGCCTATCACGTTGAACGCACAACTCCACCAATAGTTCTTGCATATCGGCAAAATCCGCGCAGCCAGAATAATTCGCCTTCGTTATTTCGGCCTATATACCCGACCTAATACCGGTTCCGTTATAAACTCGCGTGGTTTAAACTTTCCCTTCATACAAACGCCCGGTATTCACCGGGAACTAGCAAAAACCCAAGAAGGGAAGGAAACGCGGCGGGTGATGCGTGCGTGTGCAGAGAGGTGATGTGTGTGCGTGTACGGGAGGAAGGGGAATACGCGTGTGTGTGTGTGTGGTGGTGGGGGTGGTGGGGGGGGGGTTATGCGGGCTGTGTTAATAATTGTCGCAAGAACGGGTGGACCTGAGCCCGCTGGTCGAGATGGGTTAATGCGCATTGGATCGCAGCCCGGTCACAGGCTTCGCTATGCTGAGCAGGCCAACCGTGATGAACTTGATCATTCACATAAACCTGATCGGTGGGATGTTGATACAAATCAATGCCCGCTACGTTTACGCGTTTATGCCCACTGATCGCAGCAGCCAACAACAACGCGAACACGCCTGTTGTGGGATACGCGGCGAATGATTGGTGTTGATAAAGTTTGTGCCGCACCAACATCGGCAAAATCGGCACAGGACGTGGCAGGCCATAGCGTGCAAAGGGCTGCATCGGCGCACCGGGCAAATACATGTGCATCAACAACGGCCGACGCTCCTCCGGTGTAGCCAAAAACCGCTTCGCCACTTCTGCCAACGCCGGCGAATTATCACCCATCAATACACCGCGCGGCTCATCGTCATACACATCGCGACTGGCATACGTCGGATCCGTGACAATCACCGCGCCCGATAAATGCTGCGCCGTCCATTCATCGACCGCGCTCGGGCCGCGCCCCAGCACAGTCAATTCATTCGCATCCGCAAACCAGTGTTCAATCACATCCACTGAATCGGTGGCTTCGTCCTGTTCCTGTAACAATGGCAATTTCACATTCGACCGCCAACCATCGATGTAACCATTATCCCAACGCGCGTCTTTGGTGATATTGATATCGCCCACGTGTGATGCCAGCGATTCAAACGGCTGATCCTTCATGCGAATTTCCGACCAGCACTGCCCGCAATGGTTGTGTTCGTGGGCAGTCACCTCCACGCCGATCTCACCGAGCAATGGCAAGGCCCAACCCATGCAGTGATCGCAATAATCTTCATCCGTATACAAATCGTTTTTAATCAGGTGGCCTTTGCTCGGACACTGGCGCATGTCCCAACGCAACACGTTGCGATCTTCATCCAGCGTGAACGTCCAATCACATTTTTCATCGTCGCCCGTCTGCACCCATGTGTCATACAACCCGCGCAAGCCCGCCGCACGCCCCGCTTCGGTGTAGTGCTGCTGAGCATCAACGACAGCCTTCGCCCAGTATTTTTCCACCGCGTCTTGCCCCGCGTGTTCACGCAGAAAGGAAAACGTCCAGTCGTAGTATCCGCAAAAATCCTGGCAACCCAGCACTAGGCACCGCCTTTCACAGACATGGGCACGAAGCGCTGTTGGCATGAACCCATGCCGCCTTCGCGTTGAAATTCATAGCCCGCAGCTTCCGCCTGTGCTCCACACACATGATCACAATGCTCGCAAAAATACGGCACAAGATCACGATCATGCTTGCGTATATGCGCGATTGCAGGACATACACGAATGTCCAATTCAACCACCGCCGACGCATCACTACCGGTCACGGCCACGGAAACATCTGCGCCCGGCTCGTGATCGAAATAGTTCTGCCAATCCTCAGCAATCGCCGCCGCACCGCCTGCTCGCCATCGTGCATTACGATCGCGATAGTGATCACGGCCCAGCGAGCGCCAGTAATCAACCAGCACCGCCTTGCCAAAATTATCATGGATATGGCGAAAAGTTTCGTTGACTGCAAAATAAAAATCAGGCGCCGACATGCGTGGCCCTCGTTTCAGATAGTGCAGGTAATTCCTGGACCACTGGGTGTTGCTTTAATGTTTCAATCATCGCCGCATCAGGCTCGCTCAATGGACTTGGGGCATACTTGCCGACAAAGCCGCGCAAGCGCATCAATGCGGTGAACGCAGGAGCAAACGGATAATTCAAAAACATTTCCTTGATACCCGTCAGTTTGGCCTGCCAATGCGCCGCAGTTTCCCAATCGTCTTGCTTGGCCGCTTCAGCCAGTGCCGTTGCCCACTGTGGTGCGATCGCATAAATGCCATCCAGATGTTCGCCATAACCACAACGAAACAACATGTCACTGATGGCCGGCTCGGCCACGATAATCCGAAACGAGGCGTCGTCGATATGTAATCGCAAACGCACCGCGTCTTGCACATTGGCGGATAATTTGATGCCGTTGATGTTTGGATGCTTCGACAATTCGTGAACAGCCTCCACCGACAGATGCACGCCGGTCAACAATTGCAGGTCATAGATGAACACGGGGTAACGTGATTCATCGGCGATTCGCTTGTAGTGCGCAATCTGCTCGGCTTCATTTGGCTTGATCAGGCTAGGCGTTAATGCCACCACCCCATCAATGCCATCAATCGTATTCGTGTAAGCCACACGATCGAGCACACGCGAGGTGCTTTGCTCGGTGATGCCGACCAACATTTCGAAACGACCACGCCCCATCGCAATACCATGCTTCACCAGATCACGCCACGTCTGATCCGATTGCATCTGCATCAACCCCATGGTGCCTGCCAACAGCAATCCTTCGATACCGGCCGATGCCTGGTCTTCTATGTGTTGCTCCAATCCTTCCACATGCAATCGATCATCCGAATGCAAGGGCGTGCCGAGTGCGGTAATAAAACGTGCTTCTGTCATAACAAGGGTTCCAGTCTTAAAAAAACAATCCGATTCACAAATTTCAATCATTCATGTGCATCAACGACGCACTACCCACGGAGTGGGCGTTAAATAAATGTTGTTCCAATAGCTCGGCCGCAGTATCAAATTGACCTGCTTCCAAATGTTCACAAATAGCTTCGTGTTCCCCGAGGGTGATTTTCATCAACTCCTGCATCACGTCGGGCATCAAATCCAGACGCACGCCGATGAACGTTGGCGCATGCAAATACGCATGGGTCAATCGCTGGTTGCCCGCCAGGGTGATGATCTGCTCATGAAAGCGCCGGTCCGCCTCGGCAAATCCCAACGGCATTTTTAACTTCATCATTTCTCGCATGGCCTGGCTGATCGCATGCAGCGAATCGATATTGATCGAACACCTGCTACGACTGAGCCGGCGCATGGCTGCGACTTCCAGCGCGGCGCGTAATTCCAAAATCTCATCAAGGTCCGCCTTTTCAAAACGCGGGACAAAATGCCCACCGCGTTCGCCAGCCACGAGCAACCCTTCATGCGCCAACAGACCAAACGCTTCACGCAGCGCGCTGCGATGTACCCCAAGTTTGGCAGCCCACTCCATCTCGCCCAACCGCAAACCTGCGGCGATCTGGCCATGCAACAACATCGGCCTCAACCGTGCATACGCATCTTGTCGCTGGATGGATCGCTCATCTGACATGGCGACCATACTACCAGAATTTTGTCGACAAAATCAAGGCCCGAAATTTCAATTTTATCGTAAACCTATTAATATCAGATAATAATATCTTGGCCCCGCTGCTCGAATTGTAGCCCAACCCCACCCCCCGCCTCTCATCCCTCAACCCACGCACATCACCTGCTGCCTGCATCACGACCACCCACTGGTTACCGCGCGGGCTGATCGGGCACTTCAACCACAAATCGCACGGATTTTCCGGCATATTCAGTGACAATTCGGCCACCGATGCGCTCCACGATGGCCCGTGCGTCAGTCACGTATGGGTCCGCATCCATGTCTGGCATCGTACGATTGACAGGCCCGGACGCCAGCGCCAATCGAATGCCGTTCACACCTGTTGTGGTCATGGCCTCGGCATGAATTGTGTTCGCGTGTTGCGTTTGCTGATAAATCGCATGCATCAAAGCATATACGGCATGTCGCACAAAAGACTGATCCGTGTTCAGAATCAGTTGATCGTCGTTCATGGTGAATGTAAACAGCTTGCTGTCGTAGGCCTGCAACGACAGGTGAGTCAGATAGTCGAGCATGCGATAGACGTAAAACGTTTCCGGATAAAACCACGTCGGCGATTGCGGATCACGGCGATCGTAATACGCGGGCAAAGCCTGCGCATCCAATGCCTCTTGTTGTTCTTGAACATCGCGAATCCAATCTGGCATCTCGCCCAATCGCAACGCGAGCTGAGATTCGTACAACGATTCGGGCAATACCGGCTGGCCGTGCGACTCGAGCAATGCGAGATGCTCTTCATTAAATGTCACCTCCGAGCCGTGCATACCCACGACCATCGGCATCATGAACACATTGCTTTTTTCCGGCTGCCAAAAATCATAATGGCGCGGCTGATCCGCCTGCAGGTTCACATTCCACAACATCAGGTTTCGCAGATGCTGCGGATAGCTACGACGCCCTCCCGACGAGCTGATTCGATTGACGCAGACATTGTCGTACAGGCTGGTGTACGGCTTGCCCGCATGCGAATCGATCGAACCGTCCACACCTTTCCACCGCCAGAAAACTGTTCCGAGTGCACCGCCCTGCAAACTCGGCCCATGCGTGCAGCCGGCCTGGTCATTGATCAAACCACCCAACACGCCGTAACTATGAAACACCACGCGCGGCGAATGGTGGCCGGGGTTGCCTGCTTGGGTAATATTGAGCAACGACACGTACGACGACTGGGCCACGTACACACTCTGCGAACAATGAATAAAACTGCACCGCCGAACATAGCTGTCGGTCACGCCTTTGATTTTGATCATGGACCAACCCCCGTCATCCATGCCGCTGCGATGATGTTTGTAGGGATGCCAACCGTTACCCATAAAAGCAATATCTTCAACGCCGACGTGCGACAGTGGGGCGCGTTCACGTAATTCCCATTGGTGCTCTGCCTTGATGTCGTAACGAATGGGCTCCGCAAATGTCACGCGGTTATCGTTGATCGCTGCGATCTCATGAATCTCAACGGTGTACGATTTATTTTGCGTTGTACTGGTCCAAGCCTCCTCGAGCACAAACGGGGCAATCGCTTTTTCAATCACAGCTTTGTTGCGGGCGTATAGATAGACATGATCGCCGACGCTTAATTGTTGCGTGTGATCCACCTCCACATCAAACGTTTCGCGATCACTGTCGCCTGTAATTTTGCAGAGTACGCGTCTTTCGCTGAGTCGTTTTTCTTCCCGCCCGGCATGGATCAACAGCAAATTATCACCCAGATGCATTCGCCGAAAATCATGCGGATTTCCGCCGCCAAAAGGATGAATTTGATGAATGATCGTACCGCTTGCGCGTGAGCCTGCGCCTTTGAGAATCACATGATCCGCCTCAATGGTCAGCGTGCCACGATCAGCCATTTGCGTGTTGATCAGATATCGACCTGCCGGGAGATAAACCACCCCGCCACCGTTCGCTTCGGCCGCATCGATCGCGCTTTGAATGCCACGGCGATCGTCCAACAGATCATCGGGATGCGCCCCAAAATCCGTTACAACAAACCGGTCTGCCGTCGCATCCACCTCGGGAATACTGCGTTCACCACGTTCGTAACCTGCCCACGAATAGTCCGGCAAATCAGTCACCAGCCCTTGCTGTTTTTGATCCACATACTTTTGCCAGGTCGGACTCACCCGCGCATCGTCCAACGCTGATCCGACCGAGGCCTCGCCTTCGCCATACACCGCATCAACGGTATGGCACGCCGAACACAACGCCAGGATCACCAACAGTATTGCCGCCATATGATTCACAGTCGCGTCTCTTTTCGTTTGATGGTTGGAAAAATGCGTGGGCATTTTCGGGGAAAGGGTGTGGTGTGCGTGTGTGCGTGTGTGTGTGGGGGCAGGGGTTTGATGACGGTGACGCGCCGCCCAAGGACGGCGGCTAATGCATGAGTTCAATTTTGTCCCGCGTATGCCCTATCCAAATCAAGGCTGCCACGGTGCAATCGTGCGGTCGTCAAACTGCATGTCGCCCAACGGCGTGATTTTTCCGTGGCCATCGAAATACGTGATGTTCACCACGTTGTTCATATCGTCCGGCGGCAAGTTGCCACGATGACGCCCCGTCAAATTGAACGTCGCGTTGTATGCACCCACGCCTGACGAATTGTGCGACAAACTGGTTCGCTCAGCATCGCCTATTGCCAGGTACTCGCCGGGCTGCGGCAGATCAGTGATACGCAAGCTTTGCGAATAAAGGTATGGCGTGTGATAGATGAAACTGATCCACGTACTGCGT
>JAUHYI010000060.1 GCA_030426385.1 Phycisphaerae bacterium
TGTCACCAATGCCGTTAGCTATGGGCGAACATGGCGTGACACGTTGGGAATTTCTCGACATGCTCGAACGCGGCCGCGTGAAAGTGGTGCAACCCTACATGACCACCTGCGGTGGATTGACCGAGGCCAAGCGCATCGTCGAGCTTGCCCAAACGTACGGCGCGATGGTCTGCCCCGGTAACTGGAGCACGCAAATTCTTGGTGCGGCCACGGTGCATCTGGCCGCCTATTCGCCGGTGACACCATTCATCGAATTTGCACCTGCGGAAGTATTCGAATCACCGCTGCGGCGTGAACTGCAGGAGGCTGGTTTTCCTGTCAAAAACGGTGCGATTGCTTTACCTGATCGGCCGGGCATCGGATACGCATTGCCTGAGTCTATTGTCAAGCGATTTGCATTATGAATCGTTGCTTGCTTCGCAGTCGACATTCATATCAACTTCAATTTCACATTTTCCAGTACTCGGCACGTCTACAACCCATCGCTTCTGCGCCACCATAGGCTTGACCGACGCATAGTTCGCACCGTCAAATCGATAAAACAACTCCGCATCTTTATCATTCAAAACAATACGGTGACGAACAGACGGATCCTCGCCCACCTTATTTGATAGGCTGGGGTTCTCACGCAGCGCCTGGCCAATTCCGCGCAGCACGTCTGCCTCAAACTCAACAACACTGCCATCGCCTTGGGGACCAATGTTGAGTAGATAGTTACCACCCAACGCCCAAACACTTTTCAAATTGGAAACCTGCTCAGTAATCTTGCCACTTAGGTTTGTTCGTTCCTGCCATGAACGATACCCCCACGTTGCATGATAGATTGATGCAGGTGTCTGCCATGGGCCGTCGATTTTGAAATCGGGGATTTGGTTATCACCCAGCACCGTAAAATCACTCAACCCATGCCAGATGCGTCCATTGACAAGGGCGTCAGGTTGCAAGCGATGGACGAGGTCTGCCATGGCCTTACTTTGTGCCAATGTCGGTGCCCCCATATCGAACCAGACTTCAGCAATGGGCCCGTACTGTATTAGCAACTCCTCAACCTGAGCCAGATTGAAATCCATATGTTTTTCTGGAATAGGATCCGAGTTATTGCTCGTGGGCGACATGGGTATCGCGTGCGGGTAATGCCAATCAATCCACGAAAAATAAACGCCAAACTTCAAGTCATGTTTGCGACAGGCCTCAGCCAACTCAGCCACGATATCCTTGCCATAGGGCGTCGCATCAACCATGTTATACGTCGTGTGCCTGCTATGAAACAAGCAGAAACCATCATGATGCTTTGTCGTAATCACGATATATTTCATACCCGCATCAACCGCTAATTGGGCAATAGCATCGGCGTCAAAATTTACCGGATTGAACTGTTTTGCCAACTGCGCATATTCATCCTTGGGGATTTGTGCGTGATTATGAATCTGTTCGCTGTACCCCTTGGTGATTCGCTCACCCTGCCACATTCCGCCGAGCATCGAATAGATGCCAAAATGAATAAACATGCCGAATTGCAGGTCTTTCCATCGTTGTATACGGTCATTCATCATTTTTGTTTTCTCAATCCTTGGCCTGTTCAGATGTTTCGGTGTTTGGAATTTTTCGCTCATTGCCCACGTGCGTCACTGACACTGTTTCTTCAGGCAAATTAATGTTGATGCGATACGTTTTCTCACGCGTAGCGATCGACAGCAATATTTCGTGGGGAGAATTGCTGATGATTTGTAATTGTGGCAGTGGCTTGTCTGTGCCGTGGGAAAACGCGGCCAGGAAAGCGCCTTGTGTCGAATCAGCCATGCGTGCAAACGTCACATCCATATCGCCTTGCCATTGCCCGCCATAGGTTTCGCCTTTATAGATATCAAATGATTTATCGCTGACGAGTTTCATCTTCATGCCATTTTCAAAATCGATCAGGACCAATTTCTCGCTGGGCGCACCGGTGATATTTGTGATCGCATCATGTTCCTTCTGAGCGACGTATGGAAAATCATCAGCCACCGGCATCAACGTGTTCTGAACCGTTGCTTTCTTGAGGCCGTATTGAAAGCGATCGATGGTCACTGGTTTTTCTGAAGTGATCTTGTCGAAAACTATGTAAAAATCTTCAACCAGTGCAGTCGCGCGTATTTGTTGTACGCCTTCGTACAGGGGAACGTGCGGGTCTGTTTGTATAACCGCGACCGGCAATTCCACATCGGGATGAAAGGCCAATAGTTCGCCCGTGGTTTCTCGCTGGTCTTGCCCGTTGATCACGATCGCATTATGAGCCGCAGTGGCATACATAAAATGAACGTTGCGATCGCCATAGGACATCCTGTTCACACCGCCGTCGATGCGCTTTTGGTTTTCATAGAAAAAAGTGGAGAAGCGATCCTTCTCTGTGCGATCAAAATACTTGATGTAGTTTAATTTGATTTCGCGATAGTCGTTAGGCGTACCTTTACGCAGATAGATGTAACCGGTGCCTTTCATGATCGCGGAGGCGACATTCTCTGTGGAAACTTCAGGAATGCCGAGGATGCCTGTCAAAGCCAGGTGTTCTGCGCTGTTGGCTGCTTGCTTTTTACGTTCTTCGGTCAGCAAGGGCAGGTAAAGCGAATCGCGATACACGCTGTATGCGGTCTCGTAAGAGGTTGCAGCGTAAGCCCCGCCCGCGATCACTGATCCGTCAAAAACGCGCTTCAAATTTTCGGTGTATAAGTTGACGCCGTTACGGTATGCAAAATAGGCAAACTCGTTTGCTGCTCTGAATGCAGCCAGATGATACGCACCCGCTTCGTGCCCGATTCCTTCTTCGGAGAATCCTTTATCGAGTAGTTCATGATGTCCAAAATCACCATGGATCGCCTTACCCACCAATGGCCAATAGCCTGTGACAATGCCCACTGTACCGCGTGCTCGCATCGCTTCACTCGACATGTTCGAGTAGAGAACGCAATGCCTGGCCACCTCAGCGGCTTCGGCAATCAGCATCTGTTTCACTTTCTGGTCGCTCGCTTTGGACAAGCCCGCGTATGACGAAAGGAATTGATAGCCTTCTGCCAGATCAGGCAAAATGTAAGACGACAACAGTGTGTTGCAACCCAACCGTGTCGAAGCGGAGGTTGAGCGTGCTGACTTGTAAGGCATTCGATCATAGTTGTCTGCGAAGACGAGCAGTATCTCCATCGCTTTTTTGGCGTACGCGTCGTTGCCACTAAGCAACCAAGCCAACCCAAGCGTGCGTACGGCCTTGCCCATGGAAAAATAATTCAACTGCACCGCAGCCTGATCCATGCGTTCAACACCGCTGAATGTTTTGTCACAAACGGCACAGTAATGATTCCTGATGTCCAATGGCTTATACGGCCACTGCCTTAGCTTCTGTCGGCAATCGAGGCATCGGTAGTTGGCAATATGCCCGGGCACGATATTCTGAGGAATTTCCCAGTCATATTTCAAGCGTTCCTCCGCACTACGGATAACCCATGGCATCCATTTGGCAATGACCGGCTGCCCCAATGTCCTAGGCTTTAGAAATGCCTGCATGCTTTTGGGCGTCCACGATATGCGCGTGAACATGGGGACCACTGCCCACATATCATTCGGCCTATAACCCAATAGCGGATACACGCCGGTTTCTTGCCGCGGATTCTGATCAAGATGAACCCTGGGCAAGAAGCGTTCCGAATAAAGAGCAGGCAACGCAACGGCTTTGTTACTTGCCATAGAAACTCTGATCGGCACAACGCGAGTCTCATGCGGCTCGAGGACCATAGACAAGGCGTCGGGGCCGGGATTAGTCACATGGAAAAAATGAAGCGTCTTCTGCGAGTCGGGGTCGAGCGTGATGGACTGCGATTGCTGGGTGTTGTTTTTCAATTCCAGGGGATAGGTATACGTCACGCGATCGCTATCGATATGCTGCTCAACTTTTGTCAGGTCGAAATCCACGTTGATTATTCGCTTAACGAAACGTGGGTTTTTGATGAAGACCCTGCGAATCTTCTTTTCACCTTGCTTGCCAAACGTTTGCGAATAAAGTTCCAGTGTTAACAGGCCCTCGCGATGACTTTCGCTGGCCGTTAGAAAACTGCCATCGTCATCGATACGCAAATCAAAACGCCCTTCGGTCCATTGCCCAATCGGTTGCTTGAATTTCGAATACCAACTGCTCACCCCCCCACTTTCCCCTTCATGCATAACCGTTTTTTTCTCATGCCCTGCTTTTTTCTCGGCTATGCCCACGGTCGTGGCGTGCAACAGGACTGGGCCATCGACAGGTTTCATGTCGAATCGAAACTCGTCAAAATCTTTCAAGTCGACGCCGAGTTTGGAAAGATCAAATGTGAGTGTTTGCGTGATCCCATCTGGCAAGGTCCAGACATAGACGTCCGGCTCGAGCACTTCGATGTCAACCGGGACGCCGGGCTTTTGCAAGGTGGGATCAGGAACGTGATCCGTGAGGTTGAGCTGGTACACCTCAGCAGCTTGGCCTGTGGCGACGGCAACAAATCCAACCCACAGCATTAAAAACATCGTTTTCATTTTTATGTCACTTTTATTGTGTTAACCAGATCAATCGACTGCCTGGACATGGCCATCGGCATTGATCATGTAGGTCGCACCGGCTGGGGACGCGATCAGACGAACCGTAACGCCGGGGAATGGCGTGATGCTCACCGGATGCGGCGACTGTTGTAAGGTGACCACGCGTACCAGGGCCTTGTCGCCCTTGCGCATGCCTGACCAGATGATGGCGTTGGTTTTATTCTTGTCTGAATTCTCATCCGTCTTGTTGATCGTTTTGAAATCAGGGTAATCGTGGTTGAGTGTTTGTCCGTCTTGCAAAAAATCCGGATATGCAAACATTTCGTTATATACCGCATTGATGTCCGCTAGCTCACTATAAAACTCGGCGACCGAACTGTAAGGCGGTGCTGTGTTGTAACAATAGAACCCACGCGCGCCGCGCAGAATCGCGTGCCGAAGAAATTCGCGATACAAGCTGCGCGTCATGCGCGGCGTTGGATCGTCTGGCTCACAAACCAACCCCGAAACAAACGGCACCAGAAACTGGTCGGAACGTATATTCTTCGTCACGTTGCTGACTGCGGCGAGCATATCCACAAAATAGGCGCGGTCTATCTCACGCGATGGGATTGCTTCGACGCCTTCAAAATATCGACTTGCATGGCGGGTGTAGGCATAGCAGACTGGTTGAGCCACATCGATCTGGTCCGGATTCACATCGGTTTCAGGAATGGGATGCCCGGTCACTGTGCCCACTGGATATTGTGCGCTGGCCGGTGCGTAGCCATAGAAACCGGTACGCGCTGACGCAAACACATCACGTACCGGTTGTGCCAGCGCTTGGGCCAGGGCTTGATAGCGCAGCTTTTCAACATAGGCTTTGAATTGCTTGCGACTATCGAGCACGCCGACCGGGTATTGTTTGCGACAACTCGGGCACTGACGGCTATGGCTGAAGATGCCATTCCACGGATGCGGGTGATCTTCATAGTCGTACCAAACACCTGCGACGGGAACGCTGGCATCAGCGAATGCCTGCATGAGACCGCGAATATGTTTGGCCCTCGCTTGCCAACCATCCTTGATAACCAGACACGGCATGACATGGCCGACCGCATCTTTCTGATCTGGATCAGGCGTGTCGACGTGCTGCACGATTTTGCCATCGGGCATCGCGTACAGATTAAGTCGGCCCTTCATCGACAGGTGTACCGGGAATCCCGCATCAGCCACAGCCTTGGCCTGTGCGACCACTTGCGGAATTTCGGGATAGGCTTTGGGCGTGCCGTATTCCGCGGGCACTTCAATAGACGGCAGCAACCCCCGCGATTTCATGACGGCCAATTCTTGCTTAAGCTTCGCAGGATCGTCGAACGATAACGGTACTTGCCACCACATCAATGTTGGCTGCCAATCTTGCCCATGTGGATACGGATGTTTCAACCTGGGCACATGCGCGATCAGGCCTGCGATATTAACACCAGCTTCCCACGCAGGAAATTGGCCACTCTCATCCACAGGCTGTTCAGCATTCGCTGTGACCGTTGCGCCCATCAGCAAGCACGCCACCATCGTTACAACATATTTCATTGGTGACCAAACCTATTTCAAATCAAAGTTGAACGGGTATTCAGTGGCGAGGTAACCTGCGGTTAATTCGTTGCCGTCGGGGATCATCGTGACGTGGCCATCGACGAAAAGGAAATTACTGCTTTGAAAACTGTTTCCATGTCGACCAAAACTAAAGGTGGGCGATGGCGGGACGGGCAATCCCGGAGGCAAAAGACTCAGGCCTAAAAAGATGTTCGGCCGATCATCGATCAACTCGCACAATAAGGTGACCTGCGAAGGGACCACGACGTCGTTGAGGCTGTGCGGACCAAGTCCGCTGGTGCTGGTGTAACTGGTTCCATCCCAACCGTAATACGGCCCGCCCAAACCGTGAGTGCCCAATCCACCCCATGGATAGGCATAGGAAAGCCGCCATTGGCTCACGGGCAAGTCGTCATCCGCGGCCTGCTGCGGGCACCAGAAAATCGTATCCTTAGCCGGACGCCAGACCACACTGTCAATTGCTGGCGCACCGGGCACATTCATGAGGCGACCCAACGGGTTAAACCAATAGGGACTCCATCCGTTGTCAGGGTCTGCCCCTTCGGGAAAATAGTTCCCCTCGTCATCATTGATGTGCACGTGGAACGCGACGCCGATCTGCCGTTGCTGGCTCTGGCATTTCACCTGCAAGGCCACTTTGCGAGCATTGGCCAATGCTGGAAGAAGCAACGCCAACAGCAACGCGACGATTGAAATTACAACCAGCAGTTCAACGAGTGTGAAACCATTGCGCCGATGGCCATACGAATGACCGAATCCGTCGTCATAACAATAGCCGCGCAGTGATTGTGGGTGATAACCAGGCAATTGATCTTGGGGTAATCGGTAACGAGACATTCGGCAATGAACCGAATGACAATCACGACCCGCCGAGGTAGCGAGCTGACACGGCCTGACATGATTTAAAACACAACAGGTCATAGTCCGTTCTTCGGCAAAACAGCATCATCCATGCAATGGTTTTCTTGCTGTGACCATACCGGCCACGCCCAACAGAAACAGGAGACCCGACGCAGGCTCAGGCACCGTGGTGGCTGCCACATATAGATCGGCAATATCATCCGCACCCAACACCTGATCCAAAACGGCCACCTCATCCACCGCTCCCACAACCGGCTGCGTCGTTCCACCTGCTCGTTGACCAATCGTGAACGGCACCGTGTTGTTAATGACACTGGCACCAGTCAGTGTATTGGTGATCGTTGTCGTCGCTTCCAAAACGCCATCGATGTAAATCAGGCTGCCACTCACATCACTATTGCCGTTATACGTCCATGCAATGAAATGCCATTGGCCATCATTGACCGAATCATTGGTTCGTTCGAGAGCAATACCCGTGCCGGTGACCTGCACCTGAACCTGGCCACTGCTGTTGAGTCCAACACTGTAACCTTGACCTCCGGACAACTTGTTGGCTACCTGCGTGACGCTGGTCTGGGTCGTTTTGATCCAAACAAGAATGGTCCAACTGTCGGTTCTGTCGAAATCGAAAGCTGATCCAACGGTAGCACTGCCATCGATGGAAACGTAATCACTATCGCTATCGAACACCACGGCTGTATCGGCATCACCAACCAACGGCCCGGCGATATTGGTTAACGCGCCATTGTAGGTGCCCGGGTTGGGCGTCACGACATATTCATCGGCCGCCACAGCACTGGTGGCAGGTGTCGTTTCACCCAACCGCCAATACGAAATCGGCGCCAGATCAATCACCTCATCGACATAGCCAGCCTGTGCCGATGACACCGCCAGCCCCAACAAAATGCAAGCACATCCACTGATTTTCCAATGATTACCCATCGTTCCTATTCTCCTTGTTGTAGGTTGGTCTCGTAGTAGGGCTCTTAATTCTCGTTGCTGATCTCTATCATTTGATCAAGGCGACACGTTGATCGAAAAGGCTCATCGGGAACATTGATCGGGGCTTCCCCGAACGCGACATCGCGCAGGCCATATCCAGCCTCTCTCCGCCACGTCCTTAATTCTATTTCCATGTCAAGCAAATACAATGGACAAGACGCGGTATATATTGGACAATCCGACGACGCGGCCGGCATTGCCCCGATATTCGATCTGCAAACCGGACGTTTTATGACCTATGCCAGACGTGGCTTAATTCTGAATTTCATGGTACCGCATGAGTCCAGACATAGGCTCGACTTAACTATCGTACAACACACGAGATGGCTAAATTATGTTAAGCTCAAACAGTAAAAGATTTCCAACAGGGACCAAACCCTGCCGTTACCTATTCACGCCATGATTTCCACACTATCAACTCATGACATGCGTGATAAACCGCATATGTGCATGGTTTCACAAAATCGAGATGACATAACCCGATCTCCAGGCCGGCTACCCTAAACTGGCATCCGAATCCCGACCCACAAATTTGGATTATTCAACGAGACGCCCAGGCCTCGCACTGGCTATCAACCACAAATATTTCCAGATCGCCCATCCATAAGCATCCAAACTAATGCAATTCCCATATTCGATAGCTGTACCTATAGCAACGCAAGCTCACAAAGTATTCACCTATTTGTAGATTTGATGAGGTGAGCAGGCCCCATGATTGATAGCGCCAGTAATCGTTAACGCTATAACACTAGGCCTTACCCCGCCGCACTCACACCGTCTCGCCCTCGGGCATTGAGTTCGGCTCTGCGTAAAACTGCTGCGGAAAAGTGCGCGCTTGGGTCACCGTGGGGGCGACCGGCTGGCCATAGCGTGAGCCCACAACGTATCGCCCATTCCATACCAACGGTTCGCCACACTGACCCAAGCCTTGCCAATCGGTGTCATCGTGTAATGATTGCCACCAGATCATCTTCGGCATCACGTAATAATCAAAACGCTCGTAATCCTCAACACGACAAAAATCGCTGTCTGCCAAAGGGTTCCACGCATAGTACGCGCCGGTGAAATAGGTATACAACTGTCGCGACCAATCGTTCCAACCCCACAACGCCACTGTCAATCCCAACAGGTTGTGGCCATCGCCTCGCTCATCCCTGTCATCATTCGCCTCTCCAAGCGCATCAGCATGTTGGCAAAAATAACGTGTCGCACCATACGCCCCGCGCGCCTGAGCCTGGCTTTGGCCAACGCACATCATCCACGATTGCCCGGCATGACGATATGCTTCAATCGTTTTATCGATCATGTCGCTTTTACAAAACCAGTATTGCCACGGCTGCAATGTCACTCGACCCAACAATGCCTCCGGCAACGGCCGACCCACATGATCGGCCCACAAACGCAATTCAATCTCCCGACCCAAACGATTCTCCAGATCACACCGCATCGCATCCAGTTCTAGCAAATAATCCTGCGACGAATACGCCGCACTCATACCAACATCGGGATACCAGCTCGCCTCATCAAAACCTATATGCAACGCTGACGCATCAGCCAACGCATCGAACACCTGATTGGCCAACTGTCCTACCAGCGCTGCAGCGCGCGGCCCAGCTCGGAAGCACGCTCCACCATACATACCCTCGCCCCCGCACAAATCCGGACGGTGATACACGATCGAACCGACATGGCCCCAACTTTCCAGCTCCGGAATCAACGCGATGTGATGCTCACGTGCATGTTCCGCCAGCGCACTCAATTCATCAAGCGTCAACGCATAGGGGTTTTCATGACCAAACGGCAACCCTTCAAAACGCAAACCGCATAATTCATCATCGTACAAGCGCACGTGCAATTCGTTGTAGCGTAATCGAGATAACACACGCACCAGTTGTTTTAATGTTTGCAGCGATGCCACCGTTCGCCCCAGATCAACCATCGCTCCACGCCGTACGTATGTGGGATGATCCTCAATAACCAACGTTGGCCAATGGCTGATATTTCGATGCAGCGTCAGATATTGGGTCAAGGTCAATTGGCCATAAAACATTCCGACTGCCGTGGAGGCACTCAACTTCGCACCGTTGGCATCTATCGCCAAACGATAGCCTTGTGTTGACAGTTGCGCATCTCGCTCGATGCGCAAAGCCCACCCCTCTTCCGTGGGCGGGCCAAGCGTAACGGCGCATTGCAAATCAGCCTGGACCATCGGATGTAATGCGTCATCAGGAATATGAATCGCTCGAGGCCTCGGAAAACACCCGCTTTGTGTGATATGACGTGGCTGCGGCCACAACCATTGCTTGAATTCGCCAGCACTCACAACGAACCACCTCTTTCCACGACATGATCAACCTCTGAAGTCTGATCCAATTCAATTGGATCAGAACCATCAACAGGTTTCATACTACTGCGTCGATCAATCGCATTTCGTCGTCGACCCACCCAAATCAGTAACCCACCAACCCCCGCCACAAAAACTGCAACAAACAATATGCTCAACCGATCGGCCACGGTTTGATTCGGCATAAATATCAACAATGAAATCAACATGCCGGTAATCGCAGCGAACCAACCCAACGTCAACAATTGGCGAGCATCATTACCCTTGCCGACCTCGCGTGCAAAATCGACTGGCCGATGCATCTGATCAAAAAACGCATCTACCTGTTTTTGGTAATTCAACGATTCAAAACGCCAGAATGGAATGGTCGCCAGATAGGCCATCGTCCCCACACTGATATTGACAAACACCTGTGTTTCAAACTGCCAATTGTTCAACAACCCGATAGACGAGGGTACCGCAGCCACAGCCACGCTGAACATCGCAGCCCACCCGGGGCACCGCCGGACAAACATCGCCAACAACATCGGTACAGCCAGTGGCAATGCCAACACCGCACCGAGTGTCAGCATATGCTCGAACACACCCTTGCCTTCGCCGTTAACAAAATACAATGTCATCAGAATGATGATGATGCCGAACGCCAATGTAAACAGTTGGCCGCGCCGCAAGAGTTCGGCACCAGTCACGGGCGTTCGTCCAAACCATCGACATATCGTCGGGTATATATCGTGGGTAAAAATCGCCGCATTGCGATTCAAGCCAGTGTCCATCGAACTCATCGTGGCAGACAACATCGCCACAACCATCAAACCGATCAAGGTTGGCGGCAACAACTGAATACTGACAATGGCATAGGCCGATTCGGCTGGCTTTGGCAAATCGATCGCACCAATCTGATCGGCATACAACATACGCCCCACCATCGGCGGGATGATCCAGACGATCGCACCAACACTCATCAACCCCGCACCCAACCATGCCGCTTTACTTGCTTCGCGACCATCCTTCACCGAAAAATATCGCACCGATGAATTGATCGTGTTATACCCAATAATGTTTTTCAAACACATCGCACCGGCCCAAATCAATGTATATTTCCCGGCAAAATCGTCGGCATCGTTGAACAATGCAAAATCACCAGCCAAGTCAGCGTCATTCGCACGCGTGATAAAGCCATCCCACCCGCCAACCGCTGCCAGCGCCAGGTAACCGACCAACAAAGTAATCGGCACCAGCACCAAAGCCTGCAAAAAATCGCTTGACATCACAGCCCAACTACCACCGGCCACCGAATAAATCAGTACCACCAAACCCACCGCGATCACCACGCCACGGATCGGCAAACCAAACACCGCAGACACGAAAATCGCCAAGCCGAACAACCATAACGCGGCATAAATCAAACCCAGCAACACATTGATCCATGCATAAAACTGTTGCGTCGTGCGCCCGAAGCGCTGCTCAATCACCTGGGGTACCGTGATCGCACGCATCTGACGAAACCACGGCCCAAGCCATATCGCATTGATCACAAATCCCAGCGTGTTGGCCAGGTAGATCGTCGTCACTGCCCAACCACTTTCATAGGCAGCACCAGCGGCGCCGGAAAACGTCCACGCACTAAACGCACCCATGAATGCACTGGCACCGACCAACCACCAGGTTCCCTTGCAGCCACTGCGAAAATAATCGCTGGCATCGCGATTCAAATGACGCATCACCAGACCGATGGCAATCATCAACAACAGATAAACCGCGATCACAATGTAGGCTTGCAAATGTGCCATGTTATTCGGTGCGAACACGATTAAAACTCAGGAACGAACACCAGGCAAAAGCGAGCCAGGCATCACGGAATTGGTCACGACGGATCTATTCGGCAACGCTGGATGAGACCCCGACAAAGCTTGGCACTGTTCCAACACCGAGACCAACCGACGCACGCTCTGCGCTGTGACGACTGGTTCAACACCGGATACTAACGAGTGATACACATTTTCATAAAAGCACCGATGAGTGTACGGACTGTTACTTTTCTCGCTCGGACATGTCCACGTTTTTTCAAACCAATTAACGTCGTCATTGGGATAACGTCGCTCTGCCGTGGTTTGCTTTTGCAATTGACGTTCAGGCAATCGTTCGAAATCCGCAATTTTCCAATCCAATCGAACGGGCCCGCCATGCAATGAACCACGCGTCCCCAACACGGTCCACAGGTCCTGTTCATAGGCCCCGGCGTTGGTGATTTCCAAATACAACACCGGGCCAGTTGGTTTGTTTGCCACGGATTTTCCCTGGGCTTGAGGGCGAATCATCAACACCACATGATCCTCAGCATCGCCCAACGTGAGCACACGTTCCAGATGAGACACGATATGTTCAGGCTGCACCGGGAATAATTCCAACATCAAATCCAACACATGCGACCCAATATTATTGAGCATGCCTCCGCCGTATTGACGCAACGTTTGCCAATCCCAGCGGCGGGTAAATTTATGAACCGCCGCCCTCACATGCACGATGCGTCCAAGCGCCTCTGATGCCAAAATGTTGCGTATTTCAGCAACATGTGGCTCAAAACGACGATTGTGAAATACCGTGAGCATGCGATCATGACGATTAGCAGCTGCTATCATCTGGTCCACTTCGTCGGTCGTCGCGGCCATCGGCTTTTCGCAAATAACATGTCGCCCGGCGCCCAGCGCCTCCACAACATGCAAAGGATGTCGGTGATTAGGACTGGCCACCACCACCAAATCCACAAGGCGATCCTCAATCAACTGTTCGGCTTTGGAATATACCCGGCACCCGAATCGCTCAGCCGCTTCATGACGCCGTCCCGAATCCGGATCAGCCGCAGCCATGACAGTAAATAATTGCGGCAGTTTTGAAATCGCCTGAGCATGAATGTTCCACCCACTGCGCCCCAAGCCAATGATGCCTACCCGAATGGGTCGACCTGATTCAATTTGCGGGGTGTTACTCATGTTCACATTCCCAAAAGCAATTCAAAATTCACGCCGAAGCCTTCGGCAGTAAAACACCTTCTCACCAACATGTTCATCACTCGACAATCAAGGAATGGTCGGAAACGGATCCCACCAATTGTTGGCCCGATCAGTCAACCAATTGGTCAATCCGGAATTCCATGGATCACTGATCAAGCCGATGCCCAGTGACGAAACGTGGCCGTCCGTCCAAAGAATGTTCAACGTTGTAAAACCGTTATGGCGTGCTGCCGGATATGGTTGCGTTGCTGAGGTTCGACTGGGTACATATTCTGAAACGCCTGAAGCAAAATCATTCCCAGCGGGCCGTGAATCCACGATGGAAATGGTTTTTCCCGTGTCAACAATGTCATGAATGCGAACGGGCATTTCATCGCCGTCAATGCCCGCTACCACACGTTCGGGATAAACCGATGGGAATCGATTGGCATAAATATGTTCACGATTAATGGCATAGTGCACACGACGCCAATGCGCACTCCCCAGATCACTACTCTTGGTAAGCGTAAGAAAATCTGTTCGCATTTCGTCTTCACTGGGGCACCGATAGACTGCGGGCGTGCCTAAGTAATCATAAGAAATCAACCGGCCCGACCAAGGCTGTCGCGGCGAAGTGGCTGGACGGCTGGGATAACGATACAGCGACGGAAAGTAATCGTCGTTGTCATTGATATACATCGCCACGGCAAGGCCCATCTGTTTTTCCTGGTTCATGCACAACGTCGATTGCGCCAATCGACGCGCAGAACCTAACGCTGGCAACAGGATGGCGATGAGTAAAGCGATGATTGAAATAACCACCAACAGCTCGATGAGTGTGAAACCATCGCGCTTACGAATTTTCGTACCAAGCGGTGTTCGGCTACGACCTGGACAATACCGTTGCACCCGACTGGAAGTAGGACATGATTTCAAGAGTAGTGTTTTTAAGATAGACATGATCGAACCATCTCCTAAACATGTAGGACACAGGTCATTACACCATCAATCCAAGACTTAAGCGACGTGATTTAGCGCAAATCCACCCCCTGCAAAACGAAACACACACCGCCAGGAACTCTAAAAAACGTCGCCCAGTTCGACAAACTTACGTCCCGGCCCGACGTCGATAATCACTCGGCGATGTCGATACCAATCGGCGAAAAACTGTATTCATTTGCGCTGTACTACTGAATCCCGACGATTCGGCCACGCGTGGAATCGGCAGTTGGGTTTCCGTTAACAATCGCTTTGCCTGCTCAACATGCACACGATGAATTTCTGCCAAGGGCGTGCGATTCAACAATACTTTGAATTTGTTTTCCAATGTCCGACGCGAAACGACCACCTCGTCAAGCACATCATCCACCTGGATCGGCCTGTCTGCATTCGTGCGAATAAAACGCAAAGCAGCTGACAACAATGGATCATCGGTCGCGGTGATGTCGGTCGACTGACGCTCGGTCACCGCACTGGGCGCAAACAAAATCGCTTGATCGGGTGGTGCCACGCCATGCAACAAATCATCCAACAAGCGCGCCGCTTCAAAACCCACCATTTCCAACGGACTGCGCACACTCGATATCGGTGGGTAAGCGAAATCGCAAGCCATTTCATCATCATCCACACCGACCAGCGCGATCTGCTCGGGCACGGCAATGCCCGCTTGGCGACAGACTTCGCATAACGAAAAACCCAGGTAATCCTGATACACCAAAATGCCAATCGGCTTGGGCAATGAATCGAACCACTCGCGAAACACCGCTTCGACATCGGTGTCCACCATATTGCGAACGCCGTCGGCAAATTTCCGAGAATCCGTAGGCCAGGGAAATTCCAGATACGGGTAGCCCGCGTCAAGGACTTGATCGCGAAAACCATCACGCCGATCACATGCATACCCGCGTGACAGATCGCCGCAAAACGCAAACTGTTTGAGGCCTTTTTCAATCAGGTGTCGCCCGGCCATCGCACCCACGGCATGATCATCGATACCCACATGCGGGGGATCATTTTTGCGCGTCGCATTCGACACATTCACGATCGGCACACCCCACGTCCGAAAGGTGGCCACCAATTTTTCGGTCCCCAAATGAGCAATGATGCCCGTCGGTTGCCACGTTCGGATGGCATCGACACGGTCGGGCAAAAACGATTGATTGATGTGCATGATCCAAGGTCGAGTCGGCCGCACATACGCCGCCACACCCTTGACAATCCGTCGTCCGAAACTCGAAGTTGAGGTCAACACAGCCACGCGCTGGGCGTGATGTTCCCGACCGTCATGTGCTTGGGCACTCGGTGTGTGTGGAGGTTGCACACGACCCATGATATACCGATATACCAAACCGCGTCACCAAACCAGACCGCAGAATTTCCAGATTTGACACGATAACGTCTCGCAATCGGTTTATTGCTTACGACCGGATCGGCCCAGCAGTAACATCCCACCCAATCCCATCAACGCCGCCGCTCCCGGTTCCGGAATCGGTGCAAATTCAATACTCAAGGCTGGCGCGACTGCACCGGCACCCGGAGCATCGTTGTTGGTATACAATTCGTAACGCGCTGACCCTGAGGCCAGTGCCGCGTCCTGTGACAAACGGAAAAATACAAAATCACCACTCGCTCCTCCGACAGCACCGTTGTCATAAAGCGACTGAATATAGTCGACCAACGCGGCTGTCGTCCCCGTTGATATTGACACGGTGTCGCTGGGCGTACTGCCACTGGTCAACAAATTATCAACGAGCTTCACACGAGCACTAATGCCATAGGCTGTTCCCAGATCCATCGTGTCGTTCATCTCTACCGAATCATTCGGGCCCGGATCGCCATCACCGTCAACGTCGTTGAAATCACCCGTACTGTCTGGCCCAACCGTCCCGGCAGTGATCGTGCTCGCACTTTGAAAACCTAATCCCCACAGGTCCGCGTTGAAAGACGGCGTGCCATTAAATGCCTCAAGAAAAACTTCCAATTGCGCCGACTCCACTTGCATACCTTCCGGTAACTCCGGCAAGCGAAATGCCATGACAAATGCGCTGGTGGTACGACTGGGCGTACTGCCACCATGCCCAATCACGCTGCCGGACACGCCGCCGGTTACAGTATCCCAACTCGACGCAGCGGGGTTACCCAAGCCATCCTGATCACGAGCAAAATAGCGAATTGAGCCATCGTTGCCACCCGCTTCATCCGTAGTCACCGTCACAGCCAGGCTGGGACCAGCTAGCAAACCGACCATGGCAAACCCAAGCAGCCCCGCCAATCGCACGTTCATCATTGTTGTTATATGCATAAGTTTTTCTCCAAGAGTGCCCAGGGAATACCCCGGTTTTAGAATGCCAAGAAATGAATCAGTTGAAATGACCTGCCCCCTATTGTGCCCGCAACGCTCACCCCACGCGACAGCAAATTGCGCAAACCCTACGCCTCATATGCGAAACCACATCACAATCGTGACGTTTCACTGCGATTCATGGTGCGGAAACACCCACCACCAACGCGGGATTCGGGCCCGCCCAGTTAATGTCCAGACGCGACTCCCAGCCGATCAGATTCGCCAACCGCATATAGTCCGGCTCCTGATAAATTGACGCGGCAATTTCCAACAACGGCCCGATCCGTTTAACCCCTATTTCCTGCAATAAATGCGTGTCAACCTGCCCCGGCTGCGGCTCGATATGTTGCACGATATAGTCCAATGCCGGCCGAATGCCACGCCCATCTTCGGTCTGGTAATGCCAGAGATCCACACCCAAGCGGTCTCCCTGAATAGCGACTTTGAACAAAAACTCCATGGCATAGCCTTCATATCGCCAAGGCTTGGCCCGATTCAATTCCGCGGGCAGACTACCATCCAACTCGATTTGGTGAGCAATGCGGCGCGCTTTGAATTCTTCCAGAATCGTCCGGGCTAAATCATCACGCCCCACAAACACCGCCATGCGAATCACCAACCAGTCATAACTCACCGAATGGTTGTTGATCGTATCGCGTTCTTCCATTCCGTTTTCGCTGGTCAACAACCAATCCAGGTAATCGCTGTACCACTGACGTAATGCCTCATCCAATTCAGCCGTCCAGGCTGACGCACCTTGCAACAACTCCACAGCATCAGCAATGTCCGCAAGGTGTCTCGTGCCGTGAATCCCCCATGATTTACCATCCCAATGCCCGGGAAAGCGTGCCGCGTATTTCGCATGAGGCGTCATCCGTGTTGACGAATCAACAAACCAAACACGTAATAAATTCGCAGCCTTTTCAGAATATTTCGTGTCACCTGTTTGGTAGTAGGCCTGCGCCAACAATCGGGTCGAACGCCACAACTCCAGAAAGCGGGCCGTGTCTCCAAAACCCGAATCGAAATATTGCGGATTCGTATCACCATCGCGACGGATCCATGGCATGCCATCAGCCGTTTCCGGATTCGGCCACCAATAACGTCCGATCGTCGAGTAATCATGCAAGTCACCACTTGGTGGCACAAAAGTTTTATCCGTTACCGTGTACGGCCCCAGGCTCAAACGTTCATCCGCATCACGGCATAATTTCTCTGTGGCCTCCACGACGACATCATCACCGGCTTGGTATTGTCGACGCAAATCAGCCACACGCTGGGGGTGCCAACCCATCACCTTCGGCACAGTTTGTACCGCGGGCTTACCCACGCCAGCCCTCAAATCATCCACCCCACCCAACGCGCCGCAGATCACTACCAGAACAACGATAAGGCATGAGAGTTTTATCATGGTCATCAGGGTATCACCCTCTCCCAAGAGTTACGACCATTTATTACGCAAATCCAACCCTGCAAAAACGCACCGCCGAACGCACGAGCCAGACACGCAACATGCGCATGAGCCATCACCAATAACCATCCAAAACATCAACTTTACAAACGCCATCCTGCCTCTAAACAGAGTCTTCCTGTTGTCGCGATTACGTCATTTCACAATCATAGGCAGCCAATTAAAATCCAACCTTACGATCAACCCAAAACATCCATTTTTATCGCAAAATCCAGCTTGTTTTACACAGTAAAAATCGCCTTAAAATCGTATCTAAACCCGGGAAAAATGCTATAATGGCAAACGATCTGACGCTTGTGGCGAACACATTTTCAGGCGTGCAGTTTGAGGCATCGGTGATCGGTTCCAACCGCGGAATTTCGACGGTCCTTTGCATGACCCAGGCAGCTATCGAACGTCGCCCGTGAGCTGTAAAACCCTCATCATAAGTCTTCCCTTTATGTCCAAACAACGTGTACCGATTCTTGTCTACCATCATATCTACGCTGATGGTGATGTTTCTGGAACTGCCTCTCAGGCTGGGGTCGAAACGGAATCCCGATTTCGTCAACATTTGCAATACATCGTCGACGAAGGTTGGACGGTCGTCACGACCAGCCAGATTATCGACTGGCTGATCGATGATTCACCCTTGCCGGAAAAAGCGGTCGGTATACATTTCGATAACGGTTGGCTTGATACATACACCCGGGCCATGCCAATCCTGCAAGAGTTCAACATGACGGGCACATGCTTTGTTATCACGGATGGATTGGAAGCAGCTACCGCTGGGCAGGAACAAGCCGTTCGTACGCAGACCGAGGGCGAAGTGACCAAGCCGTTCATGACATGGGAACAAGCGGGCGAAATGCTCGCCGCCGGTTGGGAAATTGGTGCCCACACCGCGACGCACTGCAAGGTGGCTGATACCTATCATGAAAAAAGTGATCGTGGCGTGCTATGGGAAATCGAAACCTCAAACGCACTGATTGCCAAGCACCTGGGAGTGGCACCAAAACATTTTGCCTATCCCAGTGGTTCACGGTGTGACGAAACCGACGCACTGTTGGCTGATAAATATCGTTCGTTACGACTATGGCATTTTGAACATCCCATTCAGTGGCGATGGACGGATCGTTCGACCTCACGTTTAGCGATTGAATGCCAGAACATTGACGTGCGAGTCTCCATGGATGAATTCAAAGCGGTGTTTGATGGAGCGCTCGATGGAACGCTTGATGGAACGACTGATGGAACGGCGACAAACGCCATGGGATAATCGGTAGTTTTGATGCTCGCTGTGTACAGCGGATCTACTTTCTCTATTACAGAAACCGGAACGAATATGGCACGTTTTGTGACAGTCAGTGTGGTTGGGTGCGCGGGCTTGCGCGTTTTCGATCCTGATACGGGCCGAGCCAATGACTTGCCAAACAGCATGATCGACTATCTTTGCAGCCAGATGCAACAGGTCGTTTCGCAAAAGCCTGATTTGATTGTGTTGCCCGAACGTTGCGATATTCCTGCTGATTTTTTAGAAGGGCCAGCTCTGGACCCGCGTTTGGAAGATTACCATCGCGCGAGCCGTGAACCGGTGATGGCATTAATGCGCGACACAGCCAAACAGCATGGTTGTTACATCGCCTATCCGACATTGGCACGTGACAACAACGGGATGCACAACAGCATTGTGTTGATAGGGCGCGATGGTGAAGTCGTTGGTCGCTATGACAAAACAAGGCCGACGCTCGATGAATTGGACAAAGGCGTATCACCCGGGCCGGGCGCGGTCGTCCTCGATTGCGATTTTGGTCGCGTCGGTTTGCTCATTTGTTTTGATTTGAATTTCGATGAATTGCGATTGGCTTACAAACAGTTGTCGCCTGATTTGCTGGTGTTTTCATCGGTTTATCACGGCGGATTAATGCAGGAATATTGGCCCTATAGTTGCGGATGTCACATGGCTAGCGCGATCGGCCCGACAGCGACCCCAAGTGAAGTGCGTTTGCCAACAGGTGATGTGATCGCACGATCAAGCAATCACTTCAATCATGCTACCGCAACGATCAACCTGGATTGTGCGCAAGTTCACCTGAGCTGTTTGATCGAAAAAATCGACAAGATCAAAAATCAGTATGGCACGAGCGTCCACATCCACGACCCAGGGCGATCCGGCGTGGTTGTGATATCGGCCGAGTCGAATGATCTGACAATCCAACAAATCATGAATGAATTCGATTTGGAATTACTGGATACCTATCTCGAACGCACACGGCAAGGATGTTTGCAAGCCACGCGTTGATGAATCGCTGATCGTGTTATCGTGGCTTGATGCGCAAACGCGCGAGATGCACAAATTGTTGGACGCCACGCGTGATGCCTTCTGAATCACGAGCAAAAATTACCGTGAGACCAGTTCCAACACCGTCGGCATTATCAACATGGCCAGCATTTCCACCGCTGATGTTTGTACTGTTGTCGCTTGCAGTCGCGGGTATATGCACAATACGAAAATCCTGGGGGCCAGGATAACGCGCAGTCACACCAAGTCGTCCAGCCTGAGCCAATTGCTGAATCAAAGGATGATCATCTTCGCTACCAATTAAAACGCGATGTGTTTTTGCTGCGTGCTGGGCTTGTTGGTGTGTGGAAGTGTTCGGTTTATCAACCGCTAATAACGTTGCTGTATCTGACCATTGAGTGATGCTAATTTTTTCTGCCAAAGATTGACGCAACTGATTGCCCCCCACATCATGGCCCGCAATTTCAATGTTGAGCGAATCACCTATCGCGATCACAGCGTCAGCGTATTCAAGGCGCGGCGTTTGTGTATCGAACTTTTCAAGCGCTGCAAGACGCTCGAGCATGATTGATTTAAGTTGGCGGATGTCAATCAGATTTGAATGGGGCAGATAATAATCAAGACGCTTTTCGTAGCTTTTGGCAATCATCCTGACATATGGGTCGTTGTCGCTTTGGTCAGGTGCAATCCACTGCTGGATATCGCGTTGTGTTTGCTGTGCAATTTTACGAGCCCGGGGATCGTGGTGATTGATCAGGCGATCGGCCAGTTCGGTTATGCGAGCAAAATACCGCGCGTCCTCAATCCCATCGCGGGCGCCTTCCCAACCTTCCGTATCAATCGGCCCAGACTTTCCACCAAAGACAGCCCCACCATTGGGATACCAGCGCAGGTAACCATGGATGTACCAGCCATTGAGTTTTTCGTGCGCGAAAAATACGCCGCGTTCGCGATTGAGCATGTAGCTGGCATGATTCCAATCAGCGGTATACGTGTACTGCAAATCGTCGGGCTTGAGTAATGACGGGTACTGTTTCAACGTTTCCTGGACATGTTGTAAGACAGTGATGTTCCAAATCCACACATCACAAATTGGCCGCAAGCGTCTCAGAGCGTCGAGCGATTCGCCTGGCCCAACAGTCACGGTAAACATCGGATGGATACCGCGATCCGCAATGAGTTGTGCGGTCGTTGCTTCGTGCTCAACTTTGTCGAGGCCAATTTCATCCGCATGAAATGACATGATCTGGTATATGCCCCGACTGGCAAAAAAATCCAATGTCTGATTCAGCATCCACGATTTAATGCGCTGGTGTTCGGGGCCATCGCGTTCAAGCGCAGGGTTGTGGGTAATGCGTTTGGCAATGTCATACCATTCCGTGGGCAAATTTTTAATCGCACAATGCATCCATGGCATGTCGCGGGCAACCGCCGCATCTACGAAATGGTTGAACATCGAAAAATCCAGATCAGGCAACTTGTCCATCGTGACCGTTTTGTTCGCAATCGCTTCGGGTAGCGTCTGGCCCGTATCGCGAATGAGCGCATTGGCTGCCAGATACAACGGCCAATACACATCCGAGTTGTAGCTCACATGATGCGCAGCCAGGTTATCCAAGTGGCGATCAAATACACTGAAATCCAGCGGAGATTTTCCCGCTTGAGTTGGGTCTATTCCCAGCGACGCCCACATGAAAGTGGCCTGAGCCTCGAAATATTCTTCGCTGGGTAATGCCACATCCCAGACCTTGATCTTGAACTCAACCGTTTGTTCGCCTAGTTGTATTTGACCGAGATATTCGCCGGGCTTGATATCCGTGGTGTCAAATGTAAACCAAATGGTTGCTGTTTTATTGGCTTGCAAGTCGAACGCGGGTTGTTGCGGATTGTTCGGATCAAGCAACCAGTAATCACCCACGGTCAGATGAGGCGCAGCTAAACCTTGTTTGCGAATGCGAAATTTTTCGCTGGCAATTTGATGTTGTTTATTGGTATGGAGCAAATTCGAAACGTTGACACGATACCCTGTTATGTTTTCACGGGCTGTAACGTAAATCGGGAACGATTCGAATTCGCCGATGCCCATATCCATGCGAATAGATTTGATTTGTTCGTGGGAACGTGGAAATGGCTGAACAAAATAATCAGCCCCACGCGACTGATGCCCTGGATCACGAAACCACACAACCGGTTTATCGCGAGGAAAATCATTCATGTGATGCTCAATGGCACGAGCACGTGTCAGTGGTTGGGATCGCTTTATTATTGTTGCGAACCAATCGCGTAAAGCATCGCCGCCGTGATCCTGCATTGTTTGTTTTTCCAACACACGAACCCGAAATAATTCTCGTCCGACGACAACGACTTCACCATGGCCATAGCTATGAACAAATGCCACGGGCGCATTCGCCTTGGTCAACAATGGCTGGCCAGTCGTCATGGCGTTGGCGGCATAGGGCGAGGCGAATGCCAATCGCATGGCGTCAACATCAATGTGCTCGGGAATCATATCGGAGGCTGTCACATGAATCGCTCCTTGTAATCCATATTGAAAGCCTGTTGCGCCGATCCATGCCATGCTTTCAAGGGATACATTTCTGAACGTATTCATGAAAGAACCAACCCCTAAAATTCGCCCGCCTTGACGGATGTATTTTTGCGCGGCGGCTAATTGTTCGGGATCGCTTAATTGGGGGGCGTCGTCACAGATGATCACCAAGGCATAATCATGCCACGTTTTGGCAGATTGGTACGCACCGCCATCGACATAGACCCATGCTTCGCGAACGAGTAATTCTTCGATCAACGCCTGGCGTTCATGAATACCATAACTTTCACCCATGATAAGCACAGGCTTTTCGAATGTTGTATTACCGGCTGCAGATGAAATCGCGCACAGAATCACCCCTGCGATGAGGACTACATTGCACAAGGTTCGCGTGATGATTGGTTTGTTGAGCATGTTATTCGTGTTGGTCGTATTGGTCTTGGGATAATTCATAGAACGAACGATGGAGCTATTGAAAAAGCAGCGTGCCGAATTGTTCGATGTCATGGAACGCACCTTTGTAGGGCCAACCTGCCAGGACGGCCGACTCATGATTCAGGCTCACATTCAGGCCTGCGGCCCAATGATCACCCGGCTTGGGTGCCACCGTTTCCAAAGCGTCATAGGGGATACGCCACATAATTTGCGTGAGGCCATCAACATCTTTAGCCGTCACGGTAAAGTTCGGCCTATAGCCAGAATCCCATGAACGATTGTGACATCGTGCGGTGTAGGTTTGGCCCAAACCGTCTGCAATAAACTGGTAATAGATCCCGCTCGATGGATCCGGGGAAATAAACATATCTGCATGCGAACGCGCCAATGGATTACCAGGAGAAACATCATGGCGAGTCTCCGTTTCGAATCGCACGACAACATGGATCGCGTGCTTGTCCCATGCCATACGATATGTGGCTGGCGGATCCGTATGTAACAGGTCAGCGCGAACGCGCAATCGCACTAAACCAACAATGTCCGATCCGGTTTCGGATAGCGGTGAGCAATTGATTGTGGACGATGGCGTGGATGTCACCCTCGGCACAACGAGTTGCCGAGGTTCGAGCGCGGCATCAATCGCAGCTTGCCGCGATCGAGCGATCAGGTCAATCTGTTCTGCAAGGATTGCGACACGTTGTGCGATCATGGGGCTTGATGAATGTTGCGCGTCTACTATCGCTTGTGATGCTGCGGCCTGCATGATTTGTAAGGACTGCGTATCGATCAACTCAGGTAAAACTTCCGAGGAAAGCGCCGTAATATCGCGTTGCGTATGACTCACCAATACCGTCAACGTATCCCACACAACTCGGCATGACTTGCTGGCTCGCCCATAAAATCTATCAAACGCATCATCAAGCAACGCATCAACATCAATGCCCACATCATTCGTCAAGCGCGCGATAAAATAAAGGTGTAACGCCGCACCGCGCATTAGCTGTGTATCGCCAGCGAAGATTTCTGATTTGTAGCCGTGTATGCCCAAACGATGCCAATCGCGAATCGTCTTTGCCATGGCATGAACGGTAACGCGTGGAAAATGGCCACCATAGGACATGTGATATTCAGAAATGTAAACGCGACCGACGCGATCGCGCCAATCAATCAATCGTTGTCGGGCAATAACATTACTGGGCGAATTATCATCATCCAACGCATGGGATTGCGATCGCGTTACACATAGACTCACCGCTAATTGCGAAGCGGGTCCGTCATGTTTTGCAACAGGTGTGGGCGCTTCAAAATCGACCTCCAGATAGTTTGCATAACTGAGCGTACTGACCCATCGTTGGGGCAAACTTTTTTTCAGTCGCTGCGCGATGTCTGATGCGAAGCGAAAATGCCGTCTGTTCACGGACTGATTATCCATATCCGTTTGATCATCCATGGATCGACACTGGATGCATTCACAATGGTGATACCCATCGTTCGGCGCGATTGAAACCGTGTTGATGTTGGGATGTCGTTGCAAATACTCGACAATCCGAACCACCAACGCTTCACGCATGGATTGGTTGCTCAAACATAACTGGGCATGACGATTGCGTGCACCACCGGTCAGCGCAAAAAACTCGGGATGCGCCACGAAATCATCTTCAGTAAACCAGTGGCTATAGCTGTGACCAAACGGAACGACCTTCATCGCCAAGTTAGCCATGCCTTGGCTGATCGAATCGGCTTGATGGTTGTGAATGGGCTTGAAATTCATCCGATTGCGTCGCATCCACACCAACGTGTCATGATCGTAATGCCCAATGGCTTGACCATTCTCATCCTTGCCCTGCCCGCATAAATGAAAACCGCGATCCGGTATCGAAGGCGTATGCTTGCGTTCAAAATCACGAGGCAATCGCACACAATCGCCATTAGGAATGTGCAAGCCAAACAACCCAGGGGCAAACCAACGAACGCCCCAGTATTCCAACAATTCATAAACACCATAAATCAAACCGCGATCATCCGATCCTGTGATCGTCACCGCACCGCCCTCTTGCCGCGTTATGTGAAATGTTTCAGGGCTATCGTCGATTGGTTCGGTATGCTCGGCATGGGTTTTCATCACCAGTTCTATGCATGGACCATTGTGTAACTGCCTCTCGGATTTGGCATCGGGATCAAAACTGGCTTGCGCTATTGTCACAACTCGCGTGCGCTCGTCTTGTTTTGTTTCATTGTTATTCGATAGCAATAAATGCAAGTGATCAAGCAATTCCACAACAGCCACATGCTCATGACTAATCGGCGAATGAAAAATGATCGCGACCGAATCAACCGAATCTCCGGACACAAATATTTCATCTTGATCCAACGGCATTGAATCAGACGCAATGATTGGTGCTTGCGTTTTCATAGCGAGCATTTTCAAAAAACAGTATGGTGAATTTCAGTGACGCCTATGGATCATAGGCTTTACAGGCTTACAACAATTAATCGATCAGCGCTTGTACGGTTCCCAGTGCTTGTCCATCACGGCGGTGCTACTCATTAACTCATCGCTGTATGGCATCAGCGTCGCCACGTGACCATCCACAAACAACGTGTTCATCGCCTGCTCGTTGTGAAAATAGGCTTGGCCATAAGGCTGATGAATGTAGTGATTAATTCCCGTCGTGGGATAGCTGGTGTTGACTTCTACCAATTGAATTTTCTGGCTCGGCTCTAACACGTGGTGCATCGCCGCGAAATCAATATACGATGGCGTTACCGTGCCATTTTTCCAGCACATGTGGTTGCTAAGCCTGTAGCTGGTTCTGGATTGAACATAGCCACCCTCGGCATCATCAACAGGATCTGCAACATTGTCTGGGCATGACCACACGACCGATCGAACGCGCGTTTCCGAAGTGGGCTTGCTACCCGGCTCCAAATATACATCCAACACAAACAAACGATATTCCAAGGCAAGGCCGGACCCGGTATCCGCATAGGCGTAGGGTTGCACGGGATCATTCTGTTCATTGGCGCTGTAATTCGCCAACGCCAAACCGATTTGTCGCATGTTATTAGCACACACCACGCGACGTGCCGTTCGTTTTGCACCCGACAACGCGGGCAACAAGATCGCAATGAGCACGGCCATGATTGATATCACCACCAACAGTTCCACCAACGTAAAACCGCACGACGAGGCTTTATCTTTGTGTTTTTCGTGACGAGTCACAACCATATTTCACCGTACCTTCCATGGTTGTAAATCCATCCGATCAAATGCGACAAACTTTCCAAAAACTTCAATACCACGCGACAAACCATTTTCATCGCCACCAAGAATAAACAGCCACATTAGCCCGGTCTGATCCTTGGCATGTCGAATCACATATCGCCCTGCCCCTGGATAGGTCCGATCCAGATCTTGATGCCATGCAACATCGGCAGTTGAGGTTGTCGTCATTGTGGCCGCATCATTTCCAGACATCGCCTGCTTGATCGCATCAATCTGATCAAATGTTGCCAGTGCGATGCGCATCGGTGTTTGTTTTGCTGGGGCTATGTCGCCACCCATTTTATCCGTGATTTCTTGGGCAAAAACTTTTGCATGCGCTTCATTGCCCGGTAAGACCAGCAATGAGTATTGCATCCCGTCTTGATCCACCAGTACGTGATCGCCATAACGCAGTGTCGCGGGCAGATGGCCATAGGTTTCGATCGCATCACGAACGATGCCGATCAATTCGGCCCTGGCCTGTCGCATGGTTGTCACATCGATCGAGTCAACCTGTGTCAAAGTGCCCACGCGACTGGGTACCTCGACAACAGGCACCAATGCTGTTTGATTCATCCCAAGCACACGATCAAATCGACTTTGTAACGCGGGGTCTTTTTTTGCCCATGCCATGGCCAACTGGATCAGGTTCGCGTCATCCATGCCATCACGCGCACCTTCCCAGGCGGCGGTACTGATCGGCCCATCCGGCGTGGGAAAAATAATGGACTCTGCTTGATCCCATCGCCAATAACATTGAATCCAGGTTCCCTGCATCCCGTTATAGCCGGGCGTCCAGCCTACAATGCGCCGTTCGCCGCCATAGGTTTTCCAGTAATTCGCACTCGACTCATAGGTCTCGATTCGCACGGGATTCAACAACCCCTGTGCTATTCGTTGTTCGATCAGCGCGCGATTCATGGTGCCAATGGTGGCATAATCATAAACGGGTCCTACCTGTTTTAATAGATCGTCGTGCAATAACAACGCGTTACTTTGTGTCACGCCCGGCGCGTAACCGCCAGCTCGGGCCATTTTTGCTGCTTTCACCCAATTCGCATATTTGTCTTCGGGAATTTCGTCGCCGATGGATGCCAACACATGGTGATACCCATTGTCTTTCACAAACTTCGTAATCTGCCGCATCATCCATAACGCAATCCGGTGATGCCTTGGATCGTCCGATTGAATTGCTCGGCCAAAAATCGTGCGGCTGATTTCGATAAAGGATTCCGAAAATTTATCCTGTTGCGGCAATGTTGTTTTGTACAACGTCATGCCATGATCGATACCTGCCTGTATCAGAGGCGACCAATAGCTCAAATCCAAATCAGGCAGCTCAGACAAATCCACATCAACAAACAGTTCGGGCGATACCTTGATCGCTTGGGCCAATGTTTGATCACGACCACGAATCTTTGCCGCTTGCAAAAGCACCTGCCAACCTTGAGGCGACATCGCATTGGCACCATAGGTGTTGAACACACGGTTACCATGCGCTTGCAGATCGCGCATGTATGGCAGGCCCTTATCAAAATCCCACGGCGCTGCGGTATTGTTTTGTGTCGCACTTAAATAGTTGATCAACATGTGCGCATGTAGATCAAATGGAGGTTGATCGGGCAACCGCACAGGATGCACCGTTAATTCGATCGTCACGGTTGTGGGTTCTGCCTGCTCCGGCGTGATCGTCACTGGCACAACGTATCGGCCCGGCGACCAACCGCGCGTGTTGATTTTGAGCCAAACGCTCGCCTGCGTTTCTGGTGTTACGTTTTTTGTTGTTTGGCGAACAGGCAGTTTCCAACCGGAAAATGTTCTGCCCCAATCCACAAACGTAACGCGCTCGCCCATCATGATCGTCAACGAATCGGCTGGCACATTCGTTGGTAATTGTGCTGCAACCGACACATCGCCCAGGTCCCGTAGGGCCTGCAAATACAGCCCCAGGCTTTCCGGTTCGTTGATGACCAAGTCCAGCGGCACCGCTTGCACATGCTCGCCTGCACTCGGGCCGAACGGCTCATACACCACATACCCGCGTGCTTGATCATCAGCTGTAACAACGGCCGTAGAGTCAGTCGTTTTGCGCCAACCCGGCAACGGTTCACTGGTTGTATGCCCATCCCATTGCGGTTGCCGACTGTAGCCCGAGGCGGCAATATCCTGGCTGTTGCCAATGGGTTTTTCCCAAGTCGCCAATATTTTTTCGCCGCTGCGCAATGTCTGCTTGTATAGCCAGCCGCGCGACAGATCAATCTTTCGCGGCAAGGCGACACTGGCATTCCATGACGAGCCGGTTTGTGGATGCGGCCAATTCACGGTTTCCAAGGCATGCCAGTCAGCCTGGCTCGCAGGCGCATCAGGATGATCTGGGTCATGCATACTCAACAACCCATGTTGGATTTCAATCGATTCGTTTATCGGTGACATCGCACTCATGGTGATGCGCATGGCCAATGCCGATGGCGACGTGTCTGAGGTTGAGTCACTAATCGCATCTAAGGTTGCATTATTTGATTCGGTGATTTCCAAAACGTGCGCGGCGACAACCACATTGGCATCCGCGTGATCTATCTCGGCCAGGCCCTGTACCAGCAACCACTGGTAGGTGAATTCAACACGATGACCCGGCTCGAGGACGCGGTATAAAAACTCATAGGTCGGGGCGGTCACGCTCCCTCGCCAACTGTAAAAGCGTTCCAGATTGTCGCCCGCAAACACCGTCACTAAACCGCGTTGTTTAGGAACATTCATATAAGCCATCCACGGGGCCCCGATGTTGTCGGTTCGGCCGAACCCTTGATCGGTGTGCACGTTGCCGTGCGTGGTTGGATAGCTGTAACGATCTTGCTTGCTGGTTTCACCGCCGGATGGACGAACGACATTTCTAAACAACAATCGCGCCGGTTCCTGCATCGCGTTTAAAATGTGATAGGTCACGCCAATCGCAGGACGATCAGCCGACACCGTAATTGTTTTTTGATAGGTCAGACCACTGCCGTCATCACCGGTCAGTTGCAATTTCACGCATTCGGCTGACTGCTCGACAATGTCTATTTCATAGGGCAAAACGCTGCGTGCGCCGTGGTCATCGAGTAACCCGCCATAGGATGTTGACTTGTGATCGATCCATGTCAGTTCCTCGTTGGTACGACGATCAACCAATGACACGATACGCCCGCCGCGCTCCGGGACAACCAATAGCGACAGATATTCATTGGTCACGCGCACCGCATCTGCATCACCCGTTTCGTAGGCATGAATTTCTCGTGCGAGCGTGACCGATTCATGGGCAGAGCGTCCGCTAGCATCGCGATCGATCCCCAGAATCATGGCTAGCACCATTCCAACGCATGCCGACGTATGACGTGATATGACATTCATGAACGTGAGCCTGATGGGGTTCTATAGATTGTTATGTCGGGGCCGACGACCAAGCATCAACACAGCAGCGATGGTCGCGATCGCGAAGCTGGCTGGCTCGGGCACGACGATTTCACTGATGCTTAACACCAGACTGCCGCTACTGGTATCCAGTTCAGCGACAACGCCATCCGGCAGAACCAGTTGATCAAACGCGCCAGTCAGTTCGCCCCCGTTCATGCTGATTAACAAGTAGTCGCCGGTTTCTACGCCATCGAGCGTAACGATGTTGAGTATGCCACCGAGTACGATATTTTGTCCCGCGTTGGCTGTCAGCAACATGTCATGATTGCCAATGCTTCCCAGTTCGAAAACGCTGGTGCCGCCCAAGGTTAATGTGCCAGCTTCAACCAAAGTGATTGACCCCACACTTTCACCCGGATGCACGCCCTCGGTGACCGTAATTGATGCGGCCCCTGCCGAGCCAAATCCGTTGCCGAATGAAAAGGTGCCGTTCCCCCCGAGTCCACCGATGGTTTCGGTCGAACCGTTGGCCTGAAACGATGCGCCCGACGCGATTGTCAGTAGACCGGTATCAGGCATCGCGCCCCCCGTCATGCGAAATAATCCGCCGTCCACACGCGTACCGCCGGTGTGTGTCAATGTCGCGTTGAGAAATGTTGAGCCTGCGTTACTGACCACCAACTGACCATCACCCGACGTCGCACCGTTGGCCGTGGTTGTGCCAATGTATTGCGTGCCTGCACCATCGTATTCGAGTGCTGCACCGCTATTGATTACAAAATTGGTCAAATGACTCGTGGCCTGTGACACGCGAACCGTGACATCGTTGTTCACGGTGATGGTTCCGTCTGATGCCAGACGATTAT
>JAUHYI010000061.1 GCA_030426385.1 Phycisphaerae bacterium
CGCTGTCTCAAATCCATCGAATAAGCCTTGGGCATCGCAACCTCCATGTCGTAGTGATGCCCCTATTGATAACCGATTAAACGCTGTGGCGCTAGAGAAAAGGTGAATCCGCTCTAACTATGAATAACGCGCGTATTTTTTACGGGATTGGTGTGATGTGTTAATCACAAAAGCATAAAACGCGCGGGGGAAAGTGGGGGGGTTATTTGAGACGTTTGCCGTTGTGACCGATTTTGCCGATGACGCCGGTGCGTTCGATTTCGCCGTCGTCTTCCCATTGGGTGAGGCGTTCGAGCATGTTGTACTGGGTCATGGGTGGCTGTTCGATGAAATGCAATAGCGCTGCGGAGATGACGCGGTGTTGGCTGTAGCCGGTGAGGTCGAGATGCTTGATGATGGCGTGGTAGAGGTCCGCGTCAATGGGCGCGGTAAGGCGTGCCATGGTGGGCGAAGGAATTTTCACCGGCGTTTCGGGGATGGGTATCGAGACCGATGGCGCGTGGTCGGCGGGCATTGTAGGCGCTGATATTTTGGGGGCGGCGCTTTTGGGGGGCGAGCCAGGGGGCGGGGACGGTGGTGTTTTGGTAGCCATGATTCTGTATTCCTCCGCGGAGATTGTAGCGAAAGGATTTTCCGACGGCGATATTTTTAGGATTGTTTGGGTTAGAGAGACTGGGTAATTTTAGCGGTTGCCGTCGTGCCATCGTGTCGTCGGTGATCGTATGCCAACGTGGTGCGATCAGACGCTGATGGGGAGCGTGTCGCCGCAATGTTTCATCCATGTGGCAAGTTGTTGATGCAAGTGCATGCGGAGTTTGGCCTGGTCTTCGCGGTCGGCGAGGTTTTTCGTTTCACGCGGGTCGTCGATGAGGTCGTAGAGTTCCGGGCGATCCTGGTGGTTGTGAATGTATTTGTGGGTGGCGGATCGGATCATGCGATGTGCGAAGCCGCGGCCGGTATTGCCGTCGTAACTGGCGTAGACAAAATCGCGAAACGGCGTGGAGGGTTCGCGGCCACTGGCAAGGGTGGCGAACGATCGGCCATCGCTGTGACGGATGGGTTTGGCCTGCGCTAGATCGAGTAAGGTGGCGGTGAGGTCGATGTGACTGGTGAGTTGTCGCGTGCGGCGTCGGCGAGTTTGGCCCGGCATTTTGACCAAGAGCGGGACGCGTGCGGCCTCTTCGTAACAACACATTTTCTGGAACATCGCATGGTTGCCAAGCATGTCGCCGTGATCGGAGGTGAGCATGACCGCCGCGTCGTCGAGAAGCTTGGCATGGTCGAGCGATGAGAGGATACGGCTGGCGCATTGATCGAATAAACCGACGAGGCCGAGGTAAGCGGCCCAGACTTCGCGCCATTGTTCGATGGTCACGTTGGCGCCGAGTCGGCCGGGAATGTTCTGCAATTGCATGGCAGGTTGCCCGCTGTACCACTGGCCTAATCCGGTGGGTAATACAACATCGTCGGGATGGATGAGTTCTGCCCACTTCTGTGGCGGGCGCAGTGGCGGATGAGGTAACCAATACATGGCGAACAAGGCGAGCGGTTTGGATTTGTCGCGGGCTTTGATGGCATCGACGATGTGCTGTGTTAACGCGACGTCGAAAAAATGATCTTCAATTAATGGAAAGACATCGGTGCGTACCGACGTGGCGGTGGACACGACGGGTTTGCCTGCGACGTAATCGATGACGGGTTCGCGGAATTTAGATTGGTCGCCGACGTATAGTTTTCGTTCCGTAAAAAGTTTTTTGTAATGGGACGCGGGCGCTTCGGGTCCGACGAAATGCACATCAGGGCAACGCAGTTTGAAATCGGGCGTGGTGCGGACGTGTTGGATGCCTGCATGGATGACGTGATAGCCCGCGTCGGCCAGACGCTGGGGCAGTGGCGTGTCATGGGTACGGACGAAACCGAATTCACGTTCGACGCCGCGCCAGCCGTTGATGATGGTGCCGTTTTGATGAGGATAGAGGCCGGTCATGATGCTGGACCGTGCCGGGACGCAGAGCGGGCATGTGGTGTAATGATGTTCGAAAAGCGTGGCGCGTTTGGCAAGCAGGTCGAGCTTGGGCGTGACGGGGTTGCGTGACCCATAAGCTCCGAGTGCGTCGCAGCGTAGGTGGTCGGCCATGATGAAGACCAGATGCGGCAGCGAATTTTGAGCCGATGCGGAATCAGGCATGACATTGAGGATAATGGGGCGGGAATAGGGTGGCAATGGATTCAATGGGGTAAGTGGCCAAATCAATGAAAATAGAAACGCGATTGGCGGGGTGTGGTTAGAATGTTGGGTGCCGATGAAAAACGACAACAAAAACAACAGTGGTATGCAGAAGCCGAATAAGAACGCCGGTTCGGGAGAAGTTGGCGGGAAAAGCGTGGGAAAAAGCGGGGGGGGAATTGGGGGAGGAAGTGGGGGGGTGAATGGGGGAAAAAGTGGGGGGGTGGAGCCGCGTGCGAAAGAGCGTTGGTACGCGGAAGGGTTGCGTTTTACCTGCACGCAATGCGGGAATTGTTGCACAGGGCCTCCGGGTTATGTGTGGTTTACGCCTGAAGAGGGGCGGGCGATGGCCGCAGGTTTAGGCTTGAGTGAAAAGCGTTTTTATCAATTGCATGCGCACAAGATTTATGGGCGCTGGTCGCTGAATGAGCGCTTGCGTGAGGATAGTGTGGGCCCAGGCCGTAGTGGGGGTAATGGTGGGGGTGAAGGCGAATACGATTGTGTATTTTTGACCGAGCGAGAGGATGGGAAGCGCGGGTGTTCGATTTATGAAACACGTCCCACGCAATGTCGGACGTGGCCGTTCTGGCCGGAAAATCTGTCGAGTGAGCGAGCTTATCGACGCGCGAGCGAGACGTGTCCTGGGATGACGGCCGGGATGCAAGGCGAATCGTCAGCCGGTGATTTTTATCCGTTGGAACAGATCCGAATAATCCGTGATCGAAACGTGAAATGATGAGCGAAGGATCGGCCGATTTATCGCCGTCAGTATTGTGGGCCGGTTGGTATGACGCGGCGCGGACGGCAGTCATCAGTGACATGTTGGGCGCGTTGTATCAGTCGTTGGATGACGCGATCGCGGTGCGTGAGCCGACGTGTTGGGCCAGTGGGAAATGTTGTGATTTCGATGCGTATGGGCATCGGCTGTATGTGACAGGTTTGGAAATCGCGTGGGTGGTGCAGCAGCTCGCCGCACATGGCCATGATGCGAAGGCGATCACGGTGGATTTGCGTGGTGCGTGTGCGTTACAGATCGACGGGAAATGTTCTGTGCATCCGATTCGGCCGTTGGGCTGCCGGATTTATTTTTGCCAGGAAGGTACCGAAGCGTGGCAACAACGGATCTATGAACAGTTTCAATCGTTGTTGCGGACCTTTCACCAGACGCATGGGTTGGCATATCGCTACATGGAATGGCGCGTGGGGTTAGCAGAAGGTTTAGCGAATCGGGCAGAAAGTTAAAAGTTAAAAGCTGTACGAATTACGATACATACTCATGCTTCAATTCATGTTAGCCCGCGGTGCATACCGGAGGTTTTGTTTAAAGAAAAATTTTACAACGCGCGAATTTTTAATGAGATTTGGTAAGAGAAGTTAAAAGTAAAAAGTGAGGAGGGGAAGGGGGTGATGGGCACGCTAAGCCGCAAGCGGCGTTGGGCACGCAGCGACGTTTACGTTTAATAGCACAGGGGAAATGCGGGGAAAATGTGGGGGGGGGTGTGGGGGGGATGAGGGGTTAGAGGCCTAGGATGGGGAGGAGATCGCGGGGGTGGTCGATGATGGCATCGGGTTTTTGTTCAGCCAGGGTTTGGCGATCACGGAATCCCCAGGTGACCGCGACGGTGTACATGCCTGCGGCGCGGCCGGTCTGGACGTCGACTTCGGAGTCGCCGATGTAGATCCATCGTGGCGCGGGAATATTGATTTCGCGCGCGATGCTGAGTGCGGCTTCGGGGTCGGGCTTGGGTGGAATGCCTTCGCGTTGGCCGAAGACCGCGGTGAAATTGCGATCGGTGAATATGGCATCAACGACCAGTTCGACAGCGGCGTGAGGTTTGTTGCTGAGGATGGCGGTGGTGATGGGTGTGTCGGCAATAGCGTCGAGCATGTCGGCGATGCCTGCGTAAGGCCGGGTGTAATTAAGGCCATGCTGCGCATAGAATTTTTTGAACAGGGCCAACCCGCGCTGGATGTCTTCGGGTGTGGGAGGGGGAGCGGGTAGATCGGGCGTGTCGGTGCCGATGGGCAGGGCGTTTTCGAGGAGATAGACAGCCCCGTAGCCGATGTAGCGCTGGACGGTTTCACGATCGAGCGGAGCACGGCCGTCGAAATCGTGACGGACGAAATTGGTAGCCGCTACGATGTCGTCGAGCGAATCGACGAGGGTGCCATCGAGGTCGAACATGACGGCATCGAACGGATGGGCGGTAGGCTCATGAGGGTTGGAAGTTGAGCCAGAGACGGGCGGCGCAGGGGGCTGGTTGGGGGGCGTGATAGGGGGAGAATTGTGTGTCATGGGAATGACATGTTACCGGGGGCGATTGCCTGATGCGTGAAACGTTCGTATGCTGATGTCACGGAAATGATTATTGTGTAGCGAATGTTACTTGTTTGGATAATGTTGTGGGGTGTGGGTGAAGAACAGGGCCATGAGTCAAGACGCAGATACACCTAAAAACGACCTGTCTCCGACGACGCCTGGCGATGTGGTGCCTGCCGGGTCCGAGGAATCGGCTGCCGAGAAGTCAGAGAAAGCCGAAAAAGTGGAGAAAGACCCGCGTGCGGCGATGGCCGCAGCCGTCGGACGAATTCCATCGGGCTTGTTTATTCTGACCGCCGCGTATGAAGAACGACGTGCGGGGATTCTCACGAGCTGGGTGCAACAGGTTTGCTTCGAGCCATTGATGGTGTCGGTGGCCGTGGCCAAGGGCCGACCGATTATGCCGTTGGTGAGCGATTCGCGTTCGTTTGCCTTGTGCCAGGTGCGTGCGGATGACAAGATGTCGCTCCGCAAATTCGGCGGCGGTGGTCGCGGGGGTGGCGATGTTAATGACGATCCGTTTTTAGGCATCGATTTGATTCCATCGCAACGAGGGGTGCCGATTCTTCGGCAATCGCTGGGATATATGGAATGCGAAGTGGCGTACCATATGGATGTCGACGGGGATCATGATTTGTTTGTGGGCCGGGTGATTAACGGGGCATATCTAAACGGCGATCCGTTTGTGCACCTGCGTACCAATGGTTTGAAATATTAAATTAACGCGATTGCGTGATCGAGTTTGTCATGTCAACGAGTGCGGTGTCGATTGATATTAAAGATCCAGTAAATCGACGGCTGCTGTCGGTGTCGGAAGATCGCATTGCGGGATTTTTAGTCGATCCGTTTGCGGCGATTGCTGAGCAGTCGGAATTGCCCGTTGAAACGGTGATCGAACGAATCCGTGCGATGCTGTCGGGCGGTACGATTCGACGCGTGCGGCAAACGATGATGGCAACCAATCTGGCGCCGGGCGCGCTGGTGGCATGGCAGGTGCCTGCGGACAAATTGAATGCGGCGTTTGATTGGATGTTTCAACACGATCCGTTTTCAGGACATGTGGTGATACGCACCGCCGACGCGTCGACACCCGGTGCGCAATATCGATTGTGGACGACCTTGAAAGTGCCACATCCGTTTGATCTGGAAGCGCACTGCCGGTTGCTGATGGAGCGGACGGGGGCGGAGGCATTTCGCTTGATGTCAGCCAAGCGATTGTTTGCGTTGGGCGTGGGCCACATGCGGCGAAAAACGATCGAGCCTGGCGATAAAAGTGATGAGCCGGGCCGGGTATTGGATACGGTGATCGCCGACCTGACGGAAGAACAGTGGCAGGTGTTGGAGCCGTTGAAGCGTGAATTTACGGTGGATGAGATCACGACCGAACCGTGGCGTGCGCGTGCGAAAGAAGCAGGCGTTTCGTATGAAAGATTTTTGGAAGTGGCCCGTGAATTAAATGCCAAAGGCGTGGTGGGTCGGTTTTCGACGTTTCTGGAACACGTCAAGAAATTGAAAAATGGTGAGGCCGTCACACGATACAACGCGCTGTTTCACTGGGCGGTGCCGGTGGGTCAGGAGATACAGGCGGGGCGAGAGGTGGGGCGATTCCATTGCATGACGCATGCGTATTGGCGCGAAGGTGGCGAAGAATTTCGCAATGTGAATATCATGGGTGTGTCGCACGGCACGGAGAAGGACCGGGTATTGGCGCACAAGGCGGCGATTGACGCGCATCTGGAATCGGTGGGAATTCCAGTGGGCTATACGAATGTATTTTGGGGTGGCCGTAGCGAAATCAAGCCGAGCGAAATTTCACCGATGGCGTATCGGGCATGGTTGGATGAGCAGGGTGTGGACCATGCCGCGATGATGCGCGATGGTGGTGCCGGTGAGACGGAGTAGGGTGCGATGGAACAGGCATCGCGAGAGGGTGATGAATCACAGCCGATGGATTTACAAGCGTCGGATTCGCGATGGCCGAGCGATGTTGAGCGCGATGATGTTTCGATCAGTCGTTACAAAATGACGATTGCGTATGACGGTTCGGGGTTTCACGGGTGGCAAAAACAAGTGATCGGTGGAGTTGACGATACCACGGTGCGCACGGTGGGCGGCGTGGTGGAATCGACATTACAGCGAGTGTTGGGTCAGCCGATTACGTTGGTGGGTGCGAGTCGAACGGATGCCGGGGTGCATGCACGCGGGCAAGTGGCGCATTGCGATGTGCGCGATTGTCGAGTGCCTCCGGAGCGGATGGCGTTGGCGATCAACAGTCGACTGCCCCGCGATGTGGAGGTGATCAGTGCCGAGCCGGTGGGGCCGGAATTTCATGCGATTCGTGGGGTGGAGAGCAAGCAGTACCGTTATCGAATTTTTCACAGCGAGCAACGGCCGTTGGAAAAGCGGGCATTTGTGTATCACTACTGGCATAAGCTGGATGTGTCGCGCATGCAGGATGCGGCGGCGCGTTTAATTGGCGAACATGATGTGGCAGGATTCGCTGCGGCGAGTCATGGGCGGGCCACAACGGTACGAACCATTCATGATTGTCGGATTGAGCAAACCGGTGATCGCGATCGTGAAATTCATATCGTGGTTGAGGGGAATGGATTTTTGTATCACATGGTGCGGATTATTTCGGGGACGTTGATTGATGTGGGGCGCGGGCGTTTTGAGCCGGATGTGATCGATCGTGTGCTGGCCAGTGGTGATCGATCGCAGGCGGGAGTAACGCTACCGCCGAACGGGTTATGGTTGGAATGGATTCGTTACGGTGGGGCAAGTGACGTGGAAACTGATATTAACTGATGCATATCTTGCACATCATCACGCGGTTGATTCGGGGCGGGGCGCAGCTCAATACGGTGTTGTGCTGTGACGCGCAGGTGCGTGCGGGGCATCGGGTGACGTTGGCGTATGGTCCGATCTATGGGCCGGAAGGATCGTTGCTGGATCGGGCGCGTGACAGTGGTGCGGAACTCGTTGAGATCAACGCGATGCGTCGGGCTGTGTTGCCTTGGCATGATGTGATGGCGTGGCGAGCGATACGAAAAATGGTGTTGCGGTTAGAGCCTGATGTGGTGCATACGCATTCGAGCAAGGCAGGGATTGTGGGTCGCAGTGCCGCGTGGTCGGCGCGTACTAAACGAAGCAATCAGTCTGGTCATGCCAGGCCTGCGGTTGTGCATACGATTCATGGTCTGGCGTTTCATGATCGGCAATCGCGCGTGGTGTATCGTGGCTATGTCGCGGCAGAACGGTATGCCGCGCGGCGATGTGATGCGATGATCGGCATCACCCAGGCGATGGTCGATGCGTTTGAGTCGGAAAAAATAGGCAAAAAATCGCAATTTCATGTGGTGCCCAGTGGTGTGGAACTCTCACAATTCCGTCGGCCCGAAGTGGCGCGGAATGTGTTGCGCGATGAATTTGGATTGAGACGCGACGCGATGGTGGTGGGGGTGGTGGCCCGTTTGGATCCGTTGAAAGGGCAGGATGATTTGCTGGACGTGATGCCGAAGTTGGTGCAGCGTGTACCCAATGCGCAGTTGTGGCTGGTGGGCGATGGGTATCATCGTGATGCATTGGAACAGCGGATCGCGGCGATGGGTTTGCAGGATCGGGTGACGTTGGCAGGATTGGTGTCGTCGGAAAAAATACCGCAAGCGCTGGCGGCGATGGATGTGATGGCATTGCCGTCGTATCAGGAGGGGCAGGGACGCGTGCTGGTTGAGGCGTTGGCGTGTGGTTGTCCGATCGTCGGTTACGATGCGGGCGGAATCGGTGCGGTGTGTGTGGATGAGGTGACGGGATATCTGGCCAAAGTAGGCGATCGCGATGGATTGTTGCATGCGATTGTGCGTACGATAGGGATGGATGAATCCGCGAAAGCCGCGATGCGCGAGGCAGGTCTGCAACATGTGCGTGAGCAGTTCAGTGTGGAGACCATGACGGCAGGTGTGATGCAGGTTTATGAATCGGTGTGTGCGGGCTAGATTAGGCGTTCGGGACAAGCGATGATCGTGAATCAAGTGGTCAAGAAGATCGGGAAACGATGACATGATGCGTGAACAGGGTCAGACAAGTTCAATGATGCGAGGCCATCTGTGGGTGGGGTTGGCGTTTGTGTTATGCATGATGATGCCGATGCCTGGGGTGGCGCAGACGTTGAATCTGGATGGCGGTATGGGTGGGTATTTTGGAGAGCGGATAGAACAGACACGTCAGGAAATGGCTCGGTTGTCGCATGCCTCAAATAGTTTGCCCTCACGCGTTGGTGCGCGATGGCGAGCGATGGCGATTCAAATGTTGGAAGGTGGTGTGCGGGGCCGAGGATCAGGCGCGGAGGGCGCGATCGCGATTGAAACCGGGATGCGCATGTTAACCGTTGCCCCAGCGTTGGATCGTTGGTTGGGTGGTTTGGATGTGGAGGGCGTGTCGCCACTGTCGATTGAATCGCAGCGAGCATTGCTGTTGGCTCAATGTGTGCATCGCAGCGCCTGGTCTGCGGGTGACGTCAATATGTCGCGCGGCCGACAGATCGATCGGATGATGGCGATGTCACTGGGGCCGTTGGTGGAATTGTTGGTGATGGAGAATGTTGTCGAAGAAAAAGATGGGGGTGTGCCCCAGGCCTTGCGGCGCGTGAATGTTCTGCGTGAATCGGTGGCGACGGTGGAAGGTTTCGATGCAGTTCGGACTCGGATGCTCGCGATGCTCGACGAATTTGAAGATGCCGTTGAGTCAGAACAGTGGCGGCCGCAGGTGATGTTGGCATGTCGTGATTTTGAATCGGGGTTGCTGTTGATGCGTCGCTCGGTGGCGAACATGCAAGAGCCTGTGTTGCATACCTTGATGCGGACGTTCGAGGGATATCGCGATCCGGGGCAACGCGCGTCGGCCATTGAACGTTTGGCGTTGTGCGAACGCATGTCGCAATTGTTTGAACGGATAGAATTGATTCGGCGGGTGGCGGTGAATCCGCGCACAATCGAAAATGCCTTGGAAACGGCGATCGATTGGGTGGCCAGCGATGATACGTTGGTGCATGTGGAAGCGCGGATAGATTTTCTGGAACGACTGACGGATGCGATTTTGCTGGGACATCAGGATGATCGAGCGGAATCGGATCATGGTTTTTCACGTATCAGACGGCGATTGCGAGCGTCCTATCTCGAGATCGAAGGGCAGGCGTTGTATGTGGCCAGCACGTTGTTCGATGAAATCGAAACGGTGAATCAACCCGCAGCGACGACGACGATCGCCGCATTGGAACGGGCGGCGGCCACGCAACATCATTTGGCGATCGTGCATGAAGCATTGGATGCGGTGCGACGGGAAACCGGCGAAAGACTGCAACCCACGATTGCGAAAATCGTAGACGATTTGTTGATCGACGATGATGAACAAGTGGCGGCATCGGCCAAACGATTGGCGACGTTTGTGGATGAAGCGCAGATTTTGGCGTGGCCTGATGCCTTGCCCAATCAAGTGTCCGATGATGCGCGGGCATTGCGAGAACAATGGGCCAACGCATGGCGTCGTGGTGAGGATACCGCGATGGTGATGTCGCAGTATCGCGGGCTGTGGCGACGGACGTGGATAGCGCATTGGGCCAAACAAGGTGTGGAGCGTGAGCCAGTGTGGGTGGCACGTGATGCAGTCACGCGTTTGCAACAGATCGCGATTAAAAGCAATCAACCTGATCTATTAATGATGGCTGCGATAGCGATGTGGCACGGCCGTGATCATCAGCATAATGACGGTGATAAGGTCGCGGGTGGGAATGGTGATGTCGGACAAATTGTGAGGGAGGCGTTCGATAAACTGGTGTACCCGCAGGACGCGAACATGCGATTGGATGAGGCAATCCTGGGTTGGAAAGTGTTGGCATTTTACGGGGGCGACCCTGAGATGGTTCGCACGGAGCGATTGGGAGCACAAGCGCGTGACGCGTTGGATCGGATTGTGACGCGGGTGATTGAGGGTGAGGGACGCTAGGCCACAAGCGGCGTGATGGTGGAAATTGAGTGATGATGTTTGCGCGGGCACGAAGTGTTTGACGCTTGTTTTTAAGGATGAAACAGAGATGGCGAATGTACTGGTGGTTGGTCCGCATCCGGATGATCAGGAATTGGGGATGGGTGGGACGATCGTGCGTTTGGCGCAGCAGGGTCATGATGTGTTGTTGCTGGATATGACCAATGGCGAGCCTACGCCGCATGGCTCGCCGGAAATACGCGAACGTGAATGGACAGAAGCGGCGCGGATTTTAGGTGTCAATCGGCGGACGGTGGGGCTGACCAATCGTGAGGTAACGCACACGATCGACGCAAGGCATCGGGTGGCGGGTGTGATGCGTGAGCATCAGGCTTCGATTGTGTTCTTGCCGTATTTTGAAGATGCGCATCCGGATCATGTGGCCACGACGCGCATTGTGGAAGACGCACGTTTCGATGCGAAGCTAAGCAAGATCGATTTGCCGGGCGAACCGATTTATCCGAAATGGATGATCTATTACTATTGCACGCATTTGCGGCATGTGGCCAACCCGAGTTTTTGTCTGGACGTGAGCGAACAGATGGAAACGAAAATCGAATCGATCGTGGCGTATGAATCGCAATTTGTGATACCGGAAAAAAATCGCAAGGTGGTGGAATGGTTGCGACATATGAACGCGTACATGGGTTCGCGCATCGGGGTGGCATATGCGGAACCGTTTTTTATGCGCGAGCCATTGGGATTGAATTCGTTGGATGGTTTGGCGTGATAGGTGATGCCCGATGCCCGATGCCCGATGCCCGAAGAAACGATCACGTGATACCCATCCTGTTAAAAATGCGCGCGGTCTTAACTTTTCCCTCACGCAAACTCCCGGTATTCACCGGGAGCTAATACGGATTTCACATAGAACTCGCGTGTTAGCCGCCGCCTTTATGGCGGCGTGAAGGCCTGTGTTTACCCTGCAATTCGCGCCATCCAAGGGCGGTGGCTAACCCCTGACGCACAGGTTTTAAAAACAGAATGGATTACATATTCCATCGCGCAGGGGAAAAATGTGGGGGGGGTGGGGTTAGCGGTATTCGAGGTGGTGGGTGAGTTCGCCGTTTTTGCGTTGCCAGGCGATGGTGGGTTCGGGGACGAGGCCGGGCGCGGTGACGCGTGGTGGCAGGTCGTTACGGGTGGGCTCGAGCAATCGGAAGAGAGCTTCGCCGCGTCGTGGTGTTTCGAAGCGGTACATTTTTTCGTCGGAGCCGTGGTATTGCTGTTTAATGCCATGCATGGTGCGGGTGGAATAAAATCCGGAGCGCTTAAGCAGGTCGCGCAGATCGGTGATGGAGTGAGGCATGGGCACGTCGTTTTTTTGCATGAAAGCCAAAGCCCCGGCTAAAAATTCCATGCGTTCGATGGCCACGATGAACGGATCGGGTTTGAGCGATTGGACGTGTTCGATCCAACGTTCGCCGAATGCGTTGATAATGGCGTTGGTGTCGGGGTCGTCTTCGGATTGTGTGTTTGATGTGTTGCGGCGCGTGTATTTGTTGTAGGCGGGGCGTTTCGATTTTTTGCCGTTGAAAGCATTGCGAAATGCTTCGTGGCTTGGTTCGTTGAGGCTGACACGTTTGAGATAATCGACGAATGCCTTTTGCCAATCATCGCGTCCGCTGTTCACGAGCATGTCGACAATGGACCATGCCTGGGCGTAATAGATGCCCGCAAGTTTGGCATCCTGATTGAGTGTTGTCGACCATTCTTGTGGCGTGATTTGTAGGAATTCATCGAACGGCACATGTTGGTTGTTTTTGACCGCGTGTTGGATCAGGGCAATGCGGTGCGGATCGCCTCGGCCGAGGATCATGCGGTTTTGCACGAGCAAGCCGTCTTCGAAATATTGAGCGATGCCTTCGTTGGCCCAGATCGGCAGGTCGTGGCCGATGTGTTTATAGGCGAACTGATGGAAGCCTTCGTGTTGGAGGGTGGCGATGGTTTCGTTGCGATTTTTTCCGTAAACATACGTGGCCAAACCCGAGGCATCGTGATTGGGCCTGACGAAAAAGATCCCGCCGGAGTTGGTCGCGTTGATGTCGAAAGATTCGAGCAGTGCGTAATAATTTTCGCGCGTGTCGATGAGATACAACGGCATGGGGTCGTTGTTTTGCACAGCAAACTGGCGGAATTTTCGCTCATAGAGGACGTAGGTCGTGCTCATGTGCTGGGCGAGCGGGCGGATTTCCTGCAAAGGCAGGTTGCTGTGGATGATGTAGTGCGGGCCTTTGTAGGTTTTTAATGCGGGCTGAGCGTGAACGAGTTGACTGGAGAGATGGGTGACGAACCATGCGCAAGCGATGGCAACGCAACAATGAAACAAATACGACGACCCCATAGGCATGCGCATAGATACGATCCCGGTTGGTGGCTGGACGCGAAACGCATCGTGCGTAGCGCACACATGAATCGCGAAGTTTATGGCGAGTGTTTATTTGCCTGCGTAGTCGATAACGCGGCTGATTTCGCTGCGTAAATCCTGCCGTGAGGCGACGCGATCGATGAAACCTTTTTCAACCAGATGTTCGCTGCGTTGGAATCCTTCGGGCAATTCCTGACGCACGGTGTTGGCAATGACGCGTGGTCCTGCAAAACAGATCAGCGCTTTGGGTTCAGCGATAATGACATCGCCGAGCATGGCAAAGCTGGCCGTGACGCCGCCGGTGGTGGGGTCGGTGAGAACGCTGATGAACAAGCCGCCAGCGTCATCGAATTTTGCCAGCGCCGATGATGTCTTAGCCATCTGCATCAAGCTCATGGTGCTTTCCTGCATGCGGGCTCCGCCGGAGGCGCAGACAATGATCAAGGGCAAGTCTTGATCGGTGGCTAATTCGATGGCCCGGGTGATGACTTCGCCAACGACACTGCCCATCGATCCCATGCGGAACGAACTGTCCATGCACGCGACGACCACGCCGCGACCTTTGATGAATCCCTTGCCCGCCACGATGGCCTCGGGTCGGCCTGTCTTCTTGGACTCCTGCGCGAGCCGATCTTTGTAGGGGACCAGGTCCACGAAATTCAACGGATCGTTAGGCAAGAGGTTGTCCCACATCGGCTCGAAGCTGCCGGGGTCGCAGAGCATGTGAGCGCGTTGCGTGCCGGTGATGCGGAAATGATGGTTGCATTCTGGGCAGACGAATTTATTCTGTTCGAGCGTCGGCCGATAGAGCATGCCCGAGCAACTGGGGCAGCGCATCCACAGGTCCGCAGGCATGTCCGCCCGTTTGCCCGTCTCGACCACGTCCTGCCACGTGCGTTTGCCTGTGACAGGTTTGGCTGGTTTTTCCGCCGCCGCGGAAGTGGGGGATGAGGCGGAAGGTGGGGGGGAAGATGGAGTGGATGATGGGGGAGGTTCGGCCATGGTATTCAGGGTGCTCCGTCCGTGGGGCTCATTCGTTATATGTCGTCTTAGGTCGTGCTGTGTTACAGTGTTAAGGATCGTCATTATACACCGCTTTTAACGAGAAACCGAGTTATGCGTATCATCCGCCACCAACCCGCCGATCAGGCTCCTGCCTACGCCCAGCCCCGCGAAGACGGGCAAGTAAATGTGTTGCAAGGTGATTTTGAATCAGGATTTACAGACACGGGCGAGGTCGTCGAAATGGGTCGGCCCCTGCCCCCGATTGCCCCGGTCAATATTTTTTGCATCGGTAAAAATTACCAGGCCCACGCCGCGGAATTTGGCATGGATGTCGGCGAATACCCCGTGGTTTTTATGAAACCAACCACCGCCATCATCGGCCCGGGCGATGTGATCCGCATTCCTGCCAGTCAGATGGACGGCCCGGAGACCGATTACGAAGCCGAGTTGGCCATCGTGATCGGCAAGCCCGCTCGCAATGTGGATCAAACGCAGGCGCTCGAACATGTGTTCGGCTACGCGTGTGCCAACGACGTGTCGGCTCGCAAATGGCAAAAGCAGGCAGGCGGCAACCAATGGATTCGCGGCAAGGGGTTCGACACGTTTTGTCCAGTCGGGCCGGAATTGGTGACCGCGGATGAAATCGGTGATCCGCAAACGCTGGACATCAAACTGATTCGCAATGGCGAAACGATGCAATCATCGAACACGTCCGACATGGTGTTTTCCGTGGCGACGATCGTGAGCTATCTGAGTCGTGACGTGACGTTGTTGCCGGGCACGTTGATCCTGACTGGCACGCCCGAAGGTGTTGGCGCGGCACGCGATCCACAGGTCTGGCTGGCACCCGATGATGAGGTGGTGGTCGAGATCGAGAAAATCGGACAGCTTCGCAATGTGGTCAAGTCAGCACAATGACAGGGCCACGATCACAGACAAGGGTTACGCACAATGGGCGTACATAAATGTGACGGATAGATCGGGCGCGGTTGGTCTGCGTTACAATCGGTCCGAATTTTAAAATCACCCGTAAAAACAGATTCCTAATCCTCCAACGAATTAATTAATTAAACGAAATTACCCATGCAAAATTCTAAACAAGTGGACGTCGCGATTATCGGTGGGGGTATTTTGGGGTTGGCTACTGCGTATAACCTGATGGGGCGAATGCCTGGCAAGTCGCTGGTGGTGTTGGAAAAAGAATCAACCGTGGCCCATCATCAGACCGGGCACAACTCCGGCGTGTTGCACGCGGGGATCTATTACAAGCCCGGTTCGCTCAAGGCGATCAATTGTCGCGCGGGCAAAAAATTGATGGAAGATTTTTGCGATGAGCATGGCGTGCCCTGGAAGCGATGCGGCAAAGTGGTGGTCGCGACTGATGAAAAAGAAATCCCCAAGATGCACGATATTTTCGAGCGTGGCCAGCAAAACGGCGTGGATTGCCGACTGATCACCGCCGAAGAATGTCGGGAAATCGAACCACACGCGGCAGCGGTAGCCGCCATCCATGTGCCCGAAACAGGCATCACCGATTACAAAATGGTCTGCGAAAAAATGGCGTCGCTATTGAGCGATGCGGGTCATGAGATTCGCACGAATGCGAAAGTGACGGCCATCAAACGCAATCCCTCGGGGGGTAGTGTGATTGAATGCACCAGTGGTTTAGCCGTTGAAGCCAAGTTGGTGGTGAACTGTGCGGGCTTGCAGTGCGATCGCGTGACGAAATTGTCGGGCCAAAAGCCGTCGGCAAAAATCGTTCCGTTTCGCGGTGAGTATTTCGATCTGAAGAAAAGTGCCGAGCACATGGTCAAGACCTTGATCTACCCGGTGCCCGATCCCGCGTTTCCGTTCTTGGGTGTGCATTTCACAACGATGGTGCATGGTGGTGCCGAGTGCGGTCCCAACGCGGTGCTGGCATTGGGACGCGAAGCGTATGGTAAATTCCAGGTCAACATTCCCGATCTGTTTGAATCCTTGACCTATCCGGGTTTCATCAAGATGGCGGCCAAGCATTGGAAGATGGGGATGGGTGAGATGTGGCGCAGCTATTCGAAAGCGGCATTCGTCAAAGCATTGCAGCGCTTGATGCCGGAGATTCGTGCCGAACATCTCGAACCATGTCCGTCAGGGATTCGTGCCCAGGCCCTCAAGTCCGACGGCACGCTGGTGGATGATTTCATCATCGATGATGCGGACAACGTGGTGAACGTGAACAATGCCCCGAGTCCTGCGGCGACAGCATCACTCAACATCGGCAAGTTGATCGTGGACAAGTTGGAGCCACGGCTGAAATAGTCAGCGACATAAATCGCCAATGATACGAATGACGCGAAACACTCATGCTAAACACTCATGCCTTGATCAATACTAGCCCCCGGTGAATACCGGGGGCCGGGGGGGGCAAGAGACGGTTTGATAGTTGGTTAATCCAAATATGCGATTCGTTTATGTTGATTTAGCCCTGTTTTTTACGATCGAAATTGCCCATGAATGAACTACCTGTCAAACGCGAATCATCTGAAATTAAAATGTCCAGCGTTCTGGCCGTGGTGGTCGGGTTCATCGTTTACAACACCGTGCGTATGGTTTACAAGTTGGGCTACAGTGAGTTTTCCGGTGCGACGACAGTCAGCGATAACGCGATACTGGGTAGCGTGGTGTGGGATATGGGCGCGGCCTTTGCCGGTGGCTATATCTGTGCATGGATCGCGCAGCAACAACGCATGAAACATGTGGGGATGTTGTGCATGATCATTTTTATTATTGGCGTGCTCAGCGTGGTGATGGCTGCCAATGCGCCGACGCAGGTGCCCGAACCGCTATGGGTGCGCATTGTCGGGCCGATGACGAGCATGGCGGCAGCAGCGGCGGGTGGTTACTTGCGAGCGCGGTAATCGCTGGGGCTTTTGCCGGTTTTCTTTTTAAATTGTGATGAGAACGCGAACGCATCGGGATAACCCAGCGTCGCTGCGATGTCCGTAATGGATTGGCCGGTTTCACGCAGCAGTTGTTTACCGCGTTCGATGCGCATCATGACGGTGTAGTTTTTCGGCGATTGGCCGAGCAACGATTTGAACAAACGCGTGAAATGCCCGGATGAATAGCCATACATTTCAGAAAGCATTTCAACCGACGGTGCGTCAGCGGGGTCCTCAGCAATTTTGGCAGCGGCACGCATGATTTTCTGGGTCGTGTCGCGGTTCAGACTGGCGTCGTGTTGCTCGGGTTGATCGAGGCTGAGGATTTCAACTTCCATCAGCAATGATTTGAGCATGGTGGCCATGGCATTTTGCATGCGATGACGCGCGTCCTCTGAGCGATGTTGATGGAGTAATCCCAGTTCGACAATGCGGCGCATGACGCCATCGAATGAAGTGGCGTCAGTGGCTTCGAAATATTCAGGCGGCAGGTCGTCGCTTGGGCCATCGAGTGTGAAGTGAATGTAGCTGGCACCGATGCGATCGCGCAGATCCTGCTGGGCCGCATAATGCCCACCGGGTCGCATCCAGAAACCGACGCCGGGTCGCAATTCAACGCGTTTGTCGCGCAGCTGCATCGTGCCACGCCCAGCCCAGACAAACCACAGATCGTAATCGGTAAGGTTGTCTGCCCACGACGCCGCCAGATGCCAGCCCGGCCCGCAGCGCACCCGACCCCTGGCTCCGACGTTGACACGAATATTGGTCCAGTCCAGCGGCATAATGTTTATCCAATGCGGGGTGAGTGGTGGGCAGTAAGTGTGAATGTGTGCGTGGGTTGTGGTGGTGCGTGTGTGCGTATGTGTGTGTGGGGGGGAGGGGGGGGTATTCGATTATAACATGCAAAAGTTGTTTTTTGAGATGTTAAAGCACTCGTTTATGTCGATAATACATATTCGTCGCATCCGGTGATGCTGCGTTTTTTGGTACTGATTCACGAGTTTTTGAAACTGGAGTAATCCCTCATGTCCGAGCCACAATCAATATACGCATCTGTCGGTGAGTTGGAAGTGAAGCCCGCCGCAGGCGTGTGGACCGATCCGATGCCCGAGTCACAGGCCGACCAGGTCGCGTTTTTTAAGAAGCATGGTTTTCTGATTTTGCGTCAGGTGTTCAATGCCGAAGAGTTGGCCGAGATGGATGCGGAGATTCAACGCATTGCTCGCGACCATGAAAAGTTACCCAAAGTTCGCGAAGGTTTTGATCTGGAACCTAAGCAGGATGCCAAACGCGGGGCGTTGGCGTTTCGCAAAATCGGTGGGATCACTGATCTATCGGATGCGTTTCACCAGGCGATGAAACAGCCACGCATTCTGGACATGTTGCATGCGATCATGGGCCCGACGATCCAGTTGTGGCGGGATGTGGTGATGATGAAGCCCGCACGCGTCGGCCGTGAAAAGCCCTGGCATCAGGATTCATCGTACTGGCCCTGGGAGCCGATGTCGTTGGTGTCTGCGATGACCGCGTTGGATGATGCCTCGCCTGAGAATGGTTGCTTGCAGGTGATTCCGGATACGCACATGGATGTGTTGCAGCACTATGGCAAGGAACTGATGGTAGACATCGACGATCAGATGCAAAAGCGAACCATGTACGTGCCGTTGCAGCGCGGTGATACGTTGCTGTTTCACAGTCTGTTGTTGCATGCGTCAGAGCCGAACCTTTCGGATCAGGATCGACGCGTGTGCATCGTCAGTTATAAATCGCCGGATGCGAAATTTATTGGGCGCGGTGAAGAGAAAGACTGTCCGCTCGTGTCGCAACGATGACGCGTGAAAGTGCTGTATCCAACCTTGGATGGGCATGACCAATTAAACGCAAAAAAACCGCGGTAAAACGCGGTTTTTTTGTGTTTAGAGAAAAACCAATTCAAGTGTTGCGTTTGATGTTTAGCGGGCGACGCGACAGCGTCCCGTTTCGTATGTCGAAAGCGTCCTTGTTTCGCAGGCGCAAGTGGCACGATTGAAATAGGACTGCGATATGGCAAGGTTGCGGATCACGCTCGTGGGGCGGGCGTGACGACGAAAATTTTGGTGGCTGCGGCGTGGCCCAACGCGATGGTTTTATGGTCGTGGGTAACCAGTCGGACAAGGTCGCCGACGGTGTCGTGTTCGATCAGTTGGGCTGTCGTGCCGGGGACGAGTCCGTGCGCGTCGAGATAGCGGAGGAACTCGGGCGTGTGGTCACGAATGCGCGCGATTTCGATGGGGCCTGGCGCAGCGGTATCGAGTGACTGCATATCAGGTCGGCGGAATTTGCCACGTGCCGGTGGAATGGGATCGCCGTGTGGATCAGCAGCAGGTCGGCCCAGCATGGCATCGATACGTTCGAGCAATTTGTCGCTGATGGCGTGTTCTAAAATTTCCGCATCGTCGTGTACCTCGGTCCAGTCGTAACCCATGACCTCGACCAGAAACAATTCGACCAGTCGATGGCGACGAATGACCTGAAGTGCCGCGTTTTCGCCATCACGGGTTAAGCGTACGCCGCGCCGGGATTGGTAATCGACGTAACCCGCATCGTCGAGATTTTTGAGCATGGTGGTGACGGTGCCAGGCGTGACGGTCATGGCATCAGCCAACTCACCCAGAGGCACGAGTTGTTTGCGCTGCGCGGGCTGCAGCGTGAAGAGCGTTTTGAGATAGTTTTCGACAGTGATGCTAGGCATGGAAGGAGGGTTCACTTGTGTTTGTGCGGTTCATGCGTCTTGGTTGGAGAGCGGAGGCAGTGTGTGTGAATGGAAAAGCATGAAGGGGGAAGTGTGTGGAGGGAAGTGGGGGTGGGGGTGGGGATGGGGGTGATTGACGCGGGGGTTATTTTTGGTATTCTATCAAACGAGTTTGATTAGTCAAAGTTAAAAATACGAATGATCGGAGTCGAGGCGATGTCGGTGATACGTGCAGGAATACTGGTTTTTTGTGTGGTGGCGAGCCTGTTCGGATTGGTAGGCTGCGGGGGTGATGGAGTTTCGGAGCAGGCTGGTGGGCGCGATGAGGATCGCGCTTTTGCGATCGTGGCGACGACAGGCATGGTGGCGGATATCGCCCGGCAAGTGGTGGGCGATCGTGGTGAAGTCATCGCGTTGATGGGTGAGGGAGTGGACCCGCATTTGTATAAGCCGACGCGAAGCGATGTGGCGAAAATTTTTAATGCGGATGTGATCTTTTACAGTGGGTTGCTGTTGGAAGGGCGCATGAGTGATGTGTTTATCAAAGCGGCCAGTGAGGGGCGTCCGGTGTATGCGGTGACGCAGTTGATTGATGAAGAGTATCTATTGACGCTGGAGAATTATCCCGAGCATCCCGATCCGCATGTGTGGATGGATGTGTCGGCCTGGTCGCAATGCGTGGGTGTGATCGCGAAAAAAATGAGCGCGTTTGATCCAGCCCATGCTGAGGCATACCAACAACGCGCGACGGCGTATCAGGCCAAGCTGGATGAGTTGGACCAGCAGGTGCGCGCATGGATGGCATCAATTCCAGAAGAGCAACGGGTGTTGATCACGGCCCATGATGCGTTTAATTATTTTGGTCGCGCCTATGGTTTGAATGTGCGAGGCATTCAAGGATTATCAACGGAATCGGAAGCCGGGCTATCCGATATCCGCAAGTTGATCGATTTTATTGTGGAGAAAAAGATTACCGCGGTGTTCGTCGAATCGAGCGTGTCGGACAAAAATGTGCGTGCATTGATCGAAGGTGCGGAAGCGAGAAACCACGCGGTACGCGTAGGAGGCGAATTGTTTTCGGATGCGATGGGAAAAGCCGGGACGCATGAGGGAACGTACCTGGGAATGATTGAACACAACGCGAGAACGATTGCGAAGGCGCTGGGGGGTCAGGTTACTGATTAAGTGAAAATGTACGAGCCAAATCATGAGTGGAACGATACAAAAACCTGTGATTGATAATGCGAAAGCCAATGTGGATGTGATTGCGACGGGTCAGGAACACCCCGAAGATTCGCCGTTGTCGGTGCATGATCTGACGGTGGCGTATCATCGCAAGCCGGTGTTGTGGGATATCGATCTGGACCTGCCGGATGGGAAGGTGATCGGGATTGTTGGGCCCAATGGTGCGGGCAAAAGCACATTGTTGAAAGCATGCATGGATTTGATTCCGCGTGCGTCGGGGCGGGTGATGGTGTACGGCAAGCCGTATAAAAAACAGCGTCAGTTGGTGGGTTATGTGCCACAGCGCGAGACGGTGGATTGGGATTTTCCGGTGAGTGCGTTGGATGTGGTGACGATGGGGCGGTACGCGCGAATTGGTTGGTGTTGGCCGGTGACGCGATCGCATCGTGCGGCGGCGATGACGGCATTGGATCGAGTGGGGTTGGCCGATTTTGCGCATCGGCAGATCAGTCAATTATCCGGCGGGCAACAGCAGCGCGTGTTTTTGGCCCGAGCCCTGACGCAGGAGGCGCAGTTGTATCTGATGGATGAACCGTTTGCGGCGGTGGATGCGGCGACCGAACAAGCGATCGTGCGAATATTGCATGACCTGCGTGACGCAGGTCGGACCGTGGTGGTGGTGCATCATGATTTGCAAACGGTGCCGACGTATTTTGATTGGGTCGCGATGTTGAACATGCGGTTGGTCGCGGTGGGGCCTGTGGATGAGGTGTTTACGCAAGTGAATTTGCAAAAAACCTATGGTGGCAAGTTGACCCTGCTCGATGAGGCGGCGTACGCGGTGAGTCGGGAGATGCGGGTTAAGCGGTGAGTAAAAAGTAAAAAGTAAAAAGTTAAAAGTTAAAAGTGAAAAGTTTAGAGTTCAGAGATAGAAGTTAAAGCCAGAGCGTGGGGGGGAAGTGTGGATTGATGCCGACGATTGAAGATATTTTGGCGTTGCTGACACTGCGTGATTACAACACGCGGCTGGTGATTACGAGCACCGCAATTCTGGGCGCGGCAGCGGGATTGATCGGGTCGTTTTTGATGTTGCGACGGCGGTCGTTGATGGGCGATGCGCTGAGTCACGCGACATTGCCGGGGATAGCGATTGCGTTTTTAGTGATGGTGGCCGTGGGCGGTGAAGGGAAATATTTGCCGGGGTTGTTGGCGGGGGCGGCGATCGCGGGATTGATTGGGGTGGGGTGCGTGGTGTGGATCACCCGGTTATCGCATTTGCGTGACGATACGGCGATGGGGATTGTGTTGAGCGTATTTTTTGGGTTGGGGGTAGCGCTGCTGGGGGTGATACAGAATTTGCCCGGCGGGAATAAGGCGGGGTTGGAATCATTTATCTATGGCAAAACCGCCTCGATGGTGTGGAGTGATTTTGTGTTGATCTGCGGGGCGGCGGTGGTATGCATGGTGATGTGTTTGTTGTTTTACAAGGAACTGAAATCGCTGTGTTTTGACGCGAATTATGCGCGGAGCTGGGGATTGCCGACGGGGTTGCTCGACGCGATGGTGTTGGCGTTGGTATGTGTGGTGGTGGTGATAGGTTTGCAAGCGGTGGGCTTGATTCTGATCATTGCGTTGTTGATTACACCACCGGCGGCAGCGCGGTTCTGGACGCATCGGTTGGGAATGATGCTGGTGTTGTCAGTGGTTATTGGCGCGGCGAGTGGCTATCTGGGGTCGGCGGTCAGCGCGTTGTTTCCCCGGATGCCAGCGGGTGCGATTATTGTGGTGGTGGCGGCGATATTGTTTTTGGTGAGCATGCTGATGGGGCCTGCGCGTGGGGTGTTGCCACGGGTTTGGCGTGGGTTTGTGTTACAGCATTCGGTGTTGCGCCAGCATGTGTTGCGTGCGTTTTATGAGATGAATGAGTCTGCGCACGAAGGGGAACTGACCGAGGTCGAGCAAACACAATTGTCGATCGATCGATTAATGGCCGCGCGTTCCTGGCGTCGCACGCAATTGTTACGAGCATTGCGTGCGGCGCGACGCGAGGGCCTGGTGGAAGTGGCCAGTGCGAGCGGTGGTGATGATGAAAATATGGACGGGCGGGTTTACCGATTGACGGATCAGGGTTTGGTGGTGGCGGCTCGTAATGTGCGTAACCACCGGTTATGGGAAATGTATTTGATCGCCCATGCGGATATCGCACCGTCGCATGTGGATCGTGATGCGGATCAGGTGGAGCATGTGTTGGGCGACGAGATGGTGGCCCGGTTGGAAGAACGATTGCGTCGAGAGTATCCAGAGGTGTTATTGCCGAAGGTGCCGATTAGTCCGCATGTGATTGAATAGGATCGGCATTAAAAGTTAAAAGTTAAAAGTTAAAAGTTAAAAGTTAAAAGTTGGAAACTGGAAAATTGAAATTCCTATGACGTGGACCCCAGCGATTGATAATTGGATAGTGGCAACAGGCGTGATGGCGGCGCTGGCGTGCGCGCTGCCGGGGAATTTCCTGGTGTTGCGGCGCATGAGCATGATGGGTGATGCGATCACACATGCGGTGTTGCCTGGGTTGGCGGTGGCGTTTTTGATGACGAGCAGTCGGGGAAGCGTGACGATGTTTGTCGGCGCAGTGTTGGCGGGATTGCTCACCACGTTATTTACGCAGTGGGTCGAGCGGTTTGGCCGGGTGGATGGTAATGCGGCGATGGGGGTGGTGTTTACGACGTTGTTCGCGGTGGGTTTGATTCTGATCGTGCGATCGGCGGATCACGTGGATCTGGATCCGAGTTGCGTGTTGTATGGCTCGATCGAACAGGCAGTGTTGGATACGGTTCGGCCGTTTGGAATAGCGATGCCGCGAGCGTTTTTAACGTTGCTGATTGTGTTTGCGATCAATGCGATTTTGTTCGGCGTGTTCTACAAAGAATTTAAACTCAGTGCGTTCGATCCGGCATTGGCGACGACGCTGGGAATCAATGCGACCGTGATGCATTACTTGTTGATGATTGTGGTGGCGGTGACGACGGTGGCGGCGTTTGAAGCGGTGGGCAGTATTCTGGTGATCGCGATGTTGATCGTACCTCCGGCGACGGCGCGGTTGTTGACCGATCGGTTGGGTGTGATGATTCTGCTGAGTCTGGTGTTGGGCGCGGCCAGTGCGGGGTTGGGGCATGTGGGCGCGATTACGGTGCCTTCGATGATTTTTCCAGAGGTGAGCGATACGACGACGGCGGGTGTGATCGCAGTGGTGGCGGGATTGTTGTTTGTGATGGCGTTGTTGCTATCGCCTCGGCATGGGGTGATCAGTCGCGCGGTGCATCGATGGCAACTGAATTTCCATATCGTGAAACAGGATGTGCTGGGATTGGTGTACCGATTGGAAGAGCATCCAGGCGAACACGAGCAAGCGGTGCAACGAATCTTACAGGATGCGATGGATGTTCGGCCGATGGTGAGTCACTGGGCGATCGGGCGTTTGGTGCGTGAGGGATTGCTCAATCGGATGGGCGGGGATGATGTGCGTTTGACGGAAACGGGTCGGGAACATGCGACGCGCCTGGTGCGAGCACATCGATTATGGGAAACATATCTGGAGCGTCATCTGGATTTGCCAGCGGGGCGATTGCATCCGACGGCGGAACGGTTTGAACATGTGACGACCGAGACGATGGCCAAGCGATTGGCAGACAGCACCGATCGGCCTGCGCAGGATCCGCATGGTCGAGATATTCCGCGGTGAGGGAGGGGGGAGCTGATTTCTGATTTCTGATTTTTAATTTCTGATTTTGTGGTGAGGGAGGGGTGGTGTGTGAATGAGAGGGATCGCGCTAAGCCGCAAGCGGCGGTTGAGTTTATTAGCGCGGGGGAAAAGTGGGGGGGGTTAGGATTCGGTGGTCCAGGGGGCCACGGAGTCGCCGATGCCGGAGGCGAGGTAACCGCCGTCGACGACGATGGTGTGGCCGTTGACGAATGAACCTGCGGGTGACGCGAGATAGACCGCAGCGCCAGCGATTTCATCGGAGGTGCCGAAGCGTGCCATGGGCGTGTGTTCGATGATTCGGCGACCGCGGTCGGTGCCTTCGATCATCTTGCGGTTGATGTCGGTGGGAATGAAACCGGGTGCGACGCCGTTGGTGCGAATGCCGTGGGCAGCCCATTCGTTGGCGAGGCTGCGTGTAAGGCCGAGCAGTCCGTTTTTGGCCGCGGCGTAAGCAGCGACCTGGGTCAGATCGACGAAGGAGCTGATCGAACAGATATTGATGATGCAGCCGTCATGTTGTTCGCGAAAAATGTGGCCTGCGGCTTGCGATGCGCGGAGCGCGCCGGTGACGTGAATGTCGTAGAGATTGTTGAATTCATCCGCGGCCAATTCGAACGTGGGTTTCTTGCACATGATGCCAGCGGAGTTGACGAGGATGTGCAGGCCGCCGAACAGGTCGACAGCGCGCTTGACGCCGCGTTCGACCGATGCGGTGTTGCTGACGTCAATGGAGAGTCCTGCGGCAACGGGATCGTCGCCTGAATCGTTACGCAAAGCGTCGAGTTCAGCCGCAGCCTTGTCGACGTTAGCTTGTGTGCGTGATCCGACAAGCACGCGAGCGCCGTGTTGGACGAATGCTTTTGCGATGGCCAAACCGATGCCGGTGGCCCCGCCGGTGATGAGTGCGGTTTTGCCGGTGAGGTCGAACATGTTTGAAGGGGTAGACATGATGTGTTAATCCTGCGAATTCGTATGGTTTTTAGTGGAATAGGATCGTACAGGATAACGTTTTCGACCGGGTGATGCAGTGGTGCGAGCGGTTTGTGTTGTTGTACGAGATGTCGCTGCGTGCAAAATGGGACGCTGCGCGTCGCCCGCTAAACAGAGTGGGAATGCACAATCGCCGATTGGGAAGCGCGCAAATTGCGTGGGGGAATGTGGTGGTGGGGTTACATGCCGCTGGATTTGTGGGCGGTGTGGTCGGTGGGTTTGCGGAACCTGTCGAGGTCGAGGCCGGCAAAATATTCGATGGTTTTCTGCAAGCCTTCGCGTAATTTGACGGTGGGTTCCCAGCCGAGTTTTTCCTTGGCCAAGGAGATGTTGGGCTGGCGTTGCAGCGGGTCATCCTTGGGCAGGGGCATGTCGACGAGTTGGCTTTTGGAGTTGGTCAGTTCGATGACCATCTCGGCGAGTTGGCGAATGGTGAATTCATCGGGGTTGCCGATGTTGCATGGGCCGACAAAATCATCGGGCCCGTTCATCAGGCGAATGAAACCTTCGATGAGGTCGTCGACGTAGCAGAACGATCGAGTTTGTTTGCCGCCGCCGTAGAGGGTGATGTCGTTGCCCGCTAATGCCTGGATGATGAAATTGCTGACGACACGCCCGTCGTAGGGATGCATGCGAGGGCCGTAGGTATTGAAAATTCTGACGACGCGAATGTTGACGTTGTTGGCACGGTGGTAGTCGAAAAATAAAGTTTCGGCGACGCGTTTGCCTTCGTCGTAGCAAGCGCGGATGCCAATGGGATTGACGTTGCCGCGATAATCTTCGGTTTGTGGATGATGTTCCGGGGTGGGATCGCCATAGACTTCGCTGGTGGAAGCCTGGAAGACTTTGGCGCGGCAGCGTTTGGCCATGCCGAGGACATTGATGGCCCCCATGACTGAAACCTTGGTGGTTTTGATGGGGTTGTATTGGTAGTGGACCGGTGAGGCGGGGCAGGCGAGATTGTAAATTTCATCGACCTCGAGCCAGATGGGATGGGTAACATCGTGGCGGATCAATTCGAAGTTTGGTTTGCCCAGAAGATGGGTGATGTTGTATTTCTGGCTGGTGAAGAAATTATCGAGGCAGATAACATCGTGTCCCTGCTCGACGAGTCGATCACTGAGGTGAGAGCCTAGAAATCCTGCGCCACCGGTGATCAGGATGCGTTTGAGACTGGTTGCGTTACTGGTGGTCATGCGTGAGGGTCCGATATCGTGTTTGATCAGGGGTCGAGTTTGTTGAAACGTGAATGTTTCGGGCCACGTTTACAAGTTGTGGCTATTGGGTCATCGGTTCAAAACGGGCGCCACGTTCGACATCGAAACTGACTAATTGCCCAACGGCAAAATCCTTGGCCGTTTGGGGTGCCATGGGTGTGATAACAAAGGCGGTTGGGCCTTGGATGGTCAATGTGTTGGCTGCGGCGTCGATGGCGTGGACGCGTCCCTGGATACGACGTGGTCGTCCGTAAACCGGATCGATGAGTCGCCCGCCGGTTTGGGGGATATCAATGCGTTTGGCCTGAGCGGTGATGCGGCCACGGGCTCGGCGATTGATCCCTTCGCCCAGTGGTGGTGAGCCAGCGGCAATGGCCAAATGCATCCGATAATTCGTGCCAGGCAGTGACAGGACGATCTGTTCATCGGTTTGTTCGACCACGTCACCCTTGGCAAAAATGGGTTTGACAGAGTCGGCTGCGGGGGATGAGGTGTTCATGGTGATGGATCGTAAACCCAGACCGGTAAGTACGCAAAGCGGGGGAAGTTTGGATAGGGGGGATGGGGGGGGTGTTGCGCAATTTGGATGTTTTTGGTAGTTTCATTCTGTGGCCGACGAATTACGAATAAATTCGCAGTATTGCACGGAGAAACTGCGTGTGGATTATCCACATGTGGGATTGATGGATGTGCGTGACAAGCGTGTGTTTATCGCGCGCAAGCGGTGGGGTGTTTCGCCGGTGCGTGTGAGTCATGCACGGCTACTGGTGGGGGGCACGCAGGATACCTCGACCGCCGACAAGGATCGGTTCGTGTGTTACTGGTATCACACGCCGAATTCGGGCGAGGGGTTTGTGCATGGTTATCCGATCGAATGGTCGGAAGGGCATCTGTTGGTTCGATTGGATCCGAACTGGAATTATATGACGCGGAAATTTATTCCGAATAGCGATATCGCCAAAGTCGAACGCAATATCGAACAGCAATATAAATGGGGGCAAAACATTTTTAAAAGCTATGCGGATCGCAAACGAAAATTTCCGATGAGCTGGCACATGATCGGCCCACGCGCAGCCGATTCGATGTTCTATGTAGAGCGGGTTGAGGCGTCGTGATGGGTTGGGGGGTGTTATTAGCGTTATTGGCGTCATTGTTGTCGCATGTGGATGGGGAGAAAAATGTTGTCGTGATGTCGGAAATAGAACGATTCACAGAATTGACTGATGACGATTTGGCGTGGGTGGCGCAACAGCTTGGACGCAAGCCTCGGGGTTTGGTGCGGGTGGCCAAGCGAGATGATCAGGGGATGCCCCTGGTTTTGGCGACGGCCCCGATACGGCATGTGCGAAAACGCGTCACGCCGTATGCCGATTTGTATTGGTTGGCGTGTCCGTCGCGTGCATTGCATCTGGCCCAACTGGAATCAGGCGGCGCGATCAGGCGCGTTGAATCGCAACTCCACGACGATGCGGCGATGATGGGGGCGCTGACAGAAAATCACCGCGTGTATGTGGCCACACGTCGGGCCTGGGGTGAAAGCGTCGTGCGCGGTGATGATGGGCCAATCGCGAGGCCAACCGAATCGGCACCGTCTGTAAAAACAGCAGACGGCGTGGAATTACTGGCATTGTTAGCATTGTTGGATAAACGCGGAATCGCTGGAGTCCAATGCTGGTCGAGTGTGAAATGTCTGCACGCGCATGTGGCGTACGATCTGGTTCATGGGGATGGCGTGGTGGCCGAATTATTGCGAAGAAACACAGCGTTGTAGTGATGCGGGGGAAGTGGGGGGCGAAGTGGGAGCGCTAAGCCGCAAGCGGCGGGGAACGGTTAAAAGCACGCGGTGAAAACGTGAAAAGCGCGCGGGGGAAACGTGGGGGGTGGGGGGCGTTAGTTTTTAGCGTAGCCGATGACGCCGATGGCGATGCGGGCCCCGGCGTTGCCAGTGGGTTGGCCGCCGTCGTCGGGTTTGGCATGGATGATGACAGCTCGGCCGAGGATGGCCGTTGGCCCGACGGTGAGAGTCAGGTTGTCGACCGTGTTTTCGTAATGGGCATTGCCGTTTTCATCAGTGATGAGATTGCCCAGATCGCCCGCGTGGCGATGTGGTTCGTGGGGCAGAGCGTGGTCATGGTTATCAGGATTGAAATGCCCGCCCGCGCTGGTGCCGTCGTCGGCCGAGGTGTCGCCGAATTGATGCACATGAAAGCCATGGGTGGCGTTGGGTTGTAAGCCTGCGATGTCCGCGACAATGTGGATGCCTTTTTCGGTTTTGGTGAATTGCACGGTGCCGGTGATGACGCTGTCGTGATTGTGACGCGTGGACGCCACGGTGGTGATCAGTGAGGTATTGTTGTTTTGATTCGTGGCCGAACAGGCACAGTCTGTGCAGGATGAGGGAGCTGTTGTTGCAGCGTCCTCGGCCAGCGTGTGGGATGCGGGCATGGCGATCAAGCACGTGGTGGCCAGGATGCACAGGCATTTTTTCAGAGCGTGGGGACGTGAAGACAAGAGTCGTGATGGATGCATGGGGTTAATCCTGTGTTGCAGTTATGTGTTGCAGTTATTGCGGTCGGGTCGTCAGGCGATTAGGCGAACAGGTGATCAGTTGATCAGGGGGTTGGCGTGTCTCATACGGAAACGCTGGCCAGGGGCACGGTCTGGCGTGCGAGGGTATTGGCATCATAGGCAGGGTCCAATTCGATTGGCAAGGCTTGGCCGTGATCGTGATTGCTGGCCATGATGAAAAAGTTAGGCAGCCGCATTTCAAAGCCCATGTCGACCGATTGATGGCCGACGATGAAATAGTGAACGTTCCACATTTGGGCCAGGTTATTAATCTGTTCGGCCGTTTGATGTCTGCCCCAGACCATGGTGTGAGCGCTGCCGTGGTTGGCCAGGTCGTCAGCGGTCAGTTCGCGATCAATGACCGTCGCATCGAAGTCGGGCATGGCACGCGGCGAAGGGAGGCTGTGGCTGAGCAATATGCCGTTGGGTGTGCGCACAGCCAGTAACAGGCTGGCGACGTAATCGTTGAAAGCTGATCGGACTGCCTCAGCGGTATTGTGATACAAGAAATCGATGCCATCGTTGAACGACTCGATGACATTCTGGGCATTTTTCAAAATGCCGGTGCCGAGCATCTGAGCCAATTCATGATTGGACAGCAACAGGTGAACGCGATCGGGATAATCGGTTTTTAACGCCGCGACCCGCGCGAGCATGCGGATGGATAAGTCCATGCCATTGACCAGGTGCGGGCCATGGATCATTTCGTGGAGGACCAGATGGTCGTCCGGGTTGTTCTCGAGGTCAGCCAGATGGACGATGCGTTGCAAATTCAGGGCATGGTCATGCAGATCGCCGGTCATCCAGACGAGGTTGTGGTTTTTTGCGGGCAAATGGGCGGTGCTGCCACAGCGAAGCGGACTGGTCCGATTGGCGTGAGCGGCGTCGGACAGGGTCTGGGCAACCGCGTGGCCATCACGCAGATCGAGATTCTGGTATCGGGAAGCGGGCATGAGGTGTTATGCTAGCGGATGTGGGGTTTGGGGTGGTTTGGGGGGGCTGGGGGTGGTTGGGGGTGGTGGAGAACCAGGCATGATTTGCAGGTGATATCGGTAGTGCGGGGGAAAATGTGGGGGGGTGCAATAAATGGGGGGGTGTGGCGTTTTACTCTTGTGAGCGTATTAACGGTGCCGAATTCGAGAATCCCACGATTGCCGTTGGAATCAGCTGAGGCGAAGCCTGTGGCATCGGATGTGGGTGCATCTGAAGATACGTCTGAAGTTGTATGTGAAGAGACGTTGAGTGCTGCGGGGGAAAACGCGGGGGGGAATGCAGGTGGGGAAGCGGGAGAGAACAGCCGCGCGGGGGG
>JAUHYI010000062.1 GCA_030426385.1 Phycisphaerae bacterium
CCCACTCTCCCCCCAACTCTCCGCCGCACCCTCCGCCGCACTCTCCCCCACATGTGCCCCACCATGATTCTCCCGAATCTCACGCCACGCCTGGTACTGCGCCTGATACTGCTGCTGATACTGCGGCTGATTCAAACGCCTCGCCCTCTCCTACGAATACCACGACCTCCCCAACCATCGTGCCCATGATCGATCGCGATCCGGCCCAACCTTTCGATGGACAAATCTGGATCAACCAACACGTCGGCGAGCTACGCATTTTTTACAACGGCAAAACACGCACCTTGCCTCTCGCCGCTAATTCCATGATGAGTCCGATGATTGAAATCGGATGGTACGTCGGCTTTGTCAGCATGTTGATACTTGGCATCGTCGTTGGGTTTCAATTGCCTTTGGTCATGCTCGTCCTCGGGTTCGCGCGATTGGTCGATCCCGATTGGCTTCGGCCCTACCGACGTTATGCTTTCCTTGGCTCACTCGTCATCGGAGCACTGCTCACGCCCGCCGATCCGATCAGCATGATCGTGCTCGCTTTGCCTTTGTACCTGCTATTCGAGTTCGGCCTCATCCTCATGAGCTTCAGCTATAAACGCAACGCCCCACTCGACGATGATGACAACAACAACTCCACCCCCGACATCCCCGATGACCCCGGCAACTGGGGCGGTGAAATCTAACCCCCTACGCGCCTCTTACACCGCACACACACCATTTTTCCTCCGTAGTTCTTATATAAATTTCGGGCCGGCAATGAATGTCATACGCGTTTCTGTTGATTTTTTAAGCGCAGCCGATCGAACATCAATCTCAATCCTTCCCCCACATGCGGCCGACTATCGGCATGCCGTGTCAGCACATCCATCACTTCATCATCCGGTTGAGGCTGAGATTCATATCGATAGCAACCCGAACAGATCGAACAAAAAGCCGCCGGACAGATCACGTTAAGCGGCCATCCACATGGCGATTCAGATCAAACGTCTTGATGGAAAACGGTTGTTGTTGTTAGGAGTGTTCTCTTTGATCCATCAAATCGTCTCTGATTGGGTAGCTATAAATCAGCGTAAATTTGGGTTACATCCTGAGAATTCAGGCTTAATGTTGTCTATTTTGCCAGGTAACAGCCCCGGCTTACATGTGGCGAATCATTGCTATGCAAAGAGTTGACTTGTGTCAGGGTCGCTGGCCCCTGGCATGGGTTTGAGCCGTGAAGCGATTCTCTTGAAGGCAGCATTTCGGTTCCATTTTGGCCCCATGGTTTGCCTTTACAATCTGGCGTGGCTTCGGGGATATTTGTCGGATTTTGAGAAGGGTTCCGAATTGTTGGCACCTAGCAAATACTGGTCTTATGAGATTGCGAGATTTTGGGTTGAATTCGTGGTTTGGGTTTTTACTCGCTCTGCGAACCGCGGCTGTTGTATTTTACCCGACCGTGTTTGGATTGGTGTTCGACGGTCTTGTTCAAATCGAAGTTGTAAATCGACACGAATTTTGTATTCACGAGTTATCGATTGATTGTTCCGAGCGATTGCTGCCATGACCTTACATTATGGAATAACACGGCAAGAATTTTTGAATGCCATTGGGTGAGCGTCAAGTGTTTTCTTTGTTCGTTCATGCGAATGACAAACTTGCCCAATGTGTTGCGTTGCGTACGACCGCTTTGGGGTCACGTGTCGATCGAGCGAGGTGTCCCTTTTCTGTGCGCATTGTCGATTGCGTCGCATCCTGATAGCGCCAATCACAACTCCATCGAATTGACTTTGCCAAGTTGGGCTGGCCGACATGAAACATCATGTTACTGAACAACACGACATCGCCTGGGTCCAGCTCAATATTGATCGCATCCTTGAGTCGTGGCGCCAGTGCCTCGGGCGTGATCTCCAAATATTCAAAGGCTTTTTTCTCATGGGGAACGATTCCCAGTTTGTGCGACTTGGGAATGAATTGCATACATCCGTTTATTTTGTAGGCGGGAACCAGCGGTGACCAGGCATTGACCATGCGAAGCTGATCAGCTTTCAAATCTCCTGCATTTGGATCGGATCCGTGATGTCCCGACGCGGTGAAGGCTGCGTCTTGATGCCATGGCACTTGAGTGATCGCCATTTCGGGCAGCTTGGGTCGCACGGTGTAGTTGGGATACAAACGAATTTCAGGCCCCAGTAACGCCTCGACCACATCCAATATCTTTGCGTTAAAAAACAAGCCAAACATTTGCGGCCAATGCAATTCCTTACGAATTTCTCTGACCATGCGATGCGGGCAACCGCTGACCACGCGGACCAGCCGCGTCTCGAATGGCTCATCGGCATACAGCGTATCGTTAACGCCTTCATTGACGAGTTGATGGGCCAACTGATCGACCCAACCGCTCAGGGCATTGCGTGTGCCTTCGACAATTTTAGTGTCGATCCATTGCTTGAGAATTACATAGCCCTGATCGTTAAACTGTTTGGCTAAATCCTGATTGTTCAGTGCTGTGGATACTGTTGTTGTGGTGGTCATGTGTGACAATTCTTTCACGCTTTCTGTCGGTTGGTTTACTTAATGGTTGTTCTATGAAAAACATTGCCCGTGTGGCGACGGTTGAATTTTTTAATAAATTCCTTAGAGATTCAAGGGGTTAGAAAACTGTGTTTGTGCCTATGAATTTTGCTAGAACAAGTACTCTGATCATTCGCGATTCCGTGAAAACTATTTGATCGATTCTTTTGCGGTCAGGCTTTGAGACAGGCCAAGTTCGACATGTGCTCAACAAGGATGTCGATATACTCGAGTTCGGTCGGTGTCGGTCGGTAAGTCAGCATGCGACATATAGGCGATTCGATAATGCCCATACGGACTAGCAAGCGTTTTTCAACCTGCAGGAAGAGTTCGAAATTTTGAAGCGTGTAATTGATAAATGGTAGTAAACGGGCGAACAGGACCATCGCTTCAATGGTTTTTCCGTTGTATACCAGGTCGAAGACTTCTTGTAGTGGCCCTGCGATTGGAACGCCGGGCATAATACCGATGCAGCCGACGGGCACGGCTTCGAGCATGTAGTAACCGCCCCAGCCTTCGAGGATGCCCACGCGCTCGCCGACGTGATCACGGATACGCTTGATCTTATTGACGATCATTGGTTCTTCCAGCTTCACGTAACGAAAATTGTCACAGCGATTGGCAAGGGTCGCGATGAAATTGGCATCGATCGTGGTGCCGCCGGGATTGAAATCCTGAATCAGCACCGGGATATCAACCGCATCGCAAATCGTTGCACTGTAATCGAGCAGGTCTTGTTCGTTAACGGCAAATTGACGGGGCAGTGCAAAGCTGATGACATCAGCGCCGATCTCCTGGTAGTCACGCGCGATCTGCGAGGCGATCCGCGAAGAAACATGATTGGCCTGCGCCACTACGGGGACTTGGCCGGCACTCGTTTCGATCGCGATCTCAACAACTCGCTTCCGTTCGATATCGCTGAGTTTTTGAAACTCGCTACCGTAGGCGGGCAGGCACATTGCAGGTAGATTCAGCGACACCACATACTCGACGACCTTCCGAAGCGAAGCTTCATCGATTGACTCGTCTTTATGAAAAGGGATAGGCAGGACAGGGACAACGCCACGGATTTGTTTCATTGATAATTCCTATGATTCAGGTGATTGAAGGTTCAGAAAAGCGGCGTGCTGCCGTCGGTTTGTTGGTAGCTCAAGGCATCCAGCGATTCGTGCTTTTGAGCGCACCGTCTGACCACGTCCATATTTAGTTCGATGCCAAGGCCGGTACGCGTGGCGAGTTCATCAACATTGATGTAACCACTTTTGATCGATAAAGGTTGTTGCTGTATTTTGTCGAACCACGGTTTAAGACGGCAATGTTCGAGGATCAGAAAATTAGGCATCGCTGCGGCGGCATGCGCTGAAGCAGCCAATGCGACAGGACCGTACGGGTTATGTGGTGCGATCGTGATGTGATATGTTTCAGCATATGTCGCGATGCGCATCAATTCGCTGACGCCACCGGTGTGACTGATATCGACCTGACAAATGTCAATTGCCTGGCGTTCGAACCACGGCCGACAATCCCAGCGTGTCATCAAACGTTCACCGGCGGCGATGCGGATGCCGGGGAATGCCTGTTTCAATCGCACGTAGTCATCAAGTCGATCCTGGTTCATGGGTTCTTCGATAAAAAACATGTCCAGTGGTACGAGCTTTTCAACCAGTGCGCAGGAGGCAACCAGATCAAACCACCCGTGGGCATCAATCATAAGATCGACATTGGGACCAAATGCAGCACGCATGCGTGACAGTTCATCGACGGCAACATCAACCTGTTGCTTGAGGTCAAACGGCCGCGTTGGTGTGCCGGCCGAATGTTTGTAAGCATCGAATCCATCACGGCGGACATCCATTGCAACATCCTCAGGTGTGCCGGTCGACGAATCGGTACGGGTATAGCATCGCACTTGATCGCGCACGCGTCCGCCGAGTAGCTTGAATACAGGTTGACCAGCGACTTTGCCTGCGATGTCCCACAAGGCTTGGTCAATCCCGCTCATCGCGCTGGTATGCACCACGCCGCGTCGCCACCAGAAATCACGGTAACCGAGTTGCCAAATGCGCTCGATGTCTGTTGGATCCATACCGATCAGGCGAGGACGCAGTTCGGATTCGATTTGCGCCACCACGGCCAGGTCGTGGTATTCCGTGGTGGCTTCACCGATCCCCGCCACGCCGGCGTCGGTACTTATCTCCACAAAAATCCAGTTACGCCGCAACGTTCGACCATCAGGGCCGGGTACCGCCATAACGTGACATTGAATATCCGTGATTTTCATAGTCTTCAACTGATTTTCGGATGGTTCAAAGGCAGCCCACGGGCATCGACGCCGTCGAAACGATGGACAACCAGATTGTCGAGTGACGAGGCGAGTAGGATGTCACGGTTCGGGCCTGCAAACGCGACGTCGGTTGGTCCACGCAACTCTTCGCCAGACCAGTCTTCGCAGAACAGTTCCAACCGTTTTGTTTTCGGGTCATACACGTAGATCGCATCCGGGCGATGGCAAGCGATCCAAACGCGACCGTCACCGTCAATCGCGATGCCGTCGGGGATATGGCGAGGCATGTGAACCACACGTTCGAATTCACCCGCTGAGCCATCGTCACGAATCGCGATTCGTGAGATGCTGTTGCCGAACGTTTCCACGAAATAGAGGAAATTTTCTTCGGCGTCGAGCGCAATGGCATTGGGTGTATCCACGCATTGCGGATACCATCGCACCGCTTCGCCTCCACCGGGTGGGATTTTGTAGATGACGCCTTCAACTTTTCGCGCCCAAGTCCCGCTATCAGATAGATAAAGGTTGCCCTGTTTGTCGAAGGCGGGGTAGTTTGGACACATGAACTTTTGGCCACCGGGCGCGGTCGCATAGGTACTCAATTCACCATTGGGCGTCATCTTGAGTACGTCACCGGCCAAGTGCCCGAGGTAGACATGACCGTTGCCATCCACGGCGCTGCCGAGCACGCGGGACGGAGTGGTTGCAACTTGCGTGGCCTGGTTGGTCGTGATGTCGACATGATAGACCTGGCAGCCGGTGCCGGTGGTATAAACGTTGCCGTTTGGCGCGACACCGAGTGACTCGGGGTGATCGACACCACGAATATGAACGATTTTATGAGTATCAAACATCATGACTATTGCGCTGTAAAAAAGGTAGTTTCGATTTAATCAGTTCGCCGCTACCGGTGTTAATGGCAGGTCGACCCACGCACCTTGCTGGTCGGCCGATTGATAAAACGCTTGCATCGTCTCCACACAACGCAGCCCTTCCCGCCAAGTCAGACAGGGATCAGCGATCTCGCCGCGTACCCACTGCACGAAGTCACCGACTTCACGGCGATAGGCTGGGTCGAAATCGTCAGCGATCATAAATCGCTCATGCTGCGGCTCCAACTCATTGAGTCGCTGGTAATAAAGGTCCAAGTGTTCCATTTGCGGAACCAGCTTTAACCCGCCGTGTTCGCACTGGACCATAGGCCCTTGCGCCTCGCGGAATTTGTGGATCGGATAGTGAAAGCTTGTGTTGATTGAAGCGATTCCACCGGAACTGAATTGGATCGTTGCATGGTGGATCGTCGGGTATCGGTAGTCTTCGTCTATGGTCGGGCCGTTGATCGCCGAGACGCGTTGCGCTGGGCCGAACATTGCCGCGAACCAGTCGATCACATGAACGCCGAGCACGGCATACGATCCGCCGCTGAATGCCGCGTCGGACCACCATGTGCCTGGATAGTTGTAGGGTCGCATGTCGGCGTATTGCGTTACTGTGGCGCTCAGAGGTTTGCCTAACTGATCATCGGCAGTTAATTCGATCATCCTCGACCAGCTCGGACGCAATCGGCGCTTGTGGCCGACCATCAATTTGACTTGCGCCTTCTCGCAGGCATGGACCATGGCCCAGCATTCTTCAACCGTGCGAGCCATCGCCTTTTCACAGAAGACGTGCAATCCCGATTCAGCTGCGGCAATCGCAATCTCGGCGTGGACGAAGTTTGCCGCCGTGATGAATACTGCTTCAAGGTCGGCTTCCGTAAACATTTTTCGGAAGTCCGTATAGACGGTGGGCCCGCCACCGAGCGTGTCAGCAACCGCGTTCGCTGCGTCAGGCCGAATGTCGCATACCGCTGTGATGTCAGCTACCTCTTGGATATATCGGCCTAGAAAGGCGCTAAAATCCCCGCAGCCGATCAGGCCGGTTTTCAATGGACTTAATGGTGTAGAGTGCGTCATTGTTCTTAACGAATCCTGTATTGCTGTTTGGCTGCCAGTGCGATTGCCTGACGCGCGTTAGCAGGTTTTCGACCAGTGGATGGCGTCCAGGTCAGCCAGGTGAGTTATCGCGCGGATCGTTTTGATGGCGTATGTATGCAGCACCGCCAACACGCCAAGGTCGCATCGATCATCGATACATTGACTCCAGGCTCGGGTGGCCTCTTCAAAATGCAGGCTCGCTTGTTTCAAATAATCAGCGACGTCCTGCTGGTAGCGATCAAACTGGTCGATATCGCCACGTTGATCAGCCTGACCGCCTTGCTTGTGCGCGACTTTCGCGTTCGCCATCGCAATCAACGCTTCGATCCACTTCAATCCGAATCTGGCGTGCTCATACATTGAATTAAGAAGCTCGACACCCGCGGGTTTCGATAGTTGGCATGCGTCATGTAACGGGCCCATCGCAGTTTCGAGCTCGCGATGGATTTTCTCAAGCCTGCGGATGTTGTCGGCTTGTCCGAAGTAGGCCGAATCCTTACCTGACCATCTTCCACTGATCAGATGGGGAGCGAGGAACGTGGGACAATCCAAACGGGTGTGCATCTGAGTCGTCAGGTCTTGCAGACACGTCAGCGCCGTGGACAACGGCGACATCGCCGCAGGTCCGCATATAGGTTCGAATAGATGTTGCATGGCGTCGGCAGGTTCGAGATCAGGTTGCCACGAAGCATGCGTTAAATGATGCAGTGCCGGTAGCGTTTTGGTGTAGTTCCACTGTCGAGTGAAAAAGCCACAGACATGGTGGGCCGTTGCCGCTTTGATGGATTGGGCAACCGATGGCAGAGAGTATTGAGGGAAGGGACCAACATTGTCATCTTCAGTCGTCAATACCATCGAAAAACGTATGCTACTGTCACCCGTAGGTTTGAGCGTGTGCTCCCATCGCTTGATACTCGTCGGCATGTAGCCAAGGTTGACCAGATACTCTTCGCAGTCCGGCAACACGCGCGGAATGTATCGATTCAGGTCGGCGTTCAATCCACTGGGTACGATTCGCGGTGACGTTGAAGTGGTTTTTACCGGATGGCGATTGAGCAGGTCGTCATATAACCACAATAGGCAGAGGTCCGCCTTGACTTCATGTTCCGCGCGATCTGGATTGATTTCAGCTTTAGATCGTGCCTGCTCGATAAGTTCGTCAAAAGGCATGATCTCGCTGAGCCGACAGCGATTTTCGAGGTCGTTCCATGCATAATCAACATCAATTTCCGAATTACGGAACTCCGAAGTCCACAGGTAAATCGCGTCGCATTGATCGAAGGCATTCACGTAGGTTTGTAAGGCCGTACGAACCAGATCTAAGTAGTGTGGGTTTCGGATCGACATGGCGGCGGCGATTTCGGGTGTCGCGCCTTCAACCCATTGGCCATAACGGATGCGGGTCAGATTGCTGGTCTTGTTCGCGCCGACGTGGGCGTTTCCGGTTTCTTTCACCAACTGGCGTGTCACCGGCTCAGGGAAATCGGTCAGAGTAACCGACACAGCCAATTGGATGCCACGTTTGTGCGCAGCCTTGCGGACTTGCGTTAGATAGGCGTCGCCTGCGAGTATTGTTTGTTCATACGTGGGGTGGCCGTCGAGGTCGGAGTTGTTGAATTCGCCGCGGGCGGCATCGCCGGACTTGACGAAATGGTCGTAGCCGATCATGTCAGGCTCCAATGGTAATCGGAAGCCGTATTTGGTTGCCGCGACGTTTTTTGCTGATCCTCGCCATTGCATGTGCGCGAACGGGTCTATCGGGCGGATCGCCATCAACACCTGATTCACGCGCATCTTGGCGAGTTGATCGAGAATGACCTCATATTCACCATGCGCCCATTGACTGGTGTCATTCGGCCAATCGTTATACAAGCGCACGCCACGGTGAGGAATCACTGGCTCGCGCACGATGGTCTGGTCGGGTAGACGCAGCGACCCTGGTGCATCCGGAAACAGGTCGCCGGTGGTTGCAAATCGCACCCCCCAGAACTCCGCAAGTTCAGCCGCACCCCAATACACCGCAACAGGGGAGCCGCCAATGATCTCCAAATGATCCGCGAAAACCGGATGACGGCGCAGGATATAACCCTGTTCGGAAAGCGATGGGCTCTCCTTTTTATCGCTAAGTCGCAGGATGATCCAATGTTGGGTAGATGGGCTGGGCGTTGGCGCAAGAGCAGCATCAATTTTGAATAACCGCTTGAGATAGTTTTGGAGCATCTCGGCCGTGCGTACAAGCAACGCGTCCCCCTCATGCATGGGAGATAATGCGACGCTAATCGAATCGACCCCGTCGCTTTGGGTGGCGTTGTTGGGTGATTTTTGTTTGGTGGTGGTCTGGGACTGCATGCGTCAGCCTAACTAAAACATAATAAAAAAATCAGCTTCCGGGACGAGAATATCAAAATGACTATCGTCAGTCAATTGACTTGAAAGCAAAAAATAATAATTCAATGCCAGGCAGTATTGGTTAAGTTGCGACCATGATGAATTACTGTATTAATAGACTGTAAATAAACGTGTTATGCATTTTATTGACGACAGGACTATTGGTTTTGGTATTGCCCTCTTGGCGCAGTGCGAGTTTTGTGCATAATGACTATGGATAGTCTATTGTTGAATAAGGATTTTGGGTGACAGCCAAACTTGAAGATGTTGCAAATCGTGCTCGTGTGAGCTTGACAACCGCCCAGCGAGCGATGCGCGGTGATCGTCGCGTTCGAGCTTCGACGCGCCAGCACATCGAGAAGACGGCCCGTGAATTGGGATATCAACCCAATGTGGCTGCACGGCAATTAAAAAAACAATTGCGGCAGAATGTGGGGCTGGTTGTGGCCTGTCAATCCGAGGACAGTGCGAGTGAGCTGTATCTAAGCGAGTATGCTCAGTTCATCTCGGTCCTGGCTGGGTGCCTTGGGCAGTGCGAACACAACCTCATGATTTCAACCACTGAGGAGATGGTCGGCGCATGCAATGTCGATCAGATGCTTCCGCGGATCGTCGGTGGCGGTTACGTGAACAAGCTGGTGGTGCTCAGCGACATGTGGCCGCATTTTGCCGATGAGCTTCGCAAGTTGCGCATCCCAACGGTTGTGGTGGACGGACCGGATTGCGGCTTGTCCTCTGTGCAGATTGACGAGTCGCACGCGGCCGAAATGCTGACCGAGCGCTTCGTCGAAATGGGGCATCGGCGGATTGCATTTTGCAATCACGTCACCATGCCAGATGAACAGGATCGTCATCGTACGCATTATCGCGATTCGCTTTGGCCGCGTGGTTATCTCAAGGCCATCACACGACACCAGCTCACGCCGGTTCCCGGCTGGGACGAGTTTCCTGAAAGCATCGATACCCAATTGGATCGTTTGTTGGCTCTGGATAACCCGCCGACCGGAATTATTGCTTATGACGATCAGATGGCGCATGTGATGACGAGTGAGCTCATGTTGCGCGGCGTTCGTGTGCCGCAACAGATTTCAGTCGCGGCGCTTCGAAGTCGTGGCTTTGGGCCTTATGTTCGCCCGATGATTTCACACATGGCCGCCCCACTTGATCTCATGGCGCGACGCGTGTGCCAGATGCTTGTCGACGATGATTGCGAATTGTTGGATTCGACTTCACAGGTTTATATCGAACCGGGGTATTTCGAAGGAGAAACACTGGGTCGAGCCCCAGGAACTTAAAAAGGCACTCGCAACGTTTTATGCAACGGGTGATCCCCCAGTTGCAATGACACCAATGTCATGGAATGAGGTCGCGATCTTCCACTTTGTTTTATGGGCGTTTGGCCATAACCATTACAACTGATATTGAGTTCGTGCGACAAATCGTGCGCGCCCGGCCCGAACTGTTGGGGATCCTTACCAAACCAAATAACAGCGAAACAATTTACGGATGCTTCAGAGTTGGTGTATGCCCTTGGGCGTACGCGGGATATCGTTGCGTTTTTTTTAGTCAATTTTTTTGAAAGGCTATCAATGGTTACAACCGAACAATCGTTCCGCTGGGAGCACGACGCTTTCGGTAACGACTATATGAGCATGGGAACGACTGGGTACACCGGCCTAGATCCACATACGATTACGCATAACACGATCTTGCCTGCACGTCGTGCGCAGATCGGTCCGCGTGGGATGTATAAAGCCGGGCTAGCGGTATTGCCCGATGGTAGATTGTTGGCGTCACCGGTCAACATACTCGCAGAAAAGATTCCTTCTCCGTTTCCCACGGGCTGTGTCGATGTGACCTGGCCGGTGCAGCTCTATGAATCGGTTGACGGTGGTTTGTCTTGGCAGCGCTACGAACACAGTCCGCTGGCAGGCAAGGAAGGCTCGTTGCATAGTCTGCCCAGTGGCGTGCTTTTGTTTTCGAGCGAATCGCTTGACGGGATCTGCATCAGTGAGGACGAGGGCCGAAACTGGCGGCCGGTGCAGCTCGAAACCGAACCGCGTCATCCATACGAGTTAACGTCTGCGACACGATCGCCGATTATTCACGCTGACGGGACGATTTCCATCTTGCGTTGCACAGGAACAGCAGAGCACGATTTGGAACACGCGACGCGCAACTGTCGGGCATGGCTATTTACTTCGACCGATGGTGGCAGAACATGGAACGATCGCACCGAGGTTCAGATGGATTGGGAGGACCCTTTTCCGCTGTTTGCCGAGTGTGATTTTGAATGTTTGCCTGATGGCCGGATTCTGGCTTGCAGTCGATTTGAATGGAACGCAGCACTCAAAGATCAGCCCTTGCCATATGCACCCGGTGCGATGCCCAATGATCATGCGGCAGGTCACATGGTGTTGATTGAGAGTCATGACCGGGGACGCACATGGTCCGCGCCACGAGATTTTCTCGGTTACAGCAAAGTGCAGGGGCAGTTGACGCTTCTACGTGACGGCCGATTGCTCTGCACTTACACCAACTATCACTTGCCATTCGGTGTTGCCGCGGTCGTCAGTCGTGATGGCGGAAAAACATGGGACCACTCACACCCATTTCAACTGGCGATGTCCAACGGCGGATCCACCGGATGGGCGACGACGCGACAGTTGCCGGATGAAACGCTGGTCACGATTCATGCGTTGGAGCCCTACCACATTGAACCGGCGGAAACCGGAAAAACAGTGTGTCATAGCGTCAAGTGGCAGATGCCCGAAGATTAATACACGAGTCATAGTAACGAGGTGAAATTGAAATGACGTCACATTTTATTCGTGTTTGCGAACGATATGTCGCATTGGCGACGCTGTGCATGGCTGTGTCCGCGTCCGCTTCGGTGCCGTTTTATGCATCTTTTGATGGCACCGTCGATGCCGATGTGGGTGCAATGCCTCAAGCCGAAGTACACGATGGCCCTGCACAATTCGAAGTCGGCAAGCGAGGTCAGGCGTTGCTTGTCGGCGATGACAGCGCGTACTTGTCTTTTGACGCGGCAAACTTGCCCGCTGCTGAGGGCACCATTGAATTCTGGATCAAGCCGTTGGGTTGGGACTCGGTGTCTACGCTGACGTTTCACGTCTGGGTAGAAACAGACACAGACGGTCAGGCTGGCCAAAAGTTTATTTTTTACAAGTATTACAAGGACCAATCACTGCGGTTGATCCGTGAACAGAATAATCCACTGGTGGAACGCAAGCCGTTTGCGTGGAAGGGATGGATTCATCTGGCGGTAACGTGGTCGCCACAGGCAAGCACCATCTACTGGAATGGAGAGCCGTCCGAGTCCATGACGCCATTGGCGTCGGCAGGTGAGGAATTTCTTGGCCGGATGTTGATTGGTGACCGGGCTTGGGCGAAGGATATCGCTCGCAATGGTGAGCGTACGTTACTCGATGAGTTCTATATCTATGACCGCGCATTGGAACCGGAGGAGATCCGTTGGGCCTATGAGCACGCTGCGGATCGCAAGCCGGGCACGGACGTGCCAGGTGGTTTGGTCCCCATGAAAGTCAAGGCGAAAATTCTTCCCTCGCAAGGCAAGATTGTTGCTCAGGCGCAGCATCGACTCGATGAAGACGCGTGCGAAAAAGTAACGGGTACGGCGGAATTGCTGGGGCCCACATCGCTAACGCCTGTGGCCCTACGCGTTGCCGAACACGATGCGGAGGGTGTGTTTCCATTTGATAAGCTGGCCGCTGGGGATTACACACTGCGTGTACGACTGATGGATGCTGATGGCGAGGTGCTTGATGAAGCGGAAGATTCTTTTTTTGTACCAGCCAATGAATGGTTGGGCAACACCATAGGGATCAGCGATCGGGTACCTCCGCCGTTTACGGTGATTGATGCGACCGATGAGCAATTCAACTGTTGGGGGCGCCAGTATGAGTTTGATGATTCGGGCTTGCCGCAACAGATCACAAGTGTTGGGCACGGCTTGCTCGCTGCACCTGTGCAGGTAAATGCGTCGTTGCGTGGTAGTCGATTGCGTTGGCGGTATCAAGAAGGCAGACATCTGGAACAAGCCGATGAAACGCGCGCAATCTACGCCGGTCAATGGTCAGGTCACACCCCAGCCGTGGCATCCATTGAAACAACCAGGCATGTGAGAGGTGATGTAGTGGAGGTTGAGATGAATTGGCGAGCGGAGGCGGAATACGATGGGATGTTCAAGTACACCTTGACATTAACGCCGACGGCCAATGATGTAGATCTTGATCATTTAGAGCTTAGATTTCCGCTGAAAAAGGAGTTCGCCGCGCTGATTAACAGCCCGATTATGAAGGGGGCGATTCCTGAAGGCGTGGGTAACGTCATCCAGGCGCCAGTCGCCAACTGGTGGTGGGTGGGTAATGAGGACGCAGGGCTTTCTGCTTTCTATGAAAGCGATCAGGCGTGGGATCGCATCGATCGGCCTGACGGTTTTTACATTGATCGGCGTGGTGACACGGTGGAAGTTGTATGGTCGTTTATCAAGTCCAAGTTTAAACTTGATAAGCCATGGACATTCACTTTTGGCATGACCGCTACACCCGTCAAGAGTACCGCAGGGCTAAGCGGGCGTCCGTCCCGCGTGGTGTATTCGAATCCATGGTTGATGGACACCCCCCTGTCGTACACCGAGGCGGGATTGCCGGTGACGATTGCAAACGAAGGGGTGCGTGACAAAATATGGAGCGACATGCACGTGCTATGGATCGGCGGTCCGTGGACACAATACGCGCTCGACTGGCGGGCGAGGCCTGACCTTCTCAACATCATGCCGACTGCTATCGCGAAGCTCAAAGCCAAGCGTATGTGGTCAATGCAATTCTTTTTGCCTGAAGTTTCTGAACGCGTTCCGGAATGGCGGTACTGGCGTGATGAATGGAACGGAAATAACAAAACCACGAGAACGGATAAGACCTGGGACCGCACCACCTGTACCTCAAGTTGGATCGATTATTTTGTCTGGTACATGACTAACACCAAGGATCGCTACGGTTTTTCCGGGTATTACGTCGAGGCTGCTACACCGGTGCCAGTGGTTAACGCGGATGTCGGTGTCGGCTATATGCGTGACGGGATGATGCGCCCAATTATGCCGTGGTTTGGAATGCGCGAGGTGTTTAAGCGTTTGTACATCGCGACCAAACAGCGAGGTGATGTCAGGGATGAACCCTCTATGATTTTGGCTCACGCATCAGATGTATTGCCCGTGTCGTATCTCGGATTCATCGATAGCCGATTAAATGGCCATCAACATCAGCACCAACTTAAGCACCAAGGCAAGAGTCCGGTTGAGGTGATTCCATTGGACCAGTGGCGCAGCGGTTTTCTAGCCGCCAACCTCGGGCATAGGTGTGACCTTTTCGCATATCGGGAGCAATGCAACCGGACCACCATTGCGCTGCTTCTGTTGCACGATGCAGGCGCGTGGTACCAGGTTCCGTCGAATGACAAAAACATGGACATGTCGGCACCTCACGATATGTGGACACTTCAAGATGAATTTGGTGTGCAGGACTCGGAGTTTCTGCCTTATTGGAAAAATCAATCCATAGTCGGTGGACAGACCGATCAATTGAAAGTCAGCGTCTATCGCAAGCCGACCGGTGGTGCCTTGATGATTGTGGCAAATCTCAGCAATCAACCGCAGCAAGCAACATTGAATGTCGATTGGCGTGCGTTGCAGTCGTCAGGCACACTGACCCTGACGGATGCACAAGGCGATCAAATTTATAAGGCGGTCGATCGTTCACTGACTGTGGATGTGCCCGCACAAGACTATCGAGCGATCTTAATTGAATAGGAATGTTCAATAGGGATGAATCCGTCTTCAATGCGTGGTGATATGAAGATCGAATTCGCTACGCCTTAATCGACAATTACTTTTGCGAAAGCCCTTGCCCATCATTGGTATGGTGACACATGGTGAGGCATAGTATGGCCTAGTGAGACATCGTGAGACACCAGTTGCGATGAATGCTTTTTTACTGCGGATCGCATAAAAAACTCGATGAACGCATCGCGTTTTTTTTAATCCTTATCCCTTTAATTGTTGCGAGGTTGATGATTGGGGTGCGGCTGGGAAAGCTGCCGAGGAGAAGAATTGCCACAGCGGTGCGTTGCGCGGTGTGTAGCAATGCCGCCTTGTGCACCGCCAACACATCGCAGCGGACAAGAATCCATTTTCGAGATTGCCTGCCTAGAGCAACTGGCATCAATATTCTCCATGGTCACCCGGACTAGCCGCTTAGGCGGTCAGTCCAGAGCACTAAAATCGTGGCGATTAAACACGCCAGTGGCTCTAATTGCCTAATTCGCGTGCAACCATGCCCCGCTTTATTCGCAAGCGGGGCATGGCAGATGGGGTAGTCCTTTGGCTCGTTAGGCGGAAATACTAATATCTATCATCATTTCTTTGTAACGCTATCTTTTACACTAATGCAAAAGGTACGGTGAATTCAATCTCCAGGATATCCACGGATACACAAGCATAATGAACTCGCCAGATGGACTTTGTTTTTCCGCACGCAATGTTGAGATTACGCAGTCCGTCTATTGAACGATGATTGCTTTGTAATCGAGTGCTGGGATACTAAGGTCCAGGGAGGATCCGTTGGCCTCGTATACTTCGCCGGTTTGAGCATCGGTCACGACGAGTTCTCCCGGTGACTTCAGCTTAGACCAGTCGATATGCAGCGTCGTATCAGTCGCTGCCTTTTCCAGGTTGGCGATCACCATGAGTGTTCCGCCATTGGTTTTTTTATAGGCAGTGACTTTGAGCGTGTCGGTCTGGCCGCGAATGATTTTTTCATTCTTCCAATATGGCAGGAGTTCCGAATCTTGCACACCAAAGTCGTCCTGCAATTGCCACATATCATGCAAGGCGACCAGGTCTTCGTCCTTTTCCTGATTAATCCACATGTCGGCATTGTGCAACAGCAAGAGTGCGACGAAATTGCGTGATCCCTGAACGGAATAGGTGAGTATCGATGACATGTTGCCCATATTGCTGGACAGGAACCGGGCTCGCCATGTGTCGAGCGTGATCACTTCGTGTGGCGCCATTTTTTTGTGCATGAAATGGTAGCGATATTGCTCACCATCCAGGCGATTGTCCATAAAGCCCAGGTTTGCCACTGCTAACTCGCCTGACATGTGGGCCATGACCATCGACGGTTCATTTTTTTCGATGGCATTGAATTTGGTGGCGGTATAGAGGCGTTTCATGATTTCACGCATGGCGAACCAAGGTGTGGTTGGACGCATCTTTCCGTCACGCATATAGCCAGCGCCGACGTCTGGATTGATGACGGCCATGGGAAGCGAATTGTCGATGTATATACCGGAGAATCCATAGCGTTTGACGTTGTTCATGATGTACCAGACGATAAAATCGGCCCATGATTGCGTGCATGTGGTGCTGTCCCACATTTCATTGGTCCAGTTAACTTTCTTATTGCCTGTCCATTCGTCACTCCAGTACCGCCACTCGGGAATGCTCTCAGTCACTTCGCGTGGCAGGAAGTATTGGAGCGGCGAGAGCCCTTTGGCCTTGAGCTTGTCGATACCTTCGGGCATAAACTCAAGCGCCGTAGGACGTGATCGCCAATCTAATGTGTATTGTGTCCATGGCCCGCCGAGCCAGAGGATGTGAAAGTTGCTCCAGATTTTATCGCGAATGCCTTCGTTCTCGATCATCACCGGTAACCCTGCGTCGGAGTACGACATGGGTGTATCCATTAGCCAACGGTTAAAATTCATCACGCGGGACGGACGACCGCTCAGTCCGGCGGTGTCCTTGACGGGTGTGGCAGTCATACCAAAGGTGAACGTCCATGGGCCATCGAGCGTCGTCTTTGATCCGATGAACGACCAGACCGCCTCAATGGCTTTGCCTCGACGCTGGACGCGGAATCCGTTCGGGCGATCGATGCGATCCCACGCTTCATCACTTTCGCAAAATGCCGCCAGCCCACGATCTTCATTGCCAAGCCACCACCAGTTTGCGGTTGACGCGCTGATCAGTTTGCCTCGGCCTTCGGGTACCGCGCCTACCTTCGCACCACTGTTAATCAATGTGGCGAATTTTCGGTGCAAGGGGAAACGCAGCTCTAGATTGTTGAGTTCAACGGGATCGCCAGTTGGCGTCAAGGTTAGCGTGTATTTGACCATGCCGTCATATTCAGCCACGGCTTTCCAATCCATCTGCAGGATGGCATCGCCCGATTCATCTTTGGTGCCGCCAGGCCCCACGTACTGCGTAACCGCGGCGCTGGTTGGCTTTGAGCCTTGCCATTGTCCTTCATATTCTGCGGCGACGGCAGACTGCTTCGTCATATCCACTGGACCGTATTGCCATTTAATATCACTGCCTCTCATCGACGCTCGTAGTGAAATTGGATAAGCCAGCATGTCTTCCTGGATATTGTTAGATGTGCTTGCAATCTGTCGCGGAAAACCTGATGGGCCTAATAAATATTCTCGACCCAGGAAGGAGATGCTGCTCGCAGATGCTTCGATCGCGGTGAACGGCGGAGGCGGCGTATCGCTGATGCCGATGGTATTCCCAAGCCATTCGTTGGCGGGAACGAAAAACTTATCCTCCGCTTCATCAACAATCTCCCCTGCATCATTCTTCAGAGACACGCGTAGTTTGTAGTCGCCCTCGGTTAGGTGATCGAACGTCAGTTCGGCATTGGCGGTGTGCTCGCCCAGTGTGAAGCTCACCGGAGCCAGGGGGGTTGGGCCCACGAGTTCCGCTGTGCCAGTGAGTTCACTGCGTGTGTCATCGTCGAGCCAGTGGCGAACCTCGGCAATGATTTTTTCCTTCGTAGGAAGAATCTTGGCATGCACCTTCATCGGCACAAGGCCAGCCGGTACCTCAGTGCCCGCTTCACGCGTGTCAGCATTTTTAAAGGCCCACATGACTTCTTCAGGCTCGAGAGCGCGATCATAGATATAGAATTCATCCATGAGCGTGCGTTCATTGTGTCGTTCGATATCTGAACCCCAAGGACGGTCGCCGATCAAAAGTGGGCCTGGGTATTCATCCGGAATGTTGGTCGGCTTGAGAATGCTCGCGGTGGTGCCATTCCAATAAATCCTGCTTCCCTGATCTGACCATGTGATGGCCAAGTGGATCCATCCATTCCACGTGTGGTTTTTTCTCTCCACGAGGGATTCGGAGCCTTCGCGGATGAACCGGATTGTTTGGTCATCGTAATATTTGTAGAAGACAAACCATGCGCCGTTGCCATCGTTACCAGTTTCAACCCAAACATGAAACGTGGCGGTGCTGATCGCGTCCCAGTCGATCGGTTGAATCCAGAACTCGATCGTGCCTTCTTTGGTTGGTAGATTGGTTATGTCGAACGACAGGTAAGGGTTACCATCGCCAGCCAGGAAGGCTTGGCCACGTTTGCCTGGTTGGAACTGCGCGGAACCTTCATGAACGGTTGCGGTCGGATCGACGCCGATCTGGGCATCGACCGTGCCATCGAAGGAATTGTAAAAAGTTACTTCACCCAAAGCGTTACTGTTTATTGCGTTCATTACGAGCATCATGAACACAACCAATATCAAACTGAATTTCACAGATTCAACACGCATTAGCCATTACCTCGATATCACAGTAAAAATTAACCCTGCGTTTCCAGAATATTCACCTTGGCAATATTTGGAACCGCAATACATAAAAAATAAGTTTGTTGCGTTAACCGCATACCACACAAGGTTCATCGGATTCCTTGTGATGTAGGGCAATGACGCTTGTCATTGGTGGGATCCGCAGCATTTGGCCATCCTTGGAGATAGCACTTGATTAAAAGAGCCTGCCACATGGCGATTCATGGGCGCTTGTTTCGGAGCTATTTGTTTGGAGTCTTTATTAAGATCGCATTGGTCTTAATAGTTGTCGTCGGCAGCTTGAACATAAAAGAATTTTTCGGCTTCCAAGTTTGCATTCCATACCGGCGGGCTGGGTTCCCGCATTGGTTTGGCGCTGCTATCGTAATAAAGGATGTTGTACCAGCCGTTGTGATTGGGCCGTACACCGCGGAACGTATCTCCGGCGACAAAAAGATTGGCCTCATCGCGGTGAGGCTTGACCACACCATTTATTGAATAGTCCGAAGTATCCCGCCTCAAGCGATACGCGTAATGAGCGTAAGCCTGGTTGGTGTTCGAAGGGTTCTGTAAGTTCTCAATGGCTTGTTTGACGGTGTTGCCATTGACAAGCGTTTCGGGACCTGAAGGACAGAAATAAACAGGCAGTCCGGTGTCGAGATAATGTTCTTGATAAAGAATACCAAGGTTGTACCAATTCCCGGCGCCCCCGGCGTAATAGTCGTCGAGTATTGTGGTGACGTCATAGCTGACCACGCTCGGCGCCATATACCCTGGCGGCACCCAGCCATCGTGGTCGTTCATATACATGTTGACGCCAAGTCCTAGTTGCCTGAGATTGCTCAGGCATATGGTATTGCGGGCGGCGTCTCTCGATGCACTTAACGCGGGTAATAATATCGCGATGAGCAAGGCGATGATAGAGATCACCACGAGAAGCTCGATCAAAGTAAAGCCACTGAATCGATGGGAATGGCGAGGCTGATGCTTCATAGATACACCAAGATTTTTGAGGCCGTGATTAGATCGTTGTGTGCAATGCGGCAACGTCGCGTTAACCACGCTGCCAGAATTATTTCGTCTGGTACGTCGATAGATTTACAAATCAGAGTTTGTTTTTTCGTCGATTCATAACCAGAGCCAGCCCGGCACCCATGATCAACATGGAGGCGGGTTCGGGTATTTCTGTGCTACTGAGAGTGATGTCGTCAATCCATCCGTCATCACCGGGCACACCGCTGATGCCGGTGACGAGGTGAGCACCGCCTATAATAATTCGATCAAACGCAAAATCCGCATTCAAAGCGGGGTTGTTGGATAGCTGGGCATAGGTGGCTTCGTCGCTGTACTTCCATTCAGTCAAGAGTGTGTCCGCGTCCAAGTCAAAGGTAATGCGTACATCGACATTACGGCTTTCGTTGGCGTTAGAAATAACGGGGCGAGGTGACGTTTCGCCGCCGAAGGCACCGCCACTGTCAAAGAGAATGCCGACAACTTGCCCGCCGCCTGCGTCAGTCTGGTTTAGGAAAAAGTAGGTATTGGCCGACGCTAATGAAGTGCCGCCCTGAGTGAGACCAATGCCAACGGTGGTGCCGTCGACCGAACGTCCCAGCGTGGCGGTCAATATGTATTCGCCAGTGCTGTAGGTCGTGCCGAGATCTTGTCCGGTGTAAGAAAGAGCGCCACCAGATGAACGAGCAAAGGCTGCTTTTGAAGGGTTGCCACCCGGTGCGGTTCCGCCATCATGGATATACATGGGCCCCGGCACACTGCTCAGATCATCCCAGCCATTGGCAGTTTCTGCGGTCGTTTCGATTGAATATGACTCCCAATCTTCGGAAAAAATCACCGTGGCATTGCACCATGATGCTGTGATTGCAGAGGCAAATAGTCCAACTCCCAAACTGACGACTTTTGATTTGAATAACATATGCTCTATCTCCTTCAAGTAAATTTTTATAGACATACCGACGAACACTCGCCGACAAAAAACTTCACTTAGGGGCCAAGCGGCAAGTTGTTCCACCAGGAATTAACTTACCGGACAATTTGACGACTTCTCCGCTCTGATTGGTGGCGGTATCCTGATCCAGCAATAGTTTTGCAGCGCGCTTGGCGATAAGCGTTTCTGGCGATGCTATTCTCGTAACAGGCACAGGCTGTATACCGCCGTAGCCGCGATCCAACATGGCTACTACTGATATGTCGTCTGGGACACGCAAACCGCGTGTGGTCAGATGATGAATAAAATGAATGGCTTGCACATCGTCGTATGTAATAATGGCAGTTGGGGGCTCATCAAGTTGGGTCAGGCGTTCGATCGCTACTTGAGGAGACTCGAATTGATCCCATCCTGGCATTGGAACCAGGCGATGGCGAGTGATCGCACGAAGATAGCCAATGGGCCACAACGTATCTCGGTAACCTATTGGACCAATTCGATTCTCATGGTTCGTAAAGGCGATGCGTTTATGGCCGAGTTGCACCAGATGGTCTACCAATTGTTCCACCGCATCTTCTTCATCGCGCTGGACCGTGGGCAACCCGCAGGATGGCCCGTCGATGACCACTGTTGGCATTTTAAGGAGCCGGATTTCATCAGCCAGTTCCTGCCACATGTGAGATAACACGATCAGGCGGTTCACATGCAATTGATCCACAATGCGAGGCAACTGCCCTTCGTCGTTACCGGCGACAAACTTCTGCACGGCAGAGCCCATCAATAAATTGCATTCTTTGTCTTCTAACTCCTGCGCCAGAGCCGCCAGAACGCCAACGTAATCACGTAGATCTTCCACCGCAGAACCCGAAACCGGAGCGGCAATGACGATGCCGGCCGCTTCGTGTCGGCCTTTACTCAATGATCTGGCAATTGGGCTGGGGCGATATCCAAGTTCTTTGGCCATCGTCACGATGCGTTTTTTCGTGCTGGGCCGAACGCGAGAATCACCATTGAACGCACGACTGATCGTGCATGGTGTTAGGCCGACTTTTTCGCTGAATTCTTTGATAGTGACAGGCATATTGAATAATCGCCTTTCAAAAGTTTTATGCGCTTATAAAAAATATACAGACTTTACATTCGAATGTAAATAGAAAACGCTTGACGAATGAAAAATTTCTAAAAACCACTCTTATTGGTGGATAAGGGGCATTCAGCCTCGCGATTAGGGCTTTGCAGTCTGCTCAAAAACCACCAAAAAGCGACGGATTAAGCCTTTTGGGTAGAAATGCAAGCCGGGACGAGCGAGGCCAAACGGCATCCCGCTCTGGGATGTTTTACGCCAGTACCGCGGATCGAAATCGAGCGGATCTATTGCTGTGGCCGACCAAGGCTTCGGCTGATGAAATCCCCAAGCGGATGGGTTCGTGCCTGATCACATCTATAACAACATAGAGATGAAAGAGACAGGGAGGACGCACATGGCCGCCCGCGCAAATTTTGCCAAAAGCTCTACCAAATGTTCATTGGCCAGGATTAAAAAAATGACAACAACAGAAAATGCTATAGCATTCTTTGCAAAATGGCGATATATTTGATCTAAACAGGCGAAATATAATGGAATTGATCGAAAAAAAACCTATCACCACTGGTGATCAAGCTTATGCAGCCATTCAGGAAATGGTTTCTCGGGGCGATTGGATTCCTGGGCAGCGTGTCTCTCAGCGGCGATTGGCCAAGCAGCTTGGCTGCAGTACCGTGCCGGTGTTGGAGGCCATGCGGCGGCTGGAAGGAGATGGCCTTTTGGTCACCGCACCACATTGCATGGCGAAGGTCCGCGAATTATCTATCACTGAATTAGAAGGGCTTTATTTAGTTCGCGAAGGTTTGGAGGCTGTTGCTGCACGCTTAGCATCGACACGCATCAATGATGAGGAATTGGATCGCTTACGTGAATTAAGCGACCAGTTTGATCAAGCGTTGGCGACAAAAGATCGTCAGGCCACATGTCGTATTGATGTGAAATTACACACGCTCATCGCTGAGGCAGCCCGGTGTCCGTTGTTGAGCGAAGAGCTCAAACGCTTCCTGTTGCTGGAGCGCACTGCAGGCAATGTACTGATATCTGTACAGGATGTGGTATCTGAATATGCGAGCCATCGAGCGTTAGTCCAGACGCTCGTTGATCATGACGCAGACGCTGCAGAATACTTTATGAAGAAGCATATTCAGGCGGGTTATCGCGATCTAGTTGATTCGTGTAGGAATTTAACATGAATGTTACCGCTTTTCGGCATACCGGAATCGTTGTCCAGGATATGGAGGCAATGCTGTATTTTTATCACGACCTTCTAGGCTTTGAAGTTTGGGCGGACTTTGTCGACTCCAGCGAATATGTACAAGCAGTGACTGCGGTCCCGGGTGCCGAGTTGCATATGATAAAAATGAGTGCTCCCGAAGGCGGTTCGTTAGAACTTTTGCAATACCGATCACATCTACAGTCGTCGACTGACGCAAAGCGATCTTGCGATACGGGTATCAACCATATTGCGCTACAGGTTGGTGATTTGGAAGATCTCTATCAACGTTTGAAATCCGAAGGGATTGTTTTCAACTGCCCGCCACTTGTTTCCAGTGATGGCGGTGCCAAAGTTACATACTGCCGTGATCCAGAAGGGGGAATTGTGGAATTGGTTGAGATTATTTCTGAGCCAGTTACTTAAAAACTGGCACTGCTCATCATGGGGCACCAACATATTCTGCTGATTCAGTATGGCATTTATAGGGTGCATACATAATCTGTGCAGATGTAATCCAGACGCTGCGCCGTATAAATTATGATCACTAACTAACTAGAAAAAAGTAGAGAGAACGAAATGACGTCTACATCAACCGAACTGACATCCGTGACGCATGCGAATACAGATCGAACGGTCTATATCAATGGAAAATATGTTCCTGAGTCTGAAGCAGGGATATCGATCTTTGATTCGGCCTGTATGTTTGGGGATCTCGTGTTTGAGATGACTCGCTCGTTCAATCGCAAGCAATTTAAAATGCGAGAACATCTCGAGCGGTTATATCGGTCTGTCAAAATGCTACGAATTCCGTTTGATATGCCCATTGAAAAACTTGAGCAGTTGACCCAGGATGTTGTCGAGCGCAATCAACCATTAATGGATCACGACGACGAAGACCGCGTTGCAATAAATATTTCACGTGGAATTCTTTCACTCTACCACCCGATTTTTGGTAGCGACCCAGGCCCAACGCTTGTGATTTCCAGTTTCCCTTTGTCACTGACATTAGGGGCATTTGCGGGAATATTCGATACGGGACTGCATGCTGTGACACCTTCTCAACGTGCAATCCCAGCAGATCTGATGGATCCAAAAATCAAGAACCGAAGCCGATTGCATTACATGACGGCCAACCTCCAGGTCTCACTGGTCAACGACCCCAATGCCTGGGCGTTACTTCTGGATCCGGATGGATTTGTAACTGAAGGCACGGGCGCCAATTTTTTCATCGTCACTGGAGGTGAACTGTGGACGCCTGAGCCACGCAATATTCTTCGTGGCATCACGCGCGATCACACGATGCATTTGGCCAGGCAGCTAGGGTTAATTGTGCGAGAAAAAAACATTGAGTTATACGATGTGATTCATGCGGATGAAGCTTTTTACACTTCGACGCCTGCTTGTATGTATCCGTGTACAAAAATCAATGGCATCGCGATTGGCTCGGGCACGATCGGGCCGGTGACGCAAAAACTACTTAACGCATGGAGTGAGGACGTGGGTGTGGACATTGTCGAACAAACCAAACGATACGCGGCACGAACCCAGGCGACGGCTGCTGTTGGTGCTAATCCTTATCGATTTAATGCAGAACGCCCTTCGGCTAAAAAATAGCGCTTAGACGGGGGTTTTGTACGATTGGTTTTGAATTGAATGAAATATATGCGACCAATGCATGAAAACTAATACGACAACACGTTTGGATATATTTGCTTGTCGATCTCTGAATATTTTGAATGCCTATAAACGGCAGTCATCCCATGTATCGGCCGTTGTTGAGTGATTGATCTCGTTTTTATACGTTCGTTACTTACGAAGACAATGGTTGACCATTTTTTACGAGAAGGATTCCTATGCGAACAAGTCGTGTGAAAAACCGATGGGCTCAGGATAAATGTGTACTGGCAACGGTTGCCCATTTTACGGATCCGCAAAGCGCTGAATTGATTGGCTTGATGGGCATTGATTGCCTGTGGATCGATCTGGAACATCAGCCAATTGGCATGAGTGAATTTGAAAATATGGCTCGTGCAGCTCGTGTGAATAATATGGATGTGATGGCTCGGCCAGCCAAGGGTGAATTCATGCGGATGTGTCGGCTGATAGAAGCCGGTGCCAACGTCATCATGTACCCGCGATGTGAAAGTGCCGAAGAAGCACGGCAGATCGTACACCATACGAAGTTTCCGCCGCTGGGCGAGCGTGGTTTTTTCAGTGCTAGTCCCGACAACCCTTATTGTCTCACGCCGATGAAGGATTACCTTCGCAAAGCCAATGAGCAGACTGTTTTGCTGGCCCAGATTGAATCGCCTAATGCCGTGACCCAGGCACGAGCCATAGCGGAGGTCGAAGGTATCGACATGCTATTCTTTGGCCCGGGTGATTTTTCCGTTATGGCGGGTGTGCCCGGCGATTTTGATTCACCGATTGTTCAGCAAGCAGTAGCAGAAACCGCTAAGCAGGCGTTGGCCGCTGGTAAACGTTTTGGCACATTGGTGCCGAATACTGAATACGCCAAACGAATGATAGATTTGGGCGCCTCAATGATTACCTATGGCGGGGATTTGCATTTTGTACGTGACGCGTTGTTCGATATACGCCAAGCATTTGGCGAATTAGGTGTTGCGTTTGGTGAAATTAACGGCGGTGTTAACACACCGACGACGGTAGTGGTCTAACAATTTAAGTGTAGAGTTATGATGGAATATCGCAAATTTGGAAAACTGGGTTGGCAAGTCTCATCGATAGGCATGGGAACGTGGGCGCTGGGTAGCAATTGGGGGCCACAGTCGGATGATGATTCGATTGCGGCTATCCGCGAGGCGTTGGACCATGGCTGCACGTTTATTGATACCGCTCGTGCCTATGGTGACGGCAAAAGCGAACGCGTGATTGCGAGGGCACTCAAAGACAAAAACAATTCTGATATTCATGTAGCAACAAAAGTGCCGCCTATCGCCGAACCGGACTGGCTCGCCACCCCGTATCAACGGTGGGATGAAAAATTTCCTGAACAATATATTCGCGATGAAGTTGATAAGAGCCTGCATGACCTTGAAGTTGAGTGCCTGGATCTGGTGCAAATTCACACATGGTCACGTGCATGGAATCGTGATCCGGTGCCGTTCCAAGTCTTAGCAGATCTTAAAAAGGAAGGTAAGTTGCGTGGGGTTGGTGTGAGTACGCCGGAGATCGATCAAAACGCAGTGGTCGATCTGATGCGCCAAGGACTCGTTGACAGCGTACAAGTAATCTACAACATCTTCGATCAAGAAGCGCAAGCAGAAATATTTCCCACAGCGGCCGAACATGATGTTGCTGTGATCGTCCGCGTGGCGTTTGATGAAAGCGCCCTCACAGGGAAACTTACATACGAAACTACCTTTGCGGAAGGCGATATTCGCAATAGCTATTTTCAAGGCGACCGTCTAGCTCGTACAGTTGATCGAGTGAATCAAGTTAAGCGCACCGTGGGCGATCGCGAGCCAAACCTAGCGACGTCGGCATTGAAGTTTGCCCTTAAACCTCGAGTTGTGTCAACGGTTATTGCCGGGATTCGTAACGCCCATCAAGCCAAGATGAATATGACAGTGGGCTGTATGCCTGCAATGAGTGATGAACTGGAAAACGATTTGCGTCAGCACAATTGGCGCCGATCATTCTGGCCCGCAGGCAAGTGAAACAACGAACAAAAGACTGTTTGTATGGCAGGATTACCTCTAAAACTTGGCATTCTCGGCTGTGGTGCAATCTCGCAATTTGCACATGTACCTGCGGTTCTACGTTCTAAGCGTGTTGAACTCGTAGCTTTGTGTGATGCTGCGGAGGACCTTGTGGATCAGGTTGCGGCTGTGGCAAATGTTAAGAAAACTTATACTGACTACGACGCCATGCTCGCAGACGCACGGGTCGATGCGATTGTGATCGCAGCCCCCGATCCTTTTCATGTGCCGTTAGCCAACCGCGCGATGCGAGCGGGCAAGCATGTGTTGGTAGAAAAACCGCTCGGCGAAACTTCGAGTCAGTGTCTTGAACTGATTGAAGTGCAAAAACAAACCGGCATGAAGGTACAAGTCGGCTCCATGAAACGTCACGACCCCGGCATGGTTTTCGCCAAACGTTTTCTCAAAGAGAAAGCGGGCCTGGTTTTTTCGGTTGGTGCGGTTTATCGCGATTCGATTTTTCGTGCGGATATGCAGGAATCCACGCTTGATCCGTTGCGTGTGAGTGAGAGAATTGTCAAACCTCAAAATGACCCCAAAGCTGAACGTGAACACTACAACCTTTTTACCCAAGGTGTTCATTTAGTAGACAACGTGCGTTACCTGGCTGGCGAAGTCCTAGCGATAACCGCACAGGTCTCGCACCATAATGGCAACTGGTCGTGGCATGGATTGCTGGAATTTGCAGAAGGAGGACGCGGCCATTTTGAACTTACTTGCAAAAGTTGCGGTGACTGGTGCGAACGCTACGAAGTCCTTGGCGATAACGGTAGCGTACAAATTGAAGTGCCTTTGCCGTTCTACCATCGTCCTTCAGTCGCCCGTTGCTACGACGGACAGACGCAACAATGGACTCAGCCGCTTGGCGGACGTTCCAATGCGTATGCCAATCAATTGGATTACTTTGCGGCTGTGGTACAGGATGATTTGCCCGCCAGTCCAGACGCCTATGACGGTTTCGCGGCAGTGCAGTTGCTTGAAGCCATCGAACAATCCGTTATCACCGGCCAACGCATTGCTATAAATCAACCCTTTGGAGAAGCGACATAATGCGACTTGCGATTTTTGCACGAACCTACTCTTGCGCCACTCTGGAAGAAATTCTCGACGCAATTACAAATGATGGTATTCGTGCGGTTCACTTTAATCTCAAGTGTGCTGAAACGGCTTCTTTACCGCTAGCCGTTGATATGGCCTTGTGTCAGAGAGTGCGTATGGCGTTTGAAAAACGAGGGATTGAAATGATTGGGATTTCCGGCACTTTTAATGCGATTCATCCTGAACCGGCAAAACGTGCGGCGGGTATCGAACGTTGCCAGACATTGATCAATTCTGCCACATCATTGGGCACGAATCTAATTTCGTTATGCACCGGTACGCGGGATACGACAAACATGTGGAAAGCACATTTGGACAACAACACCCCAGAAGCGTGGCGAGATTTAATCGGCACTTTCGAACAGTTGATGCCCCTCGCAGAAAGCAACGGCGTGACGTTAGGGGTTGAACCGGAGTGCGCTAATGTAATTAATACTGCCACCAAAGCCCGCAAGCTGCTTAATGAATTAAAGTCTCCCTACGTTAAAATTATTCTCGACGGCGCAAATCTTTTTGAGGCAGGTGAAACACGCAACATGTCTAACCGTTTAGCCGAAGCTTTTGAGTTGCTCGGCCCCGACATCGTTCAGATTCATGCCAAGGACATTCCCAAGGAAGGCGCCGCATCTAATCAGGCGGCTGGTACAGGTTGTCTCGATTGGGATACTTACTTTCATCAGATCACACAGATTGGGTATCAAGGTCCGATCGTCATGCATAACCTTAACCCAGATCAAGTGAATGAAAGCCGTAAATTTATACAAGGTTATATTTAAGATTCCCCAGTCAACAAACGGCAGGTCTTCGGCGAGCATTTTATTAATGGCGTTCTAGGTATGGCGGCATGGACGCGTCGATGCTCAAGCAAGTAAAAGGACTCGAGCAAGAGAATCCACGACTCAAGAGAATGCATGCCGACAGCGACAGCGATGAAGGCGACGTTGACAAAAAAGTGGTGAACTCCGGTGAGTGTTGTATGCGGGGGCGAGACATGGCTCAGTGGTCAGGGCCACGCTTAGGCGGCGTGATTTCGGACCATTGCCCGATGAGCGGGCATCATGACCAACCTGTTTGTAGTATCAACCCGAGGTTGTGGATGATCGTCTGACGCTACGCATTTTGGTTAAACAGCGGGCTAGCGCGTTTTCACCTTTTCCCTAGCGTGTATCCACAGTGCCAGAAGAAGTGGATCGCGTCGGTCGGGGTGATGGTGTCCATCAATCTTTGCGTGTCACCCCACAGCTCTTTCA
>JAUHYI010000063.1 GCA_030426385.1 Phycisphaerae bacterium
GCCATGGCCATGCATTACCAGCTTGATAAGGTTCGCGCAATTTTGTGATCGCTTATCTCGATACATTTTGATTTTCTGTAAAGGGCCCGGAAAGTTAAGCCATCCCAATGAGGTGTATTATGAGGTGTATTCGTAGCCGATTGAAAATGCCGAGGCAGATGTACTCGCGGGAAGCGTTGAATCAAAATTCAGTTTATAGATGCAAGTAGAACAAATGGCGAGACGCGCCTTTGAAAAGATGACTCAGCGTGTAGCGAAGGCCCATAAGTTTTTGATGTCGTTGATGGGCGAGCATATGCGAGCGTGTGTCGGCAAATTGCACTTGGCCATGTTGGCACGGTTGGCACGCGAAGGCTTGGATTGGCCGGGGTCAACCGGTGTTGAACGGATGGCGTTGCAGCCTCACCAGCCGTCGGCATAACGAGATGATGCCTCCATAGCATGTCTTGTACCAGACCGCGGCGATGGTAATCGGCATCGCAATCCGTGTCGATGATTTGTGAAATTTCGAGGAAATACCAATGTTGGCATCAGCTGTAGTACACCGAATCGCGGTAACTGAAGCTAGCCGAATTGCCATCCGGGGGGCAAGTTTTTCTGCGAAGAAACGGCAGAGATATTTCCATAAGTTAGTTTTTTAAAAAGAGTTGTCGTGTATCTAGTAAAATCACAGGTGTTCCTGAAATCGCATTTTTTGTGTGATCGTATGAAAAAATGGATTGACACGTAAGTAAACGCCGAGTAATATGAATTCGAATTCAGAGTTCGAATTCAGAGTTCGGGTTGCAGGCCCTCAATTACACTAGAACCATGGCAATATTCACCCAACAAGAACTGGCAGAACTCGCAGGCGTATCCAAAGCCACCGTCCAACGGGCTTTGAAGGGTGGCCACTACGTTAAACCCGGCATACGCGACAAGATTCTCCGCTTGGCCAACAAGCACGGCTATCGGGCGCATGCAAGTGCCGCATCACTTCGCAGTGGGCGGACTCACGCGATCGGAGTTCTGATGTTCAACAAGCCCCAGCGATCCGAACCGCACGCCAGCGCCATGGTGTTTTTTGAATACTTGGCGGGGGTAACTGATCGACTTCTTGAACACGACTACAAAACCATTCTCGTTCGCGACCATCAGCTAAAAGCTAAAAAAGATTCCAGCGACGGGCCAAGTATTCCAATCCTATTTCGTGAACGATCGGTAGACGGAATCATTAACACTCACCCGTTGTTGCGTCCGTTAGAAGAACAGGTTGGTGTTTTGGATGTGCCGACGGTTTGGCTCGATGCGGGCCGGGCGGAGGATTATGGTTGCATCTGGCGTGACGATGCTGCGGCGGTCGAACTTGCGGTAGATCGCTTGGTTGAGTTGGGGCATAAGCGGATTGCCTACATACACAAAGAAATCCAGCACCCCATGGCTCCGGATGATGAACTCTATCCTATTCACCACAGTATTGGTGCTCGCCGTCAGGCCTATCAAGCCATGATGAAAAAACACGGCATGTCGGAAATATTAATCGCCACCGATAGTGCAGAGCAGGGTGAAGGCGCGATAGTCGATTCGCTCAACAGCAAAAATCGTCCCACAGCTTATCTGAGTTATAGCTGCGAGCTTGCATCCTGGATGCGATGCGCATGCGAACAAATTGGAATGCGACTTGGGACTGATGTCTCGCTAATCAGCCTTGACGATACGTTTGATACACATCGAAATTGGTCGAAGCTGGGACGTGTCGAGTTCAATCGATACGAGATGGGATTCTGGGCTGCGGACATGATGTTGGATCTGATTCGAAAAAACCAGGCGCCTGCGTCTCGGTGTTTTACGCCTCGCAAATTACTAGGATCAACCTTTGGTATTGCACCAGGGATTTGATACCTACAGCTTTTGATTGAGTTAATTTCTCGCAAATTTACCCATGAATTTGCGTGGCTCTGTAACTGTGTAGTTATAAATTTTATAAAACATTTCAAGGAGAAGACTCGTGAAAATCATGAAGACCATTAAGCACTCATTTATGGCAACCACTTGCGTTGCAAGCACAGCATTGTTCGCCACGCAGGCCGGCGCTGCCATGGACGCAGGCGATTTTGTCGTGTTGGGTACTCAGAACAGCACGATTACTAACGCATTTGCGGGTGACCAAACTAACCTGAACCAACTGGGGACTGACAGCATAAACTGGGGTAATCCAGATGCACAAACACGCGTAGCGTTCGATCCTACTAACGGCCAGATGATTTTTGGTGCGAAAAACGGCAAGTTGTATCGTTACGATTTTGATGCGGGTACGCAGTTGTTTTCGGCCGTCGGATCTGCCAGCACGACAAGTTACACGACAGTCGATGGGTTTCAAGATGTGACCGTGATGAATGACGGATCGATCATCACGTTGGGTGTTAGTTCACCTGGCGGCCCGTCAAGGGTCTATGTCGCTCAAGCCTCTGATTTGAATCAACAAGGTACCGCATCGCTTAACTGGGGTGTAGGCGTAACCTCAATGGCGTACGATTCAAAGAATGATAATTTAGTTTTTGGTGCCAATAGCGGGAAACTATACCGTTACAGTTATGACAAAATCGGCGATTCGTTCACGCAGGTCGGTAGTACTGGCACGACCATCTATAGTACAGCTAACGGTATCCAAGACGTGGCAGTGATGGCCGACGGCACGGTCATTGTCTTAGGTGTCAGCTCTAGTTTCCCCGGAGCAACGATTGCTTACGCAGCTAAAGAAAGTGATTTGAATCAACAAGGTACGGCAACGGTTAACTGGGGAACAGGTGTAACCTCGGTGGCATATGATGCCTTGAATGACGAGCTGCTCTTTGCTGCCAGAACCGGACTAATCTACCGTTACACCTACGATAAAATCGGTGATTCGTTTACGCAGGTCGGTAGTGTCAGCACCACCAGTTACAGCGCGACAAATGGTATTCAAGATATTGCCGTGGCGCCAGTATTGTCGACGCCTGGAATTCCCGAGCCAGCATCGGTCGCAATGATTGTTGCAGGTGCAGGAATGTTGTTGGGTCAACGACGTCGTGCAAATCGTTAATAGTGAATAACACTTCGGCAGTATTCGATGAAGATCGAATACTGCCTTTTGATTGAGATAAAAAGGAGTTTGTGATGAGTAGTGCCCGTAAGGCATTTACATTGATTGAATTGCTGGTTGTGATTTCTATCATCGCATTGATGATCGCGATCCTTCTGCCAGCGTTGCAAAATGCTCGTGAAGCGGCACGGACGTCAATCTGTTTGAGTAATCTGCATCAAATTTCAATCGGTGTGGCCGCATATACCAATGACTCTGATTTTATTATGCCCAATACAGTGAACGCAGGTAGTTCGCATTACATACAGTGGCCCCTATTATTAGAAAAATTAAAATATTTTCCATCACGTGCTGTACTAAGTTGTCCAGCAGAGGAGATAATCCCTCCAGCCGATGGGCCTAGCGTGGCGGGTCAGGTGGCGACATACCGTACGCATTACGCCGTGAATTCATACTTATTTCGAATAGGAAGAAGCGCCGAATCGTCAACTCTCTACATGGATCGGTTTGTTGGAAAAATCGACGAAATACGAACACCCGAAAGTACGTTGATGTACTTCGATATGAGAGGTGTGGGGTTGGACGGGCTGGGCAACGAAGGGACAGGGCCCTGGGGAAATGGCCAGCAATATATGTATCACAGTTGGTTGCCTGTAGCTTATCGACATGTGGGGACGGCCAATGGTTTGTATATGGGGGGTTCGGCAAGAGGGCTCGGTGCGCTTGGGGATATTACCGTTATATGGCCAGACCTGTGGTATGGGTATGCACCGTGATTCTCAATAGCAAAATAATCTTGAATACATAAATGCCCTCGGCCTCGACTGAATGGTTGAAGGTAAGTAGTAGAAGAAAAGAAGGTGCGATTCGATTCGTGTGGAATAAATATATTTCGCCACAAGTCGAATAGTTGGATTACGCCCAAGGCGAAAATGGATTTGTGAAATGAAAAAAATAAATAATGCAGTGATATTGGTTCTGGCAACTGCATGTCTCATGGTATACGCCAAAAACACATGTGCTGATTGGCCCAAACTTCCCCTGTCCGAACATCTCACGCCGCCCGATCCATCGACCGTGGAAGATGGCTACGTCTATGTACAAGATGGGCATTTGTTTCGAAGTGGTAAGCGCATTCGGTTGTGGGGTGTTAATACCGTACAAGAGCCGATGATGATCCCGGTTGAAAAGCACGGGGAGATTCTTGATCGTATTAAAGCATGCGGGTTTAACGCCATTCGTTTGCATTTGTACGATTGGGTTTTTGTGGTTGAAGGCAATGTGGGTTACGAGGTCACCACCTACGAAAAGGGTGATGACTCGCTGCTTGATCGGTTCGACCATTTTTTGTCAGCCGCTAGTGATCGCGGTTTTCTTCTATACATGACATTTGACCGCAGATACATGCCGATTTTACCCGAGGCGTATGATCATCTGTCGGGAGGTGGCGAGCAACCCGCGTGGAAAGAAGCGGTGAATGACTTAATGGGCAGTGGTGGGCATCCCGCTAAAGATATGGAGATGGTGTGGCCCATTGATGAGCGTTTGGAAGATGCGTTTACGCAATACGTGCGTTCATTGCTTGCTCATCGGAACCAATACACGGGCCAAACGTACGCCGAAGAACCAGCCATTGCCATGTGGGAAATATCAAACGAAGCCAATTTTGTGCATCGTATATTTAATGGTTGGTTTGATGACAAGCATGCCTATTGGAAAGAAACGCTCACGCGGCATTGGAACGATTATCTTTTGCAGCAATACAAGAGCGATAAAAATCTTGCGCGAGTATGGGGAAGCTTAGAACCAGGGGAATCGTTAGATGAAGGCAATATTGCATTATTGCCGCTAGCGCTTCCATCTTCGCCACCACCAATTCATGAGCATCAACAGTATTCCACACGTCGTGCCCAGGATATCGTGGCTTTTGTGATCAATCGATACGTTGATGCGAACAAAAGAATTGTAAAAACAATTCGAGAGTCAGCCACCGAAGGCAGAGGGGCGTCGGTTGTTCCCATTATATTCGATACGCACCATAAACCTGATTTGATGAATCTATATTCAGCCAGCGCAGGGACAGCGGCATCTATCGGGACCTATTCTTGGTTTCGTACCTATGACAAGTCTGATCCCTTGTATCCGATAAGCGCGATGGTGCAGAAGCATCCTGGATTCTATGGTATGGACGCCGGGACGGTGGCCAACAAGCCAACGGTTGTCTATGAAATCAATGTGCATAAGCCAGCATACTACCGTTCTGAGTATCCTTTTATGGTAGGTAGTTTTGCGGCTGGTCAGGATTGGGACGCCGTGTTTTGGTATCACTGGATGCGCAGGAATGATAGTACGCCACTCGTGAGTGCTGATTTGCTGAATCAGGGATTGAGTTATTCAGTACCTAAAAATGCCTGGGGTGGGGTGGTTATTCATTCGGATGAAATACTGGTGGGGGCATTGAGAGTCATGGGCGAAGCGTTTGTTCGTGGGGTAATAACGCCTGCGGATAAACCTGTAACCATTAGCGTAGGTAGAGATGCGTTAACGCGGCCGGATTTGCAATCGTATTGGAAGCGTTTGATTGGCATATCGACGTTCAACGAAGGGTCACGGATAGAATTTACGCCGAACCTGACCACCACCATGCCTAGTCAAAAAATGCGAGCCGACTGGCCCAGCGACGCAAGTACACTCGGTTCGGATGTGACCTATGCCTATTCTGATAGACAGTTGCGAATTGATAGCCCGGAATTCCATGCGTTTGTCGGTTGGCCCGGTGATTCAGCGATAAAGTTTTCGTCAGGTTTGACTTTTGAGCCGGATGATAAGAACGCTTTCGTGACGTTTGCGGTACTGAGTTTGGATGGTTTACCGATCGCAAAAAGTCAACGGCTGTTAATGACCTTGTTGGGGCAAGGTGAAAATAGCGATTTTGTGTATGACCCTTCGGTTACTAAAGAGACAGGCTATAAAGGCATGCTTGAATCGATTGTGGATACGGGTGATGTGCCAGTGCAGATTAGTCGTCCCAAAGCTAGCGTAGGTTTTCCTGAAAACCAGTACGGCGTTGCTCGCTTCTACGATGCCGTACCGCTTCTGATTGAGGAAGAAAAGTTTTCAGGCAAGTTGAGTTTTGATGGCGATCGAAAAACCACATGGGTGGAGATTGATAAAGATGAAAAATGAGTATTAACATTAAATCTAATATTGTGCGTTCGGGGTATGACCAAAAAACGTGTTGGGTTCATGCTCGTGCGGGTTTATTTGCTGAGCCAAGTGACTTATCGCCGCACTGCATTATCGTTACGATGCAGAAATTAGATATTTCAGGTTCGGATGTGTTTGAACCATTGCATACGATAATCAGTGACGACGGTGGGAAGACGTGGTCAGACCCGGTTGCCCAATCACAGCTGGTTATCCATCGTGATGATGGTAGTTACGGATCAGTTTTTTGCGATGCTACACCATCATGGCACTCGGCAACAGGAAAGCTTCTCGTGACTGGCAATGTGATGCACTATGGGGATGCGAGTCATGACATGGCTTTGCGTTGGTTCCATCCTGCCTATTCGGTGTTTGATCCTGAGACAAATCAGTTTAGTAAATTGGAACATCTTGAGCATGGCGATGATTCAACATTTGAACTGGGTAGCACCGGCTGTACGCAGCGGTACGACCTGCCTAATGGTGATATTTTATTGCCTGGCACGGTGCGTTTACCGGGCATGGATAGAAATAGTGTGGCGGTGGCAAGGTGTGGTTTTGATGGGAAAAAATTACGTGTCTTGAATACAGGGGCCGCTCTGAAAATTGATGTCGGCCGAGGATCTGAAGAGCCCTCAATCACGTGCTTGAATGATGTTTATTTTCTAACCATTAGAAATGATGAACAGGGCTATGTGGCACGGAGTCGTGACGGCATCAATTTTGATGAACTAGTGCCTTGGCGATTTGATGATGGAGCGGCATTAGGAAGTTACAACACGCAACAGCATTGGCTTCGACAAAATCGGCGTCTCTACCTTGTGTATACCCGGATACGTCCTGACAATGATCATGTGTTTCGGCATCGAGCGCCGCTGCTAATCGCTGAAGTAGATACGGAACGGTTATGTGTTCTTCGATCTACCGAGCGTATTCTCGTTGAGAATCGGGGGGCAAGGTTGGGTAATTTCGGGGTATTACATATTAATTCTCTTGAGTCTCGTGTTTTTGTTTCGGAGTGGATGCAAACGTGGCCGCCGAACTGGAGTGATTCAAAGATGTGTGAAAAATTTGGAAGCAACAACGCGTTATACATGTCGAGTGTGGTAAGTTTGCCTGTGCATGTAAATGGTCAATCCAGTATTCGAAGAACTCGTACTGTTTCTGTCTAGAGAGATGGATATTGTGTGTTGAGTTTAGCGTACTCAGGTTTGAATTATCCGGAAAACTGTCCATTTCGTGATTACAATATTTTGTTTTTATCTGATTTGAAATTATCTATTATGAATAAGTTAATTGGATTAATACTTTTAAATATAGTAGTCATGGTGAATGTGGCTATCGCATTGCCAATAAAAGATTCAGGGAATTTTGATCATAACTATGAAGGCGATGTGAGCCCGTTGTCTATTGGCTCGGGCAATTTGACATTCGATACGTTGTTACGGAACGGTTCGCCGTTGCCTGATTTGGGAACGTATGGGGGCGGGGCTGGGTATATTGGTGATTCTTTGGGTGGTATTCTTGATCTTAAAACGGCGAAGGCCACGCCGTCACCCGGGAATTCCTATATCTATTTTGGTAAGTCGACTGATTTTAATCCTGCCGTCGGTTGGACGGTGGAGTTTCGTGTGAAGGCACTGTCATCCAATGATGCGAGTGGCCCGCGGGAGGGTTTGGCTTTTAGCGCTGGTGGCCATAATGGCCAAGCGGCGTGGCTAGAAATTGGTACAGATCGCGTTCAAACGAGCTACAGTAGTTCGGGGTCAATTGTTGGGCAGGATAATAGTGCTGATTTTGTGACATACCGCATGGCGGTTTTGCCGGGTGGGCAATCATGGAACCTGTATCGCAATGGTGAAACGTTATCCGGCTATAACTCGACAGTAGCTGGTGCTTCTGATGTCTTGTCGTTTGGCGATCAGAGTGGCACGGGGTTGGGACATCATCAGATTGACTATATCCGTGTTGACACCAGCGGTGCATTTGCCCCTGTTCAGGCCGTGGATCATGTGGTGGATATGGGGGGTGATGGGGCAGGTGGGCAATCGTTCAATCGGGCGATCTTGGGCCAGAATTTTAAAATTGTGGGCAGTGAATTAACGGGTGGCAATTCATCGATACGCGGTGTGGCTGGCGGGAGCTTTGCTGAAGTGTACGATTGGAAAACGCACGAAGGAGTGAACCCGCGTGGCAATACGCTTGAGTATTTGCGTGCTGCTCGTGATTTGAACAGTGAGCCGATTATCACGATTAATGTTCATGGGGTTGCGGGTGAGGTTAGTGATTTTAGTAATTTTTCCTACACCGATACTAGTATTGCTGGCCGAGTGGCCCACGCGGAAGATTGGGTGCGTTATGTGAATGGGGTATTGCCTGCATATCGGCAGGGCGATAGCGTTCCAACGAGTGACCAAAATATTCTCAACGACATCACATGGTCGTCAAAACAATTGGCCCCGGGTGAGGCTGCTGTTTCGAAAGTGACCTATTGGGAGATTGGCAATGAACCGGGCGGTCCCAGGGGTGGGTTTCAGTTGAGTAATGCTGAATACAAGGAACGTTATCGTCAGATTACGAGTGCCATGTTGGCGGTGGATCCCACGATAAAAGTGGGGGCCACGGCAACTCTTGTCAGAGGCGATCAGCCGATCAGTTCGGTGATCAATGATCTGTCGCTTCCGATTGATTTCATTGTCTATCACCCCTATGACAACATGGGCCTGAAATTTGATGAAGTCTTAAACGATCCGACCCCTGATATTGCGGGGTTGGAATCGCGGTTACGTGGGAGTGGCGATCGTATTCGTAATGAACATGCGATTTCCCAGGGATTTCTCGTTAATGCTGGGCGTGATCCGAATCAAGTTGAACATGTCTTGAGTGAATGGAATCCGATGAGTTATCTTCACTACACGGCGCAATCATCCCAGGCGATGGCGTTGGCCAGTGCGGAGTCCATCTTCACCATGGCGGATTTAAATATTCGCGCTGCCAACATATGGGGAACTTTGGTCTATGACAGCCATTTGGACGCGGAGTTTCCTGTGACCAAGTTATTCCGAAAGATGTCTGAACACATGGGGGACACCCTCATTGATCAATACAAAGTAGGCAATTTGCACGTTTATACGGTGATCGATTCAGAGACGGGTATTGTGACGGTGTGGGGTTTGAATTTCAGTGATAGCGAAGATGCGTCGCTTGTGATGTCACTGAGCAATCTTGATATGGATGAGGTTGATGTGATGGGAATGACGCTGAAGCATTTAACGCGTGATACGTCGCTTTTGGATATTTCAGGCTTGAGTGGCAGTCCGATTGATTGGGTGGAAGGTGCTCTTGCGGGTTTTGATCCTGGGCTATTTACGCTCGATGTGCCGCAGGCGAGTATTCGGCTGTTGGTGATTGGCAATTCGGTGCCAGAGCCGGGCACGATGGTGATGATCGTTTTGGGAACGGGCATGGTGTTTTCCGTGCGACGTCTAAAACACAGGAATTGAAGGGGGAGTTTTATAATGATGAATACTGTGGATTGCGGATTGGTTTTCGATTCTGCTAGCGCGGCATCATACGAGCGATGCAACGCATTTACGTCACTGATATGTTTGTCAGATGGTTCGTTGATTTGTGGGTTTAAAAGTGGGCCTGAAAAATTGTGCCCAACTGACCGCATGATCCTGATGAAGAGTGATGACCAGGGCAAGAATTGGCGTCGTCTCTTCGATGGGTTTGATACGGAGTTTAACGGCGTTCCGGGTTCATTTTCCGGTGGCTATTTAGTTGAGATTGAGCCGGGCCGACTCTTGATTTCGTTGCATTGGATTGATCGAAGTAATCCGAGTCTGCCGCTGTCGAATCCGGTTACGTCGGGAGTATTGCCGATGAAATATTTGATTTCTGAATCGGTTGATACGGGTCGTTTATGGACGCCGTTGCGGGAGGTTGGTCTTTCACCACATCCAGGCGCTAGTCCAACCGGAGCGATTCATCAGTTGGGCAATGGGCAGTTGATGCTTGCGTATGAAAGTTGGAAGGAATGGGATGCAGTCGATGGTGATCAATCGGCGAATGTAAAATTGTCGGATGATGGCGGCAGTACCTGGGGCGAGCCGATCACTATCGCCAGTGATTTGACCAAGCGATTGTATTACTGGGATAACCGAATCATTCGACAACCCAATACGAACCGGTTGCTCGCCGCGTATTGGACGCATGATTCGGGCCGGGGTGTTGATATGCCGATCCATTTGGGTTGGGGTAGTGCGGATGGTAAGTGTTGGGGTAGGCCTCGCGAAACAGCAATTCATGGCCAGGTGGCTGCGCCTTTATTTCTTGATGAGGATCACTTGTTACTTGTGTATGTTCATCGACATGATCCGCCTTCCATTCGTGCGGTGATTAGTGAAGACCGGGGGTGTACATGGAAACTGGAAGACGAAATTGTCATTTATCGTTCCGGTGCGACGGCACAAGCAGGGATGGATCGGTCACGCGGTGAGGCTGAATATTGGGATGATATGGTTCGTTGGACATTCGGACATCCCAAGGCTGTTCTCATGGGCGATGGCAGTGTGTTTGTTGTGTATTACGCGCCGCCGTTGTCAAGCGATAGGGCTTTTGATGGTAGCGAAGTATCAACCGCGACGCCTGCGCTAAATATTCACTGGGCACGTTTAAATTAGGTGCGTATTGAAAGTGATAATTGTTTATATATTGAGCGTTTTGCGGTCATTCCTGCAATCACTCGGCAGTAAATCATTGGTTGTTAGTGAAAGTGTGACCTGCCCCCACGTTTCATACCAATCGGCGTGTTCTCTTGAATACATGAAATCGTCTGCAATTCGTTGCCATTTTGCTGTTTGGCCTTAAGCTGTTTTAGAACAGATGCTTACGCCTATCCGAGCCGGCCAGCCACCTTTGGCGATCACCTTCGCAAAGCCCGACTCGACAAGGCAATGAAACCCTCAAGTGTTGCCAATTTGCTGGGATGCACCGCTATGTCAATCAGGCGCTGGGAGAAGGATAAGAACAAACCCACCCAGAAATATCTGCCCAAACTGATTGAGTTCATCGGCTATGACCCCGATCCCCAGACTTGATCAAACAGATTAGCCGAAGACATCAAAGCCTATCGGCACAGGCATGGATTATCCGCACAAGGCTTCGGTGAATGGATGGGTGGATACCGTGTGAGCTTGGGAATGAGATGAAAGAATCCCCAGGCTATGGATGATGGTTAATCTTGACGATCTTTTTGGTTAGCATGATGTATCCAAGAGAACACTCTGGTGTAACGATACGGTCAACCCTGACACAGGATTAACCTTTTTAGAAAAAAATTATCTCATTTGGCCCCGGCCTGTCGTCTGACAAACCGACAAACTTTAACCTGAGTCATCAGGTTTTTCCGAAATTCATGACGATTTATGGCCGAAAAATCAGAGACGATCTGATGAATCGATGAATAAACACCAGGGATATTCCCGTTCGACGAGCAATCTTTATTCGTTAACGATTACTCATAATGCATGCGGAACCATCGGCTTGGCACGTTTGGAAAAAGCACAGAGCACCCGCCAACATTGCCATTGCATACGTGGCAAATGAAACGGACTTTTCCAAAGGTTTCCCTTGGTGGTCGTCGAACGGCTGCCATCGCGGTGGAGATAGCCAAACCATTCGCCGTTTTGTGTATCGTGAAAGTTTTTGTACGCCCATTCATGTGCGTCATGATGCCACTGCGCATATCGGCTGTCGCCGGTTGCCAGATAGGCCATGAGTGTTGCGATGATGGTTTCATTCTGTGGCCACCAGAATTTCATATCGTGCCAATATTCCTGGGGTGGCCGATCAAATAGATCTACAAAATAGATGATGCCGCCGTGCGTCTGATCCCATCCGCGCCGCCACATGTAATCAAGCATCCGACAGCCCAGTTCAACCAGGTGGGCGTCGTGCCCACGATGACTTGCTTCTTCGAGGATGAACCAAGCGGCTTCGATCGCGTGGCCGGGGTTAAGTGTGCGTCCATCGACGTGATCAATGATGCCGCCATTCGGCATCGCTTGTTCTAGCACCACCTGCAAATCGTCTTTAACAAAACGTGATTCGATCTGTTCGATCGCTCGGTCAATAATCGTATCCGCCTGATCGAATCCGATATTTTCTCGCAATGTTTGCGCCGTTGCGATCGTGATCATTGGCATGCTGATTGAAATGGTCGGCCGATGCTTCGTAAATTTAGCGGCAGGTTGGTGATTCACGTATTGCTCAAAACAAGCCACCGCTTTGTCGGCATAGGCCGCACTATCGGTTAACTTGGCCCAGGCGGCATACGCGATCGCGGCAAACGATTCACTCAATGCGTAGCGGCGTTTGCGAATCGGTGTACCATCTCGCGCCACATGAAACCACATCCGTCCGTCCTCGGGATCAAACCCATGCTCGTCCAGAAAACCAATCCCCAATTCCGCCGCTTCCCGCCATACATCGGTCTTCTCAACCGTGTTGCACAGCGTGGCCCACAGCCAAGCGTTGCGACCCTGCGCCCAGATGCTCTTGTCAGTATCGATCAGTGTGCCATCGTGATCGACCATGTGGCAATAACCGCCGTGCTCACGATCGAGGTAGTGCTTGCACCGATCGAGCCAAAACGGCACGGTGTCATCCAGCAGCATGGTGAGGTAAGTTTGCGCCAGTTGGTTTATCGTCGTGTGATCAAGAGTTGGTATCATAAAATCGTTGGTCTTTTTAAGTGCGTCAGTAACAGCATTATCACACAAAAGTCATTTCGCCCCATTCGGCAGGATCCACGCCATAGGCCGTCGAAACAAACCATGACGACACCTCACGCTCGGCGGCGTGTTCGCGCACGATCTGGAAGCTCCACTGCTGACCGGCGCCAGGTTTGGCACCGATCGTGGTGTATGGCAATTGAAATTCAGCAATCCACTGACGAGTCGAAACACAATCAACGCGATAGGTCCACTTCGCGGGCCATGAATTAAGAAAACGCTTTTCCGCCCATGTCTCATTGTGACGATCACCGCTGAAGTGCACAAAATCCTGCCGCGCTACCGCGGGGTCCAGCAAGACATGCGCCTTGTCAGAAAACATCCAGAAATTACGGCCGGCAATCCATTCCAGGTAAGATCGTTTGTCCTCAAGCAACGATGCCGGGATGTCGACCTGTTTGCCGTTACAGGTCATGCGCACATGCAATGCCTTGGGCCCGGCGATAACTTGAAAACCAGTCTTGGCTTTGGCCTTGGCACGGTCGGGGCCGGTGACCACGAAAAAATTACGATGGACCTCGGCATTGGCCCAATCTCGCGCGGTGGGATTGCGACCAAGCATGCGCACATCAATGGCCCGATCACGACGCGGCGCTTTAAGGTGCCTGGCCCGAGTCGGCGTCATCAGATTCATGCGCGACAGCATGTCCGCTTCGTATAACACTGTCTCTTTCACACCAATATCATCGGCCGCATTGATCGCCGCGTCATAGGCATCCGGTGTGATACCCCAGTACGTCTGAACACCTGCGGCGACGCGTGTATGACGTCCTTTGGTTTGACTGCGAAGTTGCATCACATGTTCGGCTGTCGATTCAGGACTATTGCAATAGGTCATCGCGAACGGCATCACCAGATCAACAGTGCCATCGGCGGATAATGCCTCGAGATCCAAACACAACCAACGGTAGTTGTCCACGTGAGGGATCGTCATCAGTGCCAAGTGTCGGTCGCGTCCAAGCTGGCGACGAACCTGACGCACAAAATCGGCGCGATACTCGTTCTTGAAAGTCAACCATGTTTTATCGTCAGCATCCAAATTCAGCGGATCGTCCCCGTACCGCTTGGCATAGGCTTCACGAACGGGTTGGTTATAACCAAAACGATGAATACCATCGGCACCGGCTGATGGCGTCGCATTGTTACGAGCAAAATCGATCAACAAACCATCGACCTTGCGTTCGAGTATTTCCTTGAGCACGGCCATGCGATAGTCACGCACCTCCGGCAAAAATAATTCAACCGTACCCGGATAATCTTTGCCCTCTCGATCGTGCAGCCGATATTCCTTTTGTCGACCGAAACCGCTACCGACGTGGCCGCCGTGGTCTTCTTCGCATACCGTCCACCAGGCACACAGTTCGATGCCGCGGCGGTGAGCAATTTCAACGGCGGTCGCTAGCGGGTCCCACGTTGTGCAATCCTCACGCCATGCCCATTGTTCGGACTTGGTACCGCCACCGTCGCCGATATTCTGCCACGCCTGGACGTCTCGACCACGAAATACGGTGGCAATCTTGGACGGATATGTGGCCAACCCGCCTTCGAAAACGCGCCAGTAAACGCGCTCAATGCCCGCAATGGCCATCAAATCAAAAATGCGCTCAATACCAATCGCCCCAGCCGCACCAGTAAAATGCGCCCAGTCATGTAACGTAGAAATCGTATAAATCTTCATAACGTGTCTAGCCCAAATTTATTAGTGTTTGTTTGGTAATGTGACCAACCAATGATCCATCACGAGTGAACGACAACAACTGATCGACCGCCGAGCGTCCAACTCGGAAACAACCATTGGCGACCGCGCCAGCAATGTGCGGTGTGATGATGCAGTTGGGCAATGAACGCAACGGGCTATCCGCTATCGGTGGTTCAGGATCGGTGACATCCAGAAATGCAGAGATCCGGCCTATCTGTAACTCGGCAATCAACGCTTGTTCATCGATCAGACTTCCCCGCGCGGTATTGATCAGCAATGCGCCGTCTTTCATGGATGACAATTGCCTGGCGGCGATCATGTGACGCGTTACGGGCAATGCCGGGGCATGCAGGCTGACCACGTCGCATGTTTCCATCAATTCATTGAGACTCGACAACTCAACACCGAGCTGATCTGCGTCATCTTGCGAAAGGCACGGATCATAAACCGCGATGTCTACTTCAAAATTTTTCAATAAGCGGATGTAATGCCGACCGACACAACTGGCCCCGACGACACCGATACGTAAATCGAATAACTCACGAACACCTAGCGAAGAAGCCCAGATGTCTTCTTTCCAACCCCCGCTTTGTGTGAGACGCGACGCATCAAAGAAGCGCTTCACGCCAGCCAACGTCATCCCCAGTGCCGTCTCGGCCACACCGACCGCCAGCGCGTCACGGCAGGATGTCAACGCGATCTGCCGATCCCAAAACGATGACGGCAGCAGATGTTTGACCGACCCGGCTGCGTGTATCCACAGTGTCAATTGGTCTGCCATGTCTAACGATGCATCGGTTACCGGTGGCGTGTCCCAACCGGTGATCAACACGTGACAATCCTGCCAATGATGGGCAGCGAATGATTCAACATCATGCACTCCAACCGTGTCATCCGGCACAACCAAGTCATACCCAGTCACCAATCGATCCAGGTCGCGCTGAGTAAAACAGCGATGAAATACAGATGACGGCATGTTAAAAAGCACACGCATGGCTACTGATTCCTGGCGCTGTTGGACCCAAAAAACATGACGCGTGCGTCATTCGTGACCGCCGCAATGCCATTAGGCAACTCAACGGCATCCGTAAAAGTACCCTCGGCAATGCGCGTGCGTTTTCCGTCTGAGTCTTGCAAATAAAGCCCGCGATCACCACACAAAATCGCACCGCCTGATTCCGTGGACGCGATGGCCTGAATATTGTCGGCGAATGCATCCGCGCGGTATCGGTGCAACTGCTTCAGTTCGCGTTTCCAGGACAGATCCCACAATAAACGATCACGCGTAAAAACCAATAAACGCAATGACTGGCTTGCGTCTTGCAAAATAGCAGCGGAAGTAATTTCCACCAGCGGCTGCCATGTGAACACCCATTCACGTTGGCGTGCGTCATAGATTGCAAGATAATTCGAACGCACGACCAACACATAACGGTCATTACCACCAAACGAAAGTACCTGCATGGCAATCGGCCGAGTGCCATCAACCGTGACGTTGATCGATACCGGTTCGGTCATGCCTTGCGTATGATAGACCTGCGGGTAATAGTAATAACCACCCGGCTGGGGCACGCGTTGGTCACGCGGTCCTGTCACATGCCATAGCCTTCCGTAGGACAGACACAACTGTTCGAGTTTACCGTCACGATTGAAGTCACGCGGTTGATCGAGCATCGTCGGCATGACATAACTGCCCGCCGTGAGCAACCCATCGAACGCGCCCTGATGATCGATAAAACTGAACCAACCATACCGACTGACGATTAAACCAGCCGGCTCATTCGGACTGGTGCGCCATAGTCCGATGTCGTAGGGCATCACAAAACCGCCAGCGGGCTGACGGGTGTTGGTGCGACCATATTCACGATCGTACGCCACATGGGCCTGATAAAGATCGAACTCACGAAGACGTTTGCCGTTCGCGTCAAGCACCTCGATCTGTCCATCAATGCTGGCTGTGACGATCTGTGGATGGCCACTGCCGAGATAGTCGAGCGTTTGGATCGTCTGGTAATTAGTCTGGGCCGTGTGTCGGTAACGCAGTGAACCATCCATGTTGAACACGCCGAAGGTGTCGCGTTCAAGTTGGCCCCGTCGCACGAATTTCGGCCAAATTTCCGGGCTAACCAGCAGTTGTGACCCCTCGCCCCCGTCAAGTTCTACCCTTTGAATCGTGTAACGACGATCATCGGCGGGCGTATCACGATCGTAAAACGCCAGGCCATTCAATCGATCCGCTTTGATGTAACGTACCGGCGCATCCTCAGCGTCAATCATTTGGGCAAACTGCTCGACCGGGACCGACTCGCCATAATTGCCCGTGCGTGCGCCGGGTCGCCAAACCACTGGCGATTCGAGTTTGCGCCACTCGGATGCACTGCTGTTGGAATGATCAGTACGGATAAATATATCGTCGGGTAACGTGGCCGGTGCCCAAGGCCCACCTGCGCGGTACGCACGTATCTCATTCAACGTGATCGTTCGACCGAAGTCCGCCACATTCCCCGCCAGGGTTTTTTGTGGATAGACCCGGCCTGGTGATTGCAGTTCGCTGTTGACCCATTGCTCTGACCACACCGCCGAATCAGCCGCATCAATAAAGTCAACAGAATCATCGGTTGCTGCATTCGCACCGGCAGCTTGCGGTGTGATCTCATCGCCTGCTTGCACGTTTGCAGTATCACGAACAAGTTGCTCGAGCAGGCCCTTCGGAGCCGGCGCCGTGATGACCTGCCCTTGCGAAATGTGCCGATGGTGGGAGGCATCGATAACTTCTACATCTGTTTCCTCCCCGTGTCCCCAACGAACAACCGTCGCGGTTTGACCCGGAGTTGTCAGTGTCAGTGTTTGATTGTCATCACCAAGCACGGGCGTGTTAAACGACTCGCCATCTTTGCATGCCTGGAGTACTGTCACCGCGACGAGCGTGTCATCGCGGGCCATCGTCCGTTGCGCCATCTGCCGAAGTACCGGCTGCGAACCATCCTCGTGCGAAATTTTAAATGTCGTACCAAGTGGGGTCACGCGGAACTGAGTCTGCCCCACCGTACTGATCATCGATCGGCCATCCCACTTGCCGGGATAGGTTGGCAGCCAGTTAACGCTGACCTGATAGTTTCCGTCTTCTGTTGCGGTTAGTGTGTCACGAACCACGAACAAACCCGACGCGACCCAGATCACTTGTCGTTGCCAACGCATTCCCACGAAAGGATCGAGCGTCAATGCGACACTGCCGCCGCCATCCCATGTGACCAACCAGTCGCGCCGCGCTGCCGCTGCGTAAATCGGCGAACCATCGGGCCAACGATCCGTGCGTAGCACATGGACGGCGTTGTTGTTGAAATAGGCTGACGCGTCGGTCCCAGCCCGTGCCCCGTCCAACCAGCGGTAACCACGAGCGCTGAAATTTAAGATGGCCCCAGGCAGTGCATACGAAGCCAGGCCGTTGATCAGCAACAGGTCATCGTCACCATCGAAGCCATTACGAAACGTAGCGAAATCGAAAATCTCGCTGGGATTAATAGATGGCAAAGTGAATTGTTTATCGCTCAACCGGCCAAGATGCCGTCGGCGGTGAGCATCCATAGGTGGCTCGCTGATCCCAGCCAACGTGCCGGGGTCGACGGATTGTAATTCCGGCCCGGGTGTATAGCGATGGATTCCCCCAATGTAACGCCCTTGAAATGGCTCTTTCAAAGGGCGCGGCAGCGTGTCATGCAGCGTTCGGTAACGGCCGTCCTGATAATAGTTGGCCAGAATGCCGAGGATCAATGTATGATCCATGATGCCCGCTGGTCGCATGTTCAAGCCTGTCAAGTGATCAATTTTTTCAAGTGGCAATGCCTTGAGCGCGCGTTCGGATTCGAAAAAATCGTAGACATCATGCCGCAGTGCATAGCGAAACATCGCGGCGGGGATCTCTTCTTCATGCTCGGTGTTCATCGCACCGGGCATGCTCACTGCCCAACGATGATCGAGCCAATCCCGCATAAACGCACGCTTTTCATGCTCACGAAATGTCACCAGATCGGCCAAGTCGCCGGTCAGGCCAAAACGATCGAGCATGAATTCCGCGACACGCAGGTCGGCAGCCCACGGTGCAATCGCATGCCGATTCGAAAGCAAGATCGAATCGTAAGGCGGCGAAAAGGTCGTCATCCAACTCACGTCCGGACCGGTCGTCATGTGCAGCAGGTTTTTGAGCAGCAATCGATCAAGTCCATGCCGTTGCGGCTGACTCAACAGGTCCGCATTGTCGATCATGTCATAAGCGTTCACAAAAAACTCGAGCAGGTAATGGTGCGTATCTGCATCATCGGCAATCACCTGATCCGTCATCTGGCGTACGCGCTGACGATACGAATCCCAACCCGTCCAGTAAAAGCTCATCGCGTTTTCATACCACCGGCGAACCGTGCCGTACCCCGACTGCACTGGCGGCAACGCCCGATTGTTCGGATCGTCGTTCCACAACGCTTCGCGTGCCTGCATGGCATCGAGACATTGCCCGCCGAGTTCAATGTCCAGCAGCGCGGGCACGGTGAGGGTGCGGTTTTCGATGGGTGATTCGGACAGGTGATCCACGAACCGATCGACAGCTTGCTCGACACCGGCATCACTGCTGCCACCGAGGATCAGGTGATTGCGGCCATGGGTGACACCGATTGCCGTGCGTACGACATACCCATCCCCGCCGGGATAATAGCCATCGACTGCCGCGAGAAAACGGTTGTATGCGGTCCAGATCGCGCGGTTGGTTCCTAGACGTCCGATCAGAATGAGATGCCGATCTGCCACCTCATTTGTTAGAGCCGCTGTACCCGACATCACCGCCTGTTTAGCCGTGATCACCGGCAACGACGCGCCGGTCAATTTCGCGATGACATCGTTGATGCGATTGGCCAAATTCAACGACGTCGCATCGTCGGCAGGAATCACGATCATCGCGTTAGGCTGACCTGCCTTAATCAATGTAGTCGCGCTTACGACGGGAAGCCGAGCTGGTGGCTCGCTTGCGACATTAACGGTTTGGACCCGCACATCGGTCAGCAAAAACTCAGCAGGACGCCCATTGAGACTCGACAGTGAAACCGACAGCGTCACACTGCCAGTGTTTTCATGACGGATCATGCCGATGACGCGCTGCGGGTTCCCCTGATCGTGATACGCCATGGCGAGACTGCCTGCCCGCATCACGGCCTTACCGTTGCCACGCACTCGCAGAGAAACGAGTAAATCAGCGGGCCCCGGCGCGTTAATGGTTTGCTCCAACCGCACGACCCCCTGTCCCTTTGTCGTGATTTTAAGCAGCGTGCGGTGAGGACCGTTACCGATTCGCATGGGCTTGATCTCAGCCACAGCGCCGCCGATCTTCCATCCTTGCGGTACGCCACGGCCATCTATTTTTTCAAACGTGCCGTTATCCAACAGATTAACGTCGGTGTGCAAAGTCGACTCCGCTTGTAATCGCATGGACAACGGGAGTGTCAGCAACGCGATAAGAACACATAAAAATATCTGCCAATGAGTCATTGCTCACGCTCACTTTCGCCAGCCAGAGGAAACGAACAGTTCATCGCCCAAGGCCCAAGATTGGTGTAATTCCCGTCACCCCATGTGGCCGACGACAACACATGAGAATATTTACCCGTCACCCCATAATGGCCGTGCGAACCGTTTTGTTTATCAATTACCGCAGTGCCATCATGATCGGCCACGTTACGATGCGGTCGTGGGAAAACAACAGACGCATCCATCATGACGTCGCTCCCACTTGAAACGATTCGAGGTGTTCTTCGATGATCGTATCGGGCCACGCCAACGCGATGCCTTGCGAGACAAGCAATGTCTGAAGTTCTTCAAGTCGCGCCGGATCGTTGCGCACCTGTTGAGGACACAACCCGTTCAACAAACAGTGCGCCGCGAGCAGGCCGGCCGATTCGCCGATATTCCATTCCACTGGATGCAGTCGGTAGCAGCCGTTGGTGATATGTGTTACGCCGATGTTCTTGCATGCGGCCAACAGATTTTCAACGCGCACCGGTATCAATGCCCCCAACGGAATTTGGAAGGGCATGGAAGGAATGTCGATGTAATTATTTCCAGCAGTGCTCGGATGCAGATCAATGCGGTAATAGCCCACGCCGACCGAATCGTGAAATAATTCCGCAGGCCTGCCGTCGCGGGCCTCGTATCCGATATGAGTTTCGGTCACGCGCGACATCGACACAATGCGCCGCGATTCACGGATATACGGCGCTTGAGCCAATCCATCCATCGTGCCGACCAACTCGGGACACAGGCTTAGTCCCGGGTAACCTTCACCACCATCGTGGCGCGGCGCTTCGGTTTGCATCCAGTAAACCAGACTCAGCGAAAGTTGCTTGGCCGCTTCAAGATGCTCGGCAACGACGGCATCAGGCTTATCAATGATGTTGCCTTCGAGGTAATCGTTTTGTGGCCAATTAACCAGCGTCACCTCATGAGGTTGATGCCCCGCGTCATAGTATTCCCCAGCGACGATCCGGCGATAATGCCAGAGCGAACTGAAATCATTGAGACTCAAATCGCCGAACAAATTAAATCGTCGCGGCTCCAACGTAATGGCATGGCTGGCCTCCCAACCGATCAACGGACCAGCCCACGGGGGCGTAAGATCGGGCACATAACCATGCCAACGATCGTACTGACTCGGCTTATCCAGAGTATGATCGGCGTTAGGCGTCGGGTCATACCGTAACGGCAAACACCACGTCAACGCTTGCACATTCTCGGGCTGGGCAGGACCGTCTATCGCATGCAGTTCGCCGGTGTCTGCCCGCGACTCGGCACCGCTGACATATTCAACACCCGCCAACGGCAACAGATCACCCAACTCGGTTGCGTCCAGAACAATGTCAGCCGTGATCGTCAACGTGCGACCCGTGTGCTTGTCCGTGAATGTGACAGAACGGACACGGTCACCATCGACATCAGCACCAACAGGTCGGTGATGATTGAGCACGCGTAACAGTCCCGCACTACGCGCGCTCATCAACTGTTGCTCGAGCACTGCCAGAGCGACGCGTGGCTCGTGGCACAATCCGCTAACCGTCCCGCCACCCGGGTTTAACCACGGTTCGCTAGCCGCGGCGCTGGATAACGGGTAATGCTTGCGATAATAATCACGCACTGACTGACGGAATTGTTGGTAACGCGCGGTGCAGCCGTCTTTCTCGATCCACGGATGTTCATCAGGCGGAACAGCCTGGGACGTCAACTGCCCTCCGATCCAGTCGGTCGGTTCGGTCATCACAACTTGCACACCCATCGATGTCGCAGCCAACGCCGCAGCGCAGCCACCAACGCCACCTCCGACAATGAGGATAGACGTCCTAATTTCAAGCATCGGAAATACCTGTCAGTTTTACGGGCACACGCAATCGAATCCAACGGATGTTGGAAACACAACCTTCCATGCACCAGAACGCAAGGTACACCTCGTGCTTATTGTCCGTCTTGTTTTTCTCGTCCTGCTTGATCCATTTCATACACGGGGCACCGAATTTCAAGCCACGAAATTCCTCAACCAAACTGCCATGCTGTCCCGAGGTACTTGCTGACATTGGCTGCCACAGACACTGCTGTTCGAGCACATCAAACGCGCCGTCGTCAGTGACTTGCACCAACGCAGCCCACAAGCCCGGCTCATCAACCCGCCTATACACACACAGCACTAAGCCTTCGCCAAGATGCAACAACTCGGGGGTCTGTCCGGTCAACGCGGTCGGCAATGCTGGCGAGAACGCAAGCGATTCGCGCGACGCCAACGCAAAATGATTGGGGCGATCACATTTCTCTGGCTCGTGATACGCCCAGCTCACCGCAAGCAATCGGTCGCGATTGATTTCGATGATCTTCTGTTCCCAGAACAACACGTTATCCCCAGTCCCATCCATCACATCCACATAGCGAGGCCAAGTTGCACCTTGATCATCGGAAATGAACGCCACCGCTTTCATCCCGTTAGGCGCGTCGCCATTCCATCCACGCCACGTCGATGTCGGCAACAACCATCTGCCGTCGGACAATATGACAATCGGCGAACACAACTCGAACGTCGGCCCAACCAATGGCGATTTGATTTCGCATGGCTGCTCCCAACGCTCGCCACCACTGTCGCTCATATGCAACGACATCCGGTTCGGCACGTGTCCCAGGTTCACAGGATTAACCGAACCGATGTGCGGGTCGGGCCGATCCGATGCACTGATCAACATCACCACATGGCCGTTACCAGTATGCGTGATCCGACCGGTTTCGCTGACGCGCAAATCTTTTTCGTGAAACTTGCACGGCTCGGTCCATGTCCTTCCCTGATCCACCGAACGCGACAAATATAGCTGGCCGTCAGTGCTTTCCATGGCTGAGGCGATGACGAAACTCGCAAGCATCGTACCGTTGGGCAGCACAATCACTGACGGGTAATAGGCATGTCGAGAAAAAAGATGTGGGACTGGATTGCGATACACCAGCCCAGATTCAACTATCGATAGACGGTCCACGCCGACACTCCTTAGCGGTTGATCCACTTTGACCCGGAGTCGAATTCTTTGAGGTTTGAGACGACGGGTTCAGTCCCCACCTACCAGGTGAACAGGCACCACTTGATTTGGGGTTTTCGTATTTTGGCTGCCGTGAATGGCTCGATCCAGCAGGATCTGCCCGACAAGCTCAACCTGCTCTTCTTCGGTGGTATCCGGAGCCACGTAGGCGTATCGGATCAGCGATGGCTTGCGCCCGCCACCGGCGACAATGCGCATCTTTTTAGCGCGATCCTTGCCAAGCGATTCAACAACCTCCGCCGCCACATCGGCATAAAGATGCGTGCGGCACATGATCCCGGTCACGGCCGTATCCTGCGACAGCAAGGCATGAACTTCTTCGGCAATATGGTGGTCCTCAGGAGGAATGCTCAACACAGTCAAGGCATCAAGACGGTACCCCGCGTCACCCAGTTCGCGTGTAATGCCTTCATACAAACGATTATCACCGCGTCGCCAATCATCACGCATCAACAACGCAAACCGCCCGGCCTTTGTCTTCATCACATGCTGCGCCATCTTCCGACCGACCGCGACTTGATCAACATCCACCCAAGGTAAATCTGTGACCCCGGGATAGACACCCCCGAACACCACTGCGGGTACGCCGGCCTGCTCCACGTACATCTGCATTTTGCGCGAACTGCGAATGAGAATAATACCCTCACGGTTTTTTTCCTCGGGATTGATACGTTCAACAATGCGATCAAGGTGACGCATGGCATCACTCTGTGTCACGTAATGGACTTCCACTGTCGCCTCAGGCATCGACACACCCAGTCGATCGACCAGAATTTCTGCGGGCACCGTTGCCGTACGCTGGTAATCCATCGACATCACCACATGCACAATACGCAAGGGGCAGGCTTCCTTGCCCTTGGGTTTGAGCTGAGAACCGACAAACGTACCACTGCCACGCTGACGCACGAGGTAGTTACGGTCGGCCAGCAGTTGCATCGCGCGGTGCACACTGATTTCGCTGGCATCAAACAAGTGGCAGGCCTTCGATGCGGTCATATAACGCTCGCCGGGCAAAAGACCGCGCCGACGAATATCATCGACGAGCCGTTCGGCGAGCTGCTTAATATTTGAATTTTCAACGTCAACTAACAACATGGTCTTACTACTCATAGGCTTTACTATTCAATCGGTTTCAAGGACCAAGGCATTCAATATTCACGGCGTCCAGGGCGAACTCTGGTCCGGCAAAGACGCCAACTCCAGAAACGTATTACCCTGGTGAGTTTCCACATGCCCATCAACCAATAGCACGTTGCCCGCAGTGGGATTCCAATGTGGCGTGCCGAGGATGAACTGGGCCGGGTTCGTGTTATCGAAATATAACTTGTTGTACATCGCGGATGCGGGTGGCCCCGATCCGGCGCCATACCTGGCATACAAATCAACCAACGATACAACGATGCTCGGCGAAACAATGTCACGAGTCTTTCGCGTGGGAAAAGTTGTGGGGGCGATGTCCGCGGTGCCGTGGATCTGGGCGTTGATCAGGTAGCCAAAATAATAACCCGACCACCCCTTGATCCCACCCGGGAATCCCTGGGCCGGCGGCGTATCAAGCAACTCGTTGGCCGGACAGTAGACCACGTCGGGCCCCATCGTGGGCGTTTTTTTTCGGCCGATGTAATACTCGAGCTTTTCCTCAACGGTTTCGCCATTGGTCGAATCGTAGCGAGGCACGATGATGTCCTCATGATCGTTGGCGTACATATGATCGCCTAACCCGATCTGACGCAGATTATTCATACATTGAACTGAGCGAACCGACTCTTGGGCCGCGCTTAACACAGGCAGCAAAATGCTGATCAATACCGCAATGATTGATATGACCACAAGCAATTCGATCAGCGTAAAAGCGCGGCGGTAAATCATGCATATGCTTCCAATAGGCCGAAATACTTGAATCAGAACAAGGTTAAAATCACGCTTGACCGAAACACACACCATCTCAGCGCTGACGACGCCCCGCAATCAGCAATCCACCAATGGCCAACAATCCCAAACTGGCAGGCTCAGGCACCGCCGCAGCCGCAGTCGTGATGCGGAGGATCGGGGAACCGGAGACTTCCTGAGACGCGATATCCCAGCCCAAACTGGTGGTTCCGTCATTGCCTTCACGGATCACGAAACCAAGACCGACAGTGAGATTGGTGTTCGACACCTCGCTGATATTGTCTTGCACAAACTTAAGCAAGCCTTGCGTGTCATCATCGTCGGTATAGTTCACCGTTTGACTGACACTGAAATCCGCTCCCGGGATCAAGCCATCCGCAGTGAAATCAGACCACACGCCGGACCACACCAGCGCGGACGTGCCGCCAGCTCCCCCGCTATGTAATGACGGATTGGCACTGTTGTATGTGACCGTACTCAAATCGATCGCGGCGGTCGTGGCAAGCACCTCAATGTCAGGCGTACCGCCAACCCCAGAAGTATTGCTCGCGGAAGTGAGGATCAACTCCACCTTGACCACGCTTTCACCGACAGGAAGAAGCGGCAAATCAAACTGAATTAACGCGTTACGCCACACCGACGTAGTAGTGCGGAGTTTCAACACGGTGCTGCCAGAGAAATTGGTATTGGATTCAGTCCCGTCAGCGGAGATGTAAGCATCTTCAACTAACGTGCTATCCATAACTGCGCAATAGGCCTGCGCCGTACCCAAAAATATAACCGCGACAGCTATCGCGCCAGCGACAAGCCTTCCGTGTCGAACCAGAATATTAGACGTGCGATTCATCATAGGACTTTCTCCAATTAGTTGAGGTGATCAATAAAAGTAGGGTTCAGAAGATTTTTTACTGTTGTAATCTCAGCCAGCACCAGTATGATGTTAATTGTTACTTAAGTCAATAACTAATTTCAATTTTTTTCTTTTGTGGCGCAAATTGGGATCCGGCGAGTGATCGCAACCTCAAAATTCCCTTTCGCCACATCGTGGACTCCAACCATGAATTACCCGAATACCCAACGTATTAACCAGGAAAACACCATGAATACGGCTTCCGCCGCCATCATTCCAGCCCTGGGCACGCCTCTTGACCCCGACGAACAGCTACACCACAAGGGCTTCGAGGCGCAGTTCGAGCGCATGCGGGCGGCGGGCATTAATGGTGTGTTTGTCGCTGGTACTTTTGGCATGTCCCCGCTTCTCACAGACGAGACCTACCGCGAGCTGATCCAATACGCCGCCAGCCTTCCACGCGGCAACACAGAGATGCTCGTCGGCGCTAGCGACCAAAGCCTGGTACGAACCCGACAGCGCATTGAATTCATCAATCACTACAAAGTCGATGGCGTGGTCGTCCTGCCCCCGTTTTTTATGCAATTCTCGCAGCAAGAACTTGTGTCGTATTTTCACACGCTGGCGGATCAATCAAACGCCCCACTCTATTTGTACGACCTGCCCCAACGGACACACGTCAGCCTGTCGCATGACACGATCATGGCTCTAGCCCAACACCCCAACATTGCAGGGATCAAATGCTCTGGACCCATCGAGGACGTTCGCAAACTGATGGCATGGCTCAAACAAATCGGCTCGGATTTTCGCGTGGTCGTGGCCCAGCCCGATCAGTTGCAGCGATTAATCCGTGAAGGCATCCGAGAGCACCTTGACGGAATTTACACCCTCGCTCCACGATGGGCAGTTAAAATCACACATCTTGCTTCCATGACAGACACTGCAACCGACACAACGATGACCAGCCACACAAATGAGGCTTCACGGCTTCAATCCGATTTGATCGAACTGCGTGACGTCATGCGCCACCACGGCGGCATGTCTGCCATGACGGTTTTGCTTAACGCCTGTGGTGTACCGGGCATGTTCGCCCCGTTGCCGTTCCGCCGACTTGGCCCCACCCAACGTCAAGAATTGCTCGAACAACCTATCGTGCAAAAATTACTTGCTGCTGAAAAATCGGTATCAACCAGCATATGATCCTAAACGCCAGCCTTGAAATTCGCGGTGGAAACCTGGCCGACCTCACAACGCCGATCTCACAACTCGCTTAACACCAATTGCGTTTGCAACACGCCCGCCAGCATGATCATGTTTCCCAAAACATGCCAGACGTTTTAATTCAAGGGGCTGCGCTTTTCGCAAAGTAGTCACTGCGACTGATCAGACCAAATTCATCAACGATCTGGGCGACAGACAAATCCGCGTCGCACGATTCCAACATAAAAACAACATTAGCCTGATCAAACCGGACCCCAACACGCCCCGCGTACTTGCGTTGTATATCCAGGATTTTCTGTTGGTTCACATTGCCAAACAAAACCACACGATCAAAATTGATCGTAGCGGTCACCAACGGTGAGCCGAAGCCGAAACGCAGAGTTTCGTGACGATAACCGCCTGATGCCAGCTCCGTTCCGTCAGCATCGATGATACGACTCCATGCCGGATAGGCCAGCACGATCGGCGTTGAATAACGCAATGCGTAGTAATCGAGACACACACCGCCCGGGGTTAGACTCGGTATCAGGAACGCATCCGCACCGGCCTTGACTTGGTCGGCAAAAACATGTTCGTGAAAACAATCGAAACAGATCGCTCCGCCAAATTTCACGCCCCTCCATTGAATCAAGGGCTCAACAGCACCCGGCTGCACACCTTCATCCAACTCCCCCTCGCTGAGCACACGCTTCTGATATCGCCCCAACACCTCGCCGTGTTCGGAAACGAAATAAAACATGTTGATGAAATAATCCGATTCACGCACAAGCACGGGAACCGTCATCGCCACGCAATGTTTACTTGCCACATCGAGCAATGGGGCGCATGCTCCAGACCAATCATCTAACGCATACTGCTCAATCGACACCCCCGACGTTGAGCCTTGACCATCACCGCAATACTGATTGAGCAACTCGGGCAGCACCACGAGGTCTGCGCCTTGCCGAGCTGCAAGTTCTACCCACTGACAAGCTTCATTAAGTTTAGCTCGTAGATCCGGATAATCGCGATTATTGAGTGCAACAGCGGCAATAGTGATCTCATGCATGGATAAATTCTCAGAAGACGCGCGTGCTGTTCCAACATGTAAGCGACAACAGCAATCACGAGATAAAGACCAATTGGTTGCTCACCAATACAAAAAACAGTGTCGATTTGCAACTTCGATTTCGTCAAGACCGCGTGCTATTCCATTTTGCACGCCTCCATAGCGACCACACAAAAGCGGTGCGTTTGCTGCCGATGTAAATTTAACCCAGAGATAGACAACCAGAGGTATTCAAGAGAACGCGCGAGCGCGCGGCAGGTGTTTGTTGGCATTGGCCTGCCGTAATGATTGCACGTTGGTCTTGAACCTCTTTCCTGCTCCATTTGAGTGCGATTTTTTGGGTTATGCTAACCATTCAAAAAGGAGCGAGTGTTCTCTTGGATACATTAAGTCGTCTGCAATTCGTTGCCATTTTTAAATCATTTTAGAACAGATATTCGCGCCTACACGAGCCAGC
>JAUHYI010000064.1 GCA_030426385.1 Phycisphaerae bacterium
CGCCAGTGCCGACACAATGCCCAACAGCCCACCCGAAGGCACCATGATTTCGACAAAGAACAAAATCAGGGCCACTGTCAAACAAATCAACGCCCATAGCACCAGTGTGTCCATGCCAGTATTTTACGCGATTTCCCGCCACGCATGTCATACGAATGACGCTAAATACACGAGCCTTGGTTACGTGCTAGCCCCCGGTGAATACCGGGGGGTTTCTTTAAGAGAAAAATGTAGGCCGCGCGAATTTTTAACGGGCTTGGATCACGCTCACGTTTAGCAGGCGACGCGTAGCGTCCCGCGTTGAACGTGTTAATGGGGCGGTTAGCCGTAAACTCGAACACAGCACAGCACAGCACAGCACAGCAAAGCAACGCCGCGCGTCACCGGCTAAGCAGGACACATAAAACCAAACGCATGCACGCCAGGCAAGTTCCGCGACGATATTGAGCCATCAATTATCAAACTGCCCATCGAACGCGATATCGCTCGAAGGGAAATCGACACTGCTGACAAACGCCGCCGCTTCGGTGGCCCCATATTCGCGGTCCATGCGACTGTCTTCCCATTCGACGCTGAGCGGGCCGGCGTAGCCGATGTCATTGAGCGCGACGATGATCTCTTCGAAATCAATATCGCCGTGGCCCAGTGATCGGAAGTCCCAGAACCGACGCGGGTCAGCGAAATCCGTGTGCCCGCCGAACACGCCGACCGTGCCGTCGCCGTGGCCCCACCACGCGTCTTTCATATGCACGTGATAGATACGGTTGGCAAACGTGCGAATGAATTTCACATAGTCGACACCTTGATAACCCAGGTGCGACGGATCGTAATTGAATCCAAAACGTTTGTGGCCGTTGACCGCTTTGATCGCGCGCTCGGCACTGGCAATATCAAACGCGATTTCCGTCGGATGCACTTCCAATGCGAAGTTGACATTCACCTTGTCGAACGCTTCGAGGATCGGCTTGAACCGTTTGCCGAAGTCGGCAAAGCCCTTGTCCCAATACGCCTGGCTGGTCGGCGGAAACGCATAAATCGAATGCCATACCGACGAGCCGGTGAAACCATTGACCACCGCGGGAAAAATATCTTTCTTGGTTTTTTTGTCCGGATTGTTGTCGAGGAATCGACGACACGCTTTGGCGGTGTTGATCATTTCCTTGGCTGCGCGTTTACGCACGCCTTCGGGTTTACCATCACCCCACACGTCAGGCGACAGAATTTCTTTATGCCGATCATCGATCAAATCGCAGATCGCCTGGCCGACCAGATGATTGCTCACCGCATACGCGGTCAAGCCGAAGTCGTGCATGATCTCCCATCGACCCTTGCAATATTTATCGCTCTTGGCAGCCTGGCTGACATCAAAATGATCACCCCAGCAAGCCAATTCGATCCCGTCGTACCCAAACGACGCAGCCTTCTCGCAAATAGTTTCAAACGGCATGTCAGCCCATTGGCCGGTAAATAATGTGACGGGTCGTGGCATGGAAACTCCAGTGAATAGTTAAAAGTTAAAAGTTAAAAGTTAAAAGTCAGGAAATTGAGGCGATCAGACCACTGGTTATTTTACTGATTTCTTCGGCCAGGGCATGTAGTTCGTCAAATCGTATTTGGTCAATATATCCGACGTCATACGCAATATATAGTTGTGAGCGGACTTCTGCGCATGATCCTTTTGCATAGACAAGAAATTGTCGAAATTCTTTTCGCGTTTTTCGGTCGAATCCCTCGGCAATATTTGACATCACCGAAATGCTCGATCGGCGAATTTGATCACGCAAGCTATGATCCCTGGTAAAGCCGGGTTGATTGGTGATTTCATATACGGCGCGGGTTAACTCCCGAGATTTCTGCCAAGCAATCAAATCCTCAAAGCGTTCTGCAAATGCCATCGTGTGTACCCCAGAATTCGAAACGATTTCTATGCTTCACTCTTAACTTTTAACTTTTGACTTTTAACTCAAGAATGCGATTTTTCAAATCTTCCAACGCCTGCTCGGGCTCCATGTTTTCATCCAGATGGTACGGCTTGCCAAACACGACGCGTGATCGGCTGGGTTGGATGAAATGCCACAGCATGTGACGCGTTTGCGGGGTGCCTTCAATCCAGGTGGGGATGATCGGTGCGCCGCTGCGGCGGGCGATCATGATGATGCCGGGTTTGAATGGTTGGAGTTCGCGCTTGTCGCGTTGCAGGCCACCTTCGGGAAACAGGCCCACGACGTCGCCTTGTTCGAGCGCTTCGACGATTTGTCGAATGCGACCGCGATCGCCTTTGTTAAATTCCAAGGCGATCGGATTGATGATGCGCCACAATGGTTTGGCCCACCAGAATAAAAATGCTCGCGTCATCAGCCAACGAATCGTGCGCTGCGAACCAGCCTGAATAATCATGGGATCGATCGCACAGGTGTGGTTCGAGGTGATGATCGCCGATCCGGTTTTGGGAATGTGATGCGTGCCGACCAGTTCCAGACGATGCCAGGAAAATACGAACAAGCGATTGACGCGCCACAACACGTTGGCCATCGCCTGATCGACCGGCCCACGCGGGATGGATCGCAGCAAACCATAGATGCCGATCACGCCCAACACCGCGCTGCTGGTGGCCAGGGCAGGGATCATCAGTTTGTCCGCGCGATCGGTGGGCAATTGCCAGATCGCCAGATTGACCAGCACGCCCGAGACGGTGTTGAGCAATGCGCGAAAGCCAAAGATGCGGCCGCGCACAAAATCGGGGGTGATGGTTTGGGTGAGCGTGTCGACCGTGACGAGAAAAATCGCGCCGAACAGGCCGATGATCAAGGCCAAGGCCAGGCCCATGGCGTAGGAACGGTTGTACGCCAATCCCGCCATCGCGACCGCGGCGAGTACCACGCTGGTCAGCATCATCAGGTCTGATTCGCGTCGCGTTTTGAGTCCGACGACGATCAGGCTGCCGATCAACATACCGATGCCAACCATGCCCAGCATCATGGATTTATGAGTCAGGTATTCATCGAGGGGAATGCCATAATGATGTCGCACCAACGCCGCGATGGCGGCATTGGTGAACCACACCGCCGACCAGAACAGGATGTTCATCAACACCAGATTGCGAATCGACCGATGGTTCCATATGAACGACGCGGTGATGCGCGTTTGCGTGAACATGCTGCGCTTGGCGGCGGTGGTGACGATTTCGGCAGGGCGTTTGACGCGATGAATTTTGAGGAAAGCGAAAAACATGCCGCTGATGCCGAACGCCAGCACGCCGATGAGAATGCCTGCCTGCACCGATAAATTTTCAACCACAGGCCCGCCGGCAATCACACCGAGCAACGACGCAATGATGGCAATGCCTGCCAACACCGCGTTGGCCTGTTGCAGATCACTCGAGCGCACGATCTGGGGCATGGTCGATTGTTTGGCCGGATTAAAAATCGCCGCGAACACGCCGGTCAATGCGACGATCAGAAAAATTTTCCAGCGATGTTCCTGCGGGACCGCGGCCGTGCTGGCCAGTTGACCGGCCATGAAAAAACCAACCAGCAAGGTCAGAGCCCGCGCTTCATCGCAGGCCAGCATCAACCATTTACGCGGCACACGATCGGCCAACCATCCGCCGACCAGGGTCATGCCCATGTATGGCAGCAGGAAAAAAAACATGATGCTCGATTGGATGGCCGCTCCCGATGCGCCGACTTCCTTAACGCCGAGCAACGGTTCAGCCGCCAGTTGGATCATGCGATCGCCGAAGCCGCTGGCCGCGACGCTTGACCACATCAACATGAAACTGGCATTGCGCCACAACGTTCGCGGCTGATTGGGTTGGCCGATGTGGGAGGTGGCGGTCGTCATGATGGATGTTCCGATCGATCCGCGGGCAACATGATGGTGAAATCGGTTCCGCGTCCGGATTCGGAATGGACGGTGATGGTGCCGCCATGTTCCTCGATGATGCGTCGTGTGGTGGGCAATCCCAGGCCGGTGCCGCCTTTGCGTGTTGAAAAATAAGGCGCGAAAATTTTATCAATGCGATCGGCTGGAATCCCCGGCCCGGTGTCGATCACATGAATGACCAGTTGGTCTTCGCCGACGACGCGCTGGCGGGTGGTGTGGATCATCAATTCGGTGGCCCCGCCGGTGGGTTGTTGCGACTCGCGTGCCTCGCGCATGATCTGGGCGGCATTGACCATCAGATTCAGCAGTGCCTGTTTGAGCAACGACGGATCGACCATGATCGTGGCCGGGTTGGCGGCCAGTTCCGTGCGCAGATGCACCTGGGCGGCGTCGGCCTGGGGCGTAAAGAAATCACCCAGTTCATCAATCAGCGCATTGACGTCGGTCATTTCGCGTTCGAGTCGTACGCGGCCTGCGAAGCGTAAAAAATCTTCGAGGATGTGACGCAGCCGTTCGACCTCGCGGGTCAGTGTGCCGAATCGGCGCTGGATGCGTCCGATTTTATCGATGGCTTTGGGATCCTGTTCGACGCGTGTGGCCAACTCGTCGAGGTCTTCGCTGAGCAGTTGGGAATTGAGGCCGATGGTGGACAGGGGGTTTTTAATTTCATGGGCCAACCCGCCGGTGAGGGTACCCAGTTCCGCCAATCGTTCGGCAGCACGGGCACGCAATTCCAATCGCCGCACGCGTCGGGTTTGACCCACGACAGCCCACATCGCCAACAAGGCGGTGATCAGCACCCCCATCAACAGTCCGATCCAGAACCAGGCAGTCCACATGATGCTATCGAGCATACCGGGACGCGGGTTAGCTCACAACGAGCCGACCCGTTGAGTGAGGGTCAAGCCGGTTGAGATTGTTGGTTTTTGCCGGGTTTTACGCCGCCAGATCTTGCTGTAATTTCACGGCAGAGCGATAGACCGGATTGATATGAATCGCGTGATCGACATGGTGTTGGGCGGCTTCGGATAATCCCAGAACCTTTTCGCACATGGCCAAATGGTAATGCGTGTCCGCGCGGTTGGGATGTTGTTCGGCATGTTGACGCAGGATTGTGATGCTCTGGTTCATCAGATCGGTCAGGTCGGTGGGCAGCAACGCGATGTTGGCGTTGGTCGGATGCGGTGCTACGGTTTGATCGTCATGAATCGAGGTGGTGGCCTGACGAATGATCGTGCCCATGGCAACATGCAAATGCATTTGCGTGATGGCTTGGCGACGCTCGGAAGTGCTGCTGTGGGTTTTCCAATTGCGGATCAATTTTTTCGAGAGACGCAGGTTGCCGTGTGCGATGGCACAACTGACCAAGCCTGCCCAGGCCTGCACCGGGCCATCGCTGTTGTTTTTGCTGCGAATGATGCGCCACCAGTATCGCCCGGCGATGGCGAATCGCCCGGCATGCATGTCATTCATGGCCAGTGCTGCAAACGCTTGTTCGCGTTGTGCCGAGTTGCCTATTTCCGTGGCCCGATGCAAACGTTTAAAAGCCAGTTCGTGTTGACCCATGGCATCCGACAATTGACCCGCCGCGATCCAGGCATCGGCTTCGGGGCATCGGTCCAGCCAACGCAGATACAACGCGCACGCATCGGCCCAACGGCCTGCCTCGGTATAACGCTGCGCATCAGTCATCGCCACCGACACGGCTGTTTGATCAGGGATGGGTTCATGCATATCACGGACCTGTTTTGTTCGACATGACACAGTTATTCAACGCCTCGTTCTATTTCTAAACGCACAGACCACTGGCCATTCATACACATTCACATTCACATTCACATTACGCGGCAATCTCGCGTTGCACCGCCTGGGCGATCGGGTGTTCAGGTTCGTCGGCTAACCATTGGGCCAGACGCAGGCGCGCCGCATCATTGTGCCCCTGAGCATTTTGTCGACGGATCAAGGCCGCACGAACATCGGGATAGGACGGATGGGCGTCCGCCACGCGGGCCAACACATCGGCCGCCGCGGGTCCAATGCGTTCGTCGTCTTCGATGTTGGCTAACACCAAGGCCAACTGTGCGGAATAGGGATCGATGCGCAAGCCACGATGAGCCCATTGCCGAGCATCGTTTTGATCGTGGGCCAACAGTGCTAAGGTTGACATGGCCTGGCTGATCGCCAACTGTTCATCGCGTTGGTTCAGGTCGTCGGAGGCACGGCGAATGGCCGCCCGCAATAAGGCCAACGTGGGATCATGCGGAGCGGGTGCCTTGTGTGACTGGGCCACGACCAGGCTGGGAATAATCATGGGATGGGCAATCAGTTCGACGGCCAATTGATCGACGACGGATTGCTGGAGAGCGCGGACCTGTTGGGTTTTGTTGTTGTTGTTGTTGTTGTTGTTGTTGTGTCGGGGCGCGGTATGCAATGACGCGGCGTCGAGCCAGGCAGCCAGGGCCGGTTGATAGCCATGATCGCGATCGAGTTCACGGGCCACGCGACGCGCGGCGTCTTCGTATTCAGCCATCATCAACACACAGACCAACGTCTGGCCGAGATTGGGATCATCGTGTGGATCGAGTTTGCCTCGGGCAGGCAACACGCGCAAGGCATGATCAATGCAACCGCGTCGCGCCAACAAGGTGGCCAACAACACGATCGCCTGCGCGGGACAATTCGGTTCGCGCTGCCAGGTGTTGAGTTCCAATTCAGCATCGGCGAGTCGGCCGGTCAAACACCAACTGGCCAATCGCGTTAAACGTTGCGGGGCAGGTTCCCAATAGCTGGGCACCGTTGTGGGAGCCACAGCCCATGTCGGTTTGACCGAGCGCACGCGTATTTTGTGAAGGAGGCGTTGGATGGTCGTCATGATTTTCCCATGGTTACCACATGTGCGAACACGGTTGGGCCTATGCGTGGGCTATCGTGCACGTCAGATGCGGGTGCCAATGTGGGGCATTGACTGGTATCGGTTAAAACGATTGGCCGGTTAAGCGGGTTGTGACGGTCCGGTAATGGGCGGTTCATGGGGATGGAGACGGGGTAACACCGGAGAAACGCATGGGGTAATGCGGGAGAAATTGGGGAAAAGTGGGGAAAGTGGGGGGTGGGATTGATAGCCCGCCGACGGCGTCGGCGCGGCAGGCGAAAGGCAAAACGCGGGACGCTGCGCGTCTCCCGCTAAACGTGTGGTTGGGATGCGCGAAACGTGATCGACCGCGCCGACGGCGTCGGCGGGCTATGAAACATGAAACATGAAACATGAAGCATGAAGCATCAAGCATTCGGGGCCAAATTCGGTGGGCCAAAAAATTGATTAACGCGACACCGCAATAGCACTGGGGAAATGTGGGGGGGGGTTAGCCGCCGCCTTTATGGCGGCGCGTCGGTGACGTGTTCAATGATGTAACGCGCCGCCATAAAGGCGGCGGCTAACCAGAATAGTGCTAGATGACCAGCAGGTTGTCGCGGTGGACGACCTCGGCAAAGGCGGGTTGGCCCAGGATGGTTTGGAACTGATTGGAATGTTGGCCCATGATCAGTTGCAGTTCGGCCGTGGTGTAGTTGGTCAGGCCACGGGCGATTTCGGTGCCAGTGGCATCGTTGATACGCACGACCTGACCGCGTTCAAACGAACCGTCGCAAGCGGTGATGCCGATGGCGAGCAAACTGGTGCCACGTTCGCGCAACGCGGCGGCGGCACCGGTGTCGATGGTGATGCTGCCTGCGGTGCGCTTGGTCAGGCCGATCCATCGCCGTCGGCTGTCGAGTTTGCGTTGCGACGGAACGAACACGGTGCCGATGCCGGATTGGCCTGCTAGTAAATCGGTGAGCACGTTGGGATGTCGGCCGTGTGCGATGACGGCGATTTCCCCGGCACTGGTGACGCGTTCGATGGCGCTTAATTTGCTGGCCATGCCGCCGGTGCCCAGCGCGCTGCGTTGGGTGCGCGTGTGGCTGGTGGCGGCGGTGATGTCATCAATGCGATCGATGCGGTTTTTCTGGCTATCGAGCAAACCATCGACAACGGATAACAGAATCAACGCGTCAGCGGACAAAGCATGACACATCAGTGCGGCCAACATGTCGTTGTCGCCGAAGGTCAGTTCATCGATGGCGACGGTGTCGTTTTCATTGGCAATGGGGATGCCGCCGATTTCATGCAGGTGTCCCACGCAGTTGCGAATGTTCAGATAACGCAAGCGGTCATCAAAATCATCGCGCGTCAACAGCAATTGGCCCACACGCAAATCATGTCGATCGAAAGCATCGTGCCACAACGTCATCAAGTGACGTTGGCCCACGGCCGCGACGGCTTGTTGTTGGGCCACATCAGTCGGACGTTTGTCCAGATCGAGCACGGCCATGCCTGCGCCGATGGCACCACTGGATACCACCGTCACGCGCACGCCACGTTGATGCAACAACGCAATCTGGTCGGCCATGGTGAACAGATAGTCGCGATCCAGTCGGCCCGCGCTATCGGTGAGCACCTGCGTGCCCAGTTTTACCACGACGCTGCGGGCGGTGGTCAGAACGGATTGTCGCAATTCGGTCGATGGCATGGCATGGATGGCCTGTGTTCTAATTCACGATATCACTGCGGTGTCTGGTTCGCCGCGGCGGTCTGTTGCAATAATTCGACAAGCATGTCGGCCTGTCGCTGGGACGAACCCTGACGTGACAGGATAACGTCCCGGCCACATTGTGCGACGCGGACGGCGTCATCGGGGTTGTTTAATAGTTGCCGGGCCGATTGCATGGGTTTATCAGTGACGATCAAACCGCCTGCGGCATGCATGGTGTCGACGGTGTCCTGAAAGTCAGCGTGGTGCGGTCCGATGATGACGGGTTTGCCCAGTCCAGCCGGTTCCATGACATCCGAGCCGTACAAGCCGAGAAAACTGCGTCCGACGATGGCGATGTCGGCCAATGCGTAGGCGTGTCGCAGTTCGCCGATGGTGTCGAGCAGGTAGACCGGGCCGGGACCGGGTTGGCCTGTGGTGCGTCGAACGATATGCGGATGCGTGCGAGCCGCGTCGTCGAACCATTCGGGCTTGCGCGGCGCGATGAGCAGTTGTGTCCCGGGTGGTAGATCAGCCAAACCTGCGACGAGCATCTCCGGCTCGCCGGGACCCGTGGAACCGGCCACGATCAGGGGCTTGCTGCGGTCGATGCCCAGAGCCAGTGCGAGTTCGTCAGCCGGATCCGTTTCGGCCTGCGCATCAACAGTCCCCGATGACGGGTTAGTATTGCTGGGGAAAGTGGGGGGGAACGTGGGGGGGAAAGTGGGGGGGGCTGGGGGGTGGGGGGGGTCCCATTTCATGGTGTCGGTGATGCGGACGTCAGCGACACCCAGCGCCTGAAAGCGCTCCGCATAGGCTTGGGTTTGGACCGCCGCGAATTTTATTTTTTCAAAGGTAGGCCCGACCAGCGATCGGATTTTGTGATAGCCCCGGAACGAGCGCTCGCTGAGTCGGCCGTTGATGACGCAGATGGGAATGTGTCGGCGATGGCATTCGTCGGTGAAGTTGGGCCAGATTTCCAATTCAACCGCCGCGACCGCATCGGGCTTGATCGCGTCGAGGAAGCGTCGCACTGATCGCGAGAGATCGATGGGATAGCGGACCACCGCGTGGGTTTGCCCGTACAGATCGGCAGCCCGTTTGTAGCCGGTGTCGGTGGTGGCGGCGATGACCAGCTCGATGTGCGGATGATGCTGGTGCAGGTAGGCGACCATGTGGCGGATGAGGTTGGCTTCGCCGACGCTGACGGCATTGATCAGCAGGCGTTGGCGCGGGCGTTGCGGAGCGGGCAGGTCGGGGGTACGACCGAATCGGCCGGCCCAATCGGTGCGCCATTTGCCGGTGCTCAGCAAACGATAGCCCCAGACCGGGCTGGTCAGGCCGAGGCCGCTGAGGTAGACAATGTCGCGCAAGAGTGCCATCGTGCCCATCGTATCGGATTGTGGTTGAAAAAGCCGTTATCATGCCCCCATGAATTCGCCAGAAACATTTTACGTAACCACGCCGATTTATTATGTCAACGACCGTCCGCACCTGGGACACGTCTATACGACGATGGTGGCCGACGTCGTCGCCCGGTATCACCGATTGAAAGGTGACGATGTTTTTTTCCTGACCGGCGTCGATGAGCACGCGGCCAAGGTGTCGGACAAGGCGGCGGAAAACGATATGAGTCCACAGCAATGGGCCGATCAGAACGCCGCTGCGTTTGCCGAGGTTTTTGAAAAACTGGAAATGACGAACAATGATTTTGTGCGCACCAGCAGTGATCAGCACAAAACCAAGGTGACCGAATACGTGGCTGCGCTGCTCAAATCGGGTGACGTGTACGAGGGCGAGTACGAAGGCTGGTACGACGCGGGCCAGGAGGAATACATTCCGGAAAACAAAGCCAAAGCCCAGGACTACAAATCGGAAGTCAATGGCAAGCCACTGGTACGCAAGGCGGAGAAGAATTATTTTTTCCGATTGTCAAAATATGTGCCCGCGCTGTTGGCCCATTTCGAAGCGAACCCGGATTTTGTGCAACCCGACGCGCGACGCAATGAAATCGTCAATCGCATCAAGGAAGCAATGGATGTGCCCATCAGTCGCACCGGCTCAGGCGGATGGGGAATCCCCGTGCCCGGCGATGAGGAACAAACGATCTACGTGTGGATCGATGCGCTGTTTAATTACCTGACATATGTGGATACCCCCGAGCGACAAAAGTATTGGGAAGCGGGGGCGGTGCATTTTATTGCCAAAGACATACTGTGGTTCCACGCATGCATTTGGCCGGCGATGTTGATGGCCTTGCAAAAAATTGACGGCTACGACTGGGTGCGTTTACCGCAACAGGTGTATGCCCACAGCTATTGGGTCAGCGACAGTGGCCAAAAGATGAGCAAGTCGCTGGGCAATTTCCTGGACCCGGAAGCGATCGACAATTACGTGAGCGAATTCGGGTTGGACGCGCTGCGCTATTTCCTGGCCACACGCGGGCCACTGGGCACCACCGATTCACAATTTTCCGCCGACCTGTTCGCAGAGGTTTACAACAGCGACCTGGCCAACACGTTTGGCAATTCATGCAGCCGTGTGACGAATATGATCGGGAAGTATTTTGAGGGGAAGTTGCCGGAATTTAACCACAGAGACACAGAGGCACAGAGAGACGGCATGGGGAAGTTTTTACAAGACGAAGTTATTGATGCGGTCCGTTGTTATACGGGTGACGATATCGATGGATATTCGATAATGAGTTTAGACGAATTGTCGTCGCCCGGATTGCATTTGGTGCGTTTGGTGGATGGCTACATCGAACAAACCTCGCCATTCAAGTTGGCGAAGGATCCGGAGAAGATGCCGGAGGTGGGAACGATCCTGTACAACTGTGCTGAGGCGCTTCGAATTGCGTCGGTGTTGTTGTGGCCATTTATTCCCGATGCGTGCGAAAAATTCTGGGAGCGGATTGGTTGCGATTATGCGCAGCAGATGGCGGATAACGGGGGATGTGGGAAGTTGAGCGAATGGGTGGCATGGGGACAACTGAAACCCGGCACGGCCATTGAAAAGGGCGACGCGCTGTTCCCGCGATATCAAGTGAAGTAATTCTCGTTAGCCGCCGCCCTTGGGCGGCGCGTGGACGTGAGATGTGGTGTGGGTGGAGGTGTATTCGGGAAGTGTGTGTGTGGGGGACGCGCCGCCCAAGGGCGGCGGCTAACGGGGTGTGTGGTTGACGGCAGTAGGTTTATGAGCGTGGCGTTTTCAGAGCGGGGTTTACCATGCTGGCATTTCATGGAATTTTTTCGACCTATGGGTTTTGGTTGCCAAATGACCCTAGAGGATCGTGGTCGAAATGGGTGGCATCATGGGAATTGTTGCGTTTTGGTAAGGCGACCAAGGTCACGACAACACGAAGTGTGGCAGCGCGTCATCATGAAGTGAGTGAGCGAGTTCGTGCCAAACAGGCGTTGAAATATGAGCCGGTGGTTTTTGATGGTCAACAGGCCTTGTGCGTGGGAGGGGGGATTGAGCAAGCGGTTCGCTTGAGTGGATATCACGTTTTGGCTTGTGCGATATTGCCGGAGCATGTGCATGTGGTTGTTGCGGAACATGCTCATCGGCCATCACAAATCATTGGGCATTTTAAAAAGCGATCGACGCAAGCGTTGATGCGTGTGGGCCTTCATCCGTTTGTGCAAGATGGTCGTCTGTTGCGTTCGTGTTGGGCCGATCAGGGATGGAAGGTGTTTTTGGATAACGTCGAGGATGTTCGCCGAGCGATTGCATACGTGGTATCGAACCCGGAAAAGGAAGGCAAACGACCACAGTCATGGGCGTTTGTGCAGGCGTATGAAGGGTGATTATGTTAGCCGCCGCCTTCAGGCGGCGCGAGGTGTGTGGGGGCGTGGGGTATGTGGGGAGGGGACGCGCCGCCCAAGGGCGGCGGCTAACGGGATGACGGGCGGGGTGAGTTGTGAAGGGGAAATGTGGGGGGGGGTTAGGCGTTGATGGTGGGGGTGTTGGGTTTAACTTGGTGGCGGATGTTGCCGGGGCGGGTGGCGGTCATGCGGTTGCGTTGGAGGTCCCACTCGATGGCACGGGCGGTGTACTGATCGATTCGGCCCTGTTCGGTGACGACAGTTTCTCGGCCTGGGTCAGCTTCAAAAGTGATGGTCTGGGCGAAATCGTCGTAGAACATGGTGTCGGTTTCAATGGTGCGTTTGTCATGATCGACGCGAACATTTTCGCGAGCGCGGACGTTGCGCAATTCCGGATGCGGAGGATTGTCAGAGGTCCACATGTCGAGTCCGCCAGTGGCTTGCAAATCCGCGACGAGGGTGGTGGCAAGCAAGCGGATGGTCGCCGGTTCTTCGGCGGGGGTTTGTGCGGGAGAATGTGCGGGGGAATGTGGAGGGGAATGTGGAGGGGAATGTTGGGGGGGGGCACGGTGGAGCATGCGGACGTTGTCGTGCATGGTCATGTCATTGTGGCGAGCGTCGAGGATCAGTTGGTCATCCCATTTGAAAAGCGTGGCCCCACGGCCGGTGAATTGGACGAGAGGGTTGTCGTCGTTGTTGGTGTTGTTGGATTTTGTATCGGCCGTGCTGGGGGAAGATGTGGGGGGCGTGGGGGGGGAGGTGGGGGGGCGGTTGTCGAAGAAGAACATGGCGCCGGGGCCGATGACGTGCATCTGTTCGGTGACGCGATTGAAGGTGATGTGTGGGCCTGTGATTTTGAGGAAAGTTTGTGCGTCGTTGTGAGGATCGTCGGAAGTTGGGATGCCGTTGGGCCATTGCTCGATGAGCAGTGAAGCGTCGCCGATGACATCGACGAAGGTGACTTGGCGATCGCCAGCGAGCGGGTTGTTGGGATCAGACGCGGGCGATTTTTTTGTCGCGTTTGGATTGTGAACCTGTTGGAATTCGATGGCCATTTGTTGGCCGATGATCTGCGCCTGATCGGTGGGCGAGGTGGATTGGCTATGAACGTCGCCGAAAAATTCAGCCCTGCCTGTGTTGTCGTCGAATGTCATGTGATCTTGCCATGTCACACGGACGGTGTTGTTGTTCGAATTGTTTTTACTGACGGGCGTGGCTGCAATCGTGGTCGATGCGGGGGAAGAAGTGGGGGGTGTGGGGGGCGTGTGGGGGGTGTGGGGGGGTGGGGTGGGTCGGGTGAATTCGAAGGTGCCTGCGGAGCTGACGCGCAGTTGGCTGGTGGTTTGATTGAAGGTGAGGTGTTGGCCGGTGATGGTGCCACTTTCGTGGCGTGCGGTGGCAGGCGTGTTGGCTTGGTCTGCGAAGAGGTTGACGGTTTGACGGGGCACATCAGCGACGAGTCGATCGGATTCGATCACGAGTTGGTGCTCGGTCAGATCAACGCGAACATTTTTGTAAGCCCGTAATTCGTCGATCTGGATTTTGCCAAGTGATTCGTTGGCCATGGTTGGGCTGGATGGGTTGGTTGAGTTAGTTGGGTTGGTTGATTGGATTGAGGTTGACGCGGAGGCGGTGTGTGTGATGTCGTCCTCGGTGATGGTGTGCATGTCGACCTCAAGCCGATCCGCTTGCAGGGATTGGTCGGGTTGATGGGCGTGGACGTTGCCGGTGGCGATCATGCGACGCGGAGCGGGATGGTTGTTGGCAGGTATGTTTGCCGTGTTGGTCGCAAGTCCAGTGGTCGTGGGATGTGCGGTGTGTGTGAGGGGGGGGGCGAGTTCGATGCGCAGGTCGTCGGTGGTGATGGTGAGCGGTTGGGCTGTGGTGCTGTTGCTGGGCGTGGCGATTGCGGTTGTGTCGTTGATGGCCACTGCGTTCGCATCGGTGTTGTTAAGCGCGAGCATGTCGACGGAGGTGGGCGATTCGTTTTCGGTGACGACGCGAACATCGCCGGTGGCATGAATGGCCGAGGGAGATTGCCGTGTGGTGGCGGCTGCGGTGGTCTTGTCGGAATTGGCAGATACCAGCGCGTCATCGGTATCACCCGGGGAAAGGGGGGGGGTGGGGGAATGTGTGGGGGGGGTGAATTCGAGTTTGAGCTGTTGGCTGGTGAGGTCGAAGCTTGCCCGTTGTTGGGCGTGTGTGTTGCCGATGAATGTGATGTCCTGGAGTGCGGTGAGTTGGTTGTTGCCGGTGGGGTCGGGGAAAAAGGCGAGCTTGACGCTGTGGTCCCAATCGATGGTCAGGGCCTGGGGTAAATTGGATCGGGGGTTGTCGGGGGATGGCACCGTGTCGAGTTTGGCATCATTGCCAAAGGTTTGGAGCCGTCCGCCGCTAGGGATGATGCCTGCGTTTTGTTTGGGATAGAGGGCGATGGCGTCGGCGTGCATGATCATGTCAGGCGTGCGCAGGGTGAAGGGAAATTGTTTGGTGCCGGTGACGGTGATGGCTTCGGAACTGGCCAGGTATTCGACGCGGGCCGCATCGATGGTTTCCTGTCGCGCGGTTTCAACACGGACAGGTTGGCCGAGTAATTCGATCATCATGTCGTCCGCATCGGCCAGGGCGGTGGGCGCCTGATCGAGAGGGATCATGATCATGGGCCCGGTCCATGTGATGATCACGTCGTCGTCACGCACGGGCATGAGGCTGGGCGTGTTGGCGACAGCGATGTGGGCGTCGGTGGCAGACGGCGTGACTGAGTTGTTGTTGTTGTTGTTGTTGTTGTTGTTGTTGTTGTTGTTGTTGTTGTTGTTCGTGAAAGCCGCGGAGGTGTTGGCATATTGGGTGTTGATTGAATCGTTGGGTGTGGTTGCGTAGGCGAATAGCGAGGTGAGTAGTGCGGTGGTGATGGGACGCGGGTAGAGGGATGCGGGCTGCGTGTCTGGTTGGGTTGGGTTATGCGTGGAAAAAAGTGCAGGGGTCGCCAGTCGCGCAGGGGAAATGTGGGGGGCTTGCGTGACGCGGTCGAGCATTTTTTCGTTGTTGTTGGATTCGAGGCTGAAGATAGCCGCGAGTTCGTCGCCGTGGGCATCGAGTGTGTCGGTGCGAATCAGGACGTTGGTTTCGAAGCGACAGCGATAGAACTGGACCGCCGTTTGTTGGTCGGCAGGTGGTATGATTGGCGGCGCGTCGGCGGTGATTGGTGGGGTTGTGTTAGCGATGGTGGTGATTTGGAAATCGGTCGGGTTAGGTGCGGTGGATTGCGGTGCGGCGGGGATGGTGATGGATGAATCGGGCGTGTCAGGGATTGCGGGTGCATTGGGTCGCGCAGGGGAAACGTGGGGGGGTGCTTGTCGGGCAAGGCGCATGAGTTGGCCACGTTGGACGCGCAAGAGTTCGATGCGATCGCGCAGGTCGTTGTATTCGAGTCGCAAGCCGGTGCCGAGGAAATCGATGCGTGGGCCGGTGAGATGGATCGGGCCATCGGTTTCGACTTCGTTGAGGTCGAGGTCGAACTTGGCTTCGTCGAGATAGATGCGGAGTGTGACGTGGCGATCGTCGTCGATGGTGGGCATGCCGTTGCCCTGTGAATCGAAAAGTGTAACAGCGACATTGCGAAAGATTTCGCCTTCGCGGGGTTGGTTGTTGGGTGCGACGACCAGTGCTTCGTCGCCTGCGATTTCGAGAATGCGGTGAGCGGATAGGTGGATGCGCGCCAGCGGATTTTTGACGTAGTGCAGACCTTCTGGGCCGGGGTCACGCAGTTGGTCGCCGAAGAACTGAATCAGTTGGCCGCGTTTGTTGTAACGTTCGACGCGAAACTGTTCGATGCCCTGGATGGGTTGGTCGCGTTGATCGCCGGGCGAGACGGCGCGGTCGGGATCGAATTGCGGGAGTGCGGCATCGCGTGGGACCAGGGTGGGGTCCTGGGCATCCTGTTCGACCGGCGCGTTGAGCGACATGGTGAACAGAAACAAGCCGACAGCGATGAGTGTGGCGACGGCGACGATCAGGGTTTTGCGTTGGCGCATCTGAACATTGTAGTCAGATGGCTGGGGTTTTGTATGAGGTGTGGATGGTTTGTGGTGTGTGGCCTGATCGTGGTGTGAGGCGTGATGTCGGCCTCACGGTTAACCATCGACGCGCCGCTCAAGCGCGGCGGCTAAGGGGTTTTTACGTACGTCAATGGTGCGCCTTGTCACGCGGTCGTGTCGTGAGGTGATGCGTGTTTATTCCTGGCCAAACACCGCGTCGGGTTGGGAGGGGATGTATTCCTCGAGTTCGTCCATGGCGGTGGATGCTGCCAGCGGATAATCGGTGACGTAACAGGCATGAGCCAGCACATGGGTGGCCGCTGGCGTGGTGAGGAACTGGAAAAAGATGGCCAGCAGTCCGGCGATGGTGACTGATTCACTGGTGCCGAACAAGGCGATGATGACCGCGAGAATGACAAAGCTCATGCCGAGTGTGCCGGCTTTGCCTGCGGCGTGCATGCGACAGAACACGTCGGGGAAACGCACCAGACCGATGCCCGCCACAAGGGTAAGCAGCGTACCGATTACGAGTGTGATAGCGACAAAAATTTCCTGCCAGGGAGTCATGAAAACACCCGTCCTTTCATCATGTATTTGGCCATAGCCGTTGATCCGAGGAAGCCCACGAGGGTGAGAATCCAGACGGCATGGAAATACAAATTCGATTGCCAGTTGATGCACAGAATGCAGATGATGCCGATGAAGACCATGGTCAACACATCGAGTGCGACGGCGCGGTCTGCGGCGCGTGGGCCGATGGCAATGCGATACATGCACATCACGCCGGTGGCGAACATGATCGCCAGGCACAGCACGCAAACATATTCAAACCAGGTGCTCATGAGGATGCTCCGCTATCGGTGTTTGAGTTGGTGTGATCCGAGTTGTTGGTTTTGCCCGGCGAGTTACCCGGTGAAGTCCATTTCATGATGTTGGTTTCCAATGTGTCGATGACATCACGGCGAATAGCATCGGGATTGTCGCCGACATCAATGGCATGGATCGCGATAGACTTGCGATCTTTCGGGACGTGTACGCTGATGGTGCCGGGCGTGAGTGTGATGGAATTCGCCAGCACGGTGATTTCAAAATCACCGCGTGCGGCCATCGGCACGGAGATGAAGCCGGGCTTGATATTCAACGTTGGACTCAACGCCAGCTTGACCACTTGCCAGTTGGCGACGATCAGAGCTTTAATGAAGATCAGAATGAATAACGCGTAATGGTAAATGCGTGCGATCATCAGTGGGTCACCTCCGCAGGAGCGTGTGGGGTTGCATCGACATGCGTGATCTGGGTCGGCATGGCATCAGGTACGGCACTGGCGTTGGTCGCTGTCTCTGGCGTGTGGCCTGAATCACTCGCCGCGATTTTCGTGTCAGTCACTTGCACGTTGCGCGGGTCATGAGCATTGCGAACGCTTTGTGATTTGAATGCGTCGAACTGATTCGTCGATGCCACGGTGATGGCGACAGGTTCTGCCGTAGCGTCGGCCGTTTCATCAAGCGTTTCATTAAGCGCTTCATCAAACGTATCGGCCGGCAATCCGACCAATGCTTCTTCGCCCAGCACCGCGGCGATGTATTGTTGCGGATGTTTCACGATCGTCGCGGCATCGGTAGCCAACCGGTAGAACGGCTGCGCAAACACGCCCATGAACACGGTAAACACGACCAGCACCGCGGTGGGAATCATCATGCCGCGATAGCTTGCCGCTGCGCGTTCGCGTTTGGGTTTGCCCCAGAAACCATACGACCAGATTTTGGTCATCGAATACAACGTGAAAAATCCGGTGACGATGGCGACGGTCACAATGATGAAATGTTCACCATGCAAGCCCGCGCGAATCAACACGAATTTTGACCAGAACCCGGAGAACGGCGGCATGCCCGCCAGCGATAGGGCCGCGATCAGAAACAAGCCTGCCACACCCGGTGCCAGATCCAACACGCCGCCCATCTTTTTCAATTCCTGCGTGCCAGCGACTCGACCCGCGATGCCGCCGACCAGGAACAGACACGACTTCACAATGATGTGATGCACGATGTAGAAAATCGTACCGACCACAGCCATGGTGACGATCGCCGGATGAGCGCTACCGCACAACCCGATGCCCATGACCATGTACCCGACCTGACTGATGATGTGCCACGATAGAATTTTGCGAATTTCCCATTGGCACATCGCGCCCAACACGCCGAGCAACATGGTGAAGCCCGACAGCACCAGCAAAATATCCAACGCCAGTTCGTGGCCCGGCTGTTGGAAAATCATGCCGAACACGCGGAGCAAGGAGTAGACGCCGACCTTGGTTAACAGGCCTGCGAAAAATCCAATCACGCCCGCAGGCACCGAGGGATAACTGTCGGGCAACCAGAAAAACAACGGCCACGCCGCGGTCTTCATCGCGAACACGGTCAATAGCAACATCGAACCGGCGGTCACCATCGCTGCTTGCGGGGAACCCTCAGCCAACGTCATCGTGTATTGCGCGATGGCTGCCATGTTCGTGTGCCCGGTCGTGGCATACACCACCGCCACGCCGCCGACGAAAAAGGTAGAACCCACCACATTGATCGCGATGTAGTTCAACGTCTGGCGAATCTGCGATCGACTCGCACCGACGATCATCATGCCATACGACCCAATGAGCATCACTTCGTAGGCCACGAACAGGTTAAAGATATCGCCGCTGATAAACGCCCAGTTCACACCGCATAGCATGACCTGGAACAGGGGATAGAAAAAGTATTTCTGCTGTTTATCGGTGACCGTCCAACAGGTGTACGCGTTGACCACCGCACCCACGCCCATCGACAGGCATAACATGATCGCGGCTAATCGATCGGCCACCATCGCGATACCGAATGGCGCTTCCCATCCGCCGACGATCATGGTGACCACGCCTGCGTCGGTTTGATCGACGTACCACAACAACCAGAACACCCAGCCCGCCAACCCGCAGGTCGATAGCACACTCAGCGCTTTTTCCAGTTTGTAACGTCCGTTGACCAACGCGAGCAAAATCGCGGTAAACAACGGCCATAGGATGGGAATCACCAGTGCATTCATGATTGTCTCGTTCGTTGGTTACACATTTCACAATTCATTCATAGCCCGCAGTGCACACCGCGGGTCAATCACCAGCAGCATGCCTCAGTGCGCGACCGCACCCGATGCGATGTGCGGGTCGTGATCATTCTGTGATGACACGTCCGGCTCACGCGGGGCATTCGGATGCGGTTGCGATAATTCATGGAGCACGTCCGGAATATCACATGCCACAAAATCCGGATCAACCTCAGCGGCAGCAGCGTCAGGATCCTCAAACTGTGGCATGAGTTCCGGGTTGTCCGTGCCAAAATCCAAATACGCTCGGTAGCACACAATCAAAAACAAAGCGCCAACCGCAAAACTGATCACAATCGCAGTCAAAATAATGTCCGGCGGCAACGGATCCATCATCGCCCCCCCACTTTTCCCCCCACTTCCCCCCACATTTTCCCCTGCGTGATTGGAAGCGTTGGTGGCTGATGCGTCGGCAATTGTCGCCGTCGCGGCATGGGCATCATCATGTCCCGTCGCATCGGTTGTATTGGTTGTATTGGCGATCACGGCGCCATGCGCTTGTTCGCCATGTGCGGCACCAGTCGCATCAGTCGCGACATGTGCCACTTCAACTTTCGGCACGAAGGGCGCTTCGTTGGTTCGCGCATAGCCACCGCTGGCAATCATCATCAGGTTCACGGCATTTGATAGCAGGCCGAATCCCATCACGATGCGGATCAGGTTCGGGCGCAGGATCAGGTACACGCCTGCGGCAAACAACACACCAATAGCCAGGGCTATGAATAGTTCCATATCAGCGGCCTTCCAATCCCAGTTCGACAAATACCGTCATCAACGTGCCAAAGACGATCAGGTACACACCCAGATCGAAGAACGTTGCGGTTGGCAAATGCAGGTGATAGTGAATCCCGGGCACGACCCATTCGATGGCGGTGTGATCCATAAAGTTCACGCCGACGAATCCGAGCACGACGCCGGTGACCAGGGCAATGAGTAATCCGATGACGCTCAACCGCCACCATGAAAACTTGCTTGCTCGGACAACGCCGAATGCCAACAGGTATGTGGCCCCGGCGGCCGCGGCCAAAACGCCTGCGATAAAACCACCGCCGGGCAGGTTATGTCCTTGCATAAACACCACGACTGACATGGCCACTGTCAATGGCACGGTAAACCGCGCCACTGTTCGTAATATCGGTGAATGTTCGATCATGGCTTGGTGCTCTCCTGATTGTCATGTCGTCCCGGTTTGCTGACGGTGTTCGTGGCTGTTTGGATCGCACCGTTATTTTTACGTCGTGATCGCAACAGACCGAACGCGATCAAGCCGACCATCACCAGCACAACGATTTCACCGGTCGTGTCGATGGCTCGGAAGTCCACAATGATGACATTCACGGCATTCTGTCCGCCGCCGCCGGTGTAGGTGCGCGATAGATATTCACCAGCCAGATTGGCCTTGGCTCGCAACGCCGGTGTCGTCATCAACAACACGAACAGCGTCATCGTCGCGCCAAACGCACCGGCGATCGTCATGTCAATCAGTTTTCGCGAAGGACGGGGACCGCCACGTTTCCACGAGGGCATATGAAACAGAATCAACAGAATGAAAATCGTCGAAACCGTTTCAATCAAAATCTGCGTTAACAAAATATCCGGGCTGCGATACACCACAAACACCAGCGATGTCAGAAAACCCGTAGCCGTCAAGGTGATCGCACCGCCCAGACGTGTTTCCGCTTTGGTCACCATGATCGCGGCCACGCCTAACAGTCCACACAAGGCCGCGCCATACCAAGGCGTGTGCGCCATGTTGATTTCAGCACTGTGTAACCCCAGTCCGCCCTGATGCAACGCGATCCATGAAAACACGACAAACGCGATGCACGTTGCGGCCATGTACCACGCCAGCGATCCGTTTTGCCATTTCGTTGAATAGGCGGTGGCAATTGCGGTCGAGGTATTCATAAACCGATCCCAGATCGATTGCATTGTCGGCAGCACTTTGGCCATCGCGAATTGGAATACATTCACCACGCGCCGCGACAGATAGATCGTGATGCCCAACGCGATGGTAATCGCGGACAACACCAACGGCCCAGGATGACTAAAATCCGGAATGATCGTCACGTGAGCATGAGCATGTTCAGCCGACGACAGATTGTTGACCAGGCTTTGGGTGAAACCCGTCGTCGCCAACAAACCCATACCGATCGCGATCGTACCCAGCACGGCGGCGGGGCCCCACAAACTGATCCCCGCTTCGTGGGCGTGGTGTGCTTTTTCCGTTTCCTTGCCTGCAAACAGGCCCAGAATCAATTTCCAACTCACCGCGAAAATAAACGCATTGGCCAGCACGCACGCGCCGATGATCGGCCAACGCAGGTTTTGCCACATGCCCGTGGCCAGCACTTCATTGCTCAGCAGATGGCCGTACAACGATTCCTTGGCCGCAAATCCGAAAAACGGCGGCAGCCCGGCCATCGATAACGCACCCAGACAACAGATCACAAACGTGATCGGCATCTTTTTGCGTAACCCGCCCAACTCACGGATGTCGCGGCTATGCGTCGCATGTTCCACGATGCCCGCTACCAGGAACAACGGCGCTTTGTACATCGCATGGTTCCAGATTTGCAACGCATCCTGTTCCCCAGCTTTCAAGCCGTACAGAAACATGAACATCCCCAGCGCTGCCAATGTCGTGCGTGCCAGGATCGCTTTCAGATCATGTTCCATCAACGACTGGTACGCCGCATACAAAAACGTGATCAATCCGATCGGCACCAGAATCGATGACCAGTACACCGACGCGCCGAAAATGGGCAGCATCCGACCGATCAAAAACACACCAGCCTTCACCATCGTCGCCGCATGCAAATAGGTCGACACCGGCGTCGGGGCCACCATCGCACCGGGCAACCAGAAATGGAACGGCCACTGCGCGCTTTTGGTAAACGCACCAGCAAAGATCAATAGCAACGTCGGCAACAGCAACGGGCTGGCCATCAGTTTGTCTTGCAGTTCGGTGTTGCTCACCAGTTCACTGATCTGGTAGGTGCCGGTGATGTAACCGACGAGCACGAAACCAGCCATCATCGCCAGTCCGCCTAGCGCGGTGACTTGCAGCGCGGTCATCGCGCCCTTTTTCGCATAGTCTTCGCCGTACCAGAAACCGATCAGCATGAACGACGTGATGCTCGTCATTTCCCAGAACACGAACAACATGAACAAATCGTCGGCCAACGCAATACCCAGCATCGATCCCATAAACGCGATCAATGCCGCGTAATATCGGCCGACGCGACCGTTGCCAATCGTCGTATCAATATAGTTGAGCGAATACGTACCCACGAGCAAACCAATACCCGAGACCAGCATGGCAAAAAACAAGCCGAAGCTATCGCCTTGTAATCGCAGACTGATCGACAGGTTCGTCCCCGCATCTTCCAACCATGTCAGGTTGTACAACGCAGGCCCCCCCACATCACCCCCCACGTGTTCCCCCACATGCCCCCCTACGTGTTCCCCCGCATCTGCGACATGATCTCCCGCATGCGCGACGGCATGTTCTTCGCCATGCTCGACCGCAGTTTCTCCGGCATGTCCACCCTGGGTATATCCTTCGGTGTCCCCCGCATGACCTGCGTGACCCGCATTGCTTCCCAGAAACAGGCTCAACGCCATCACGAACGACGCGGCTGCCGCACCCACCATCAATAGCCCGGACCATTTGCCCAGGTATCGGCCAGTCAATAATGCCACGGCCGCACATGCGAATGGCAAAAATACAATGATCGGTAATAGTTCCATGCCTGTTCCCTGATCTGGTTCGGCAAACTGCACCAGTATGCGCTGTGACGTTACCCCTTATCATTCGGCCGTATAGCCGTGCCACATAGACTAACCGTTACAGAACGCCCCAAATTTTGTTTATCGGCCCCCACCGCGATATTGCAGCGTGACGCGTTTTTCCCGGCATTTTTCCGTGTTTTTTTACATGCTCCATGCGCACTATCCCCGATTTGCCCCCACACTATCCCCGTGCTATCCCCAGCGTATCCCCGTCTTGCTCCGGATAGGCTCCACGCCATTTCGCACGTCGAGTGAGCATCATCATCATGCCGTAAGTCGGCCCCGCGTTTGGTGTCACAGCTTTCCTGCGGTAACCTGCACCGCATGCCAAACGATCATTTACATGCACCGTGGCGAATGGATTATATCAGTCGCATTTGCGATGAAATCCAACCGCGCGACAAACAATCGACCGCCAACAAACCCGACAAGCCCGCCTGTTTTCTATGCGAGGCTGGCCAGACCGATGTCGAGGCAGATCCCGAGCTGGCCGAAAAACGGCTGGTGCTATGGCAGGACCATCGCGGGGCATTGCTGTTAAATCGATATCCCTACAGCAGTGGCCATTTATTGGTCACACCCCATGCCCACGTCGGCGACCTCACGGATCTATCCGCCGAACAACGCGCCAATCTCATGGAACTGATCGTGTTGGGCCAGCAACTGCTGACGACGACCTATAACCCGCAAGGCTTCAACGTCGGCATGAATCTGGGACGCGCCGCAGGTGCGGGTGTCCCCGGTCACATGCATATCCACATCGTCCCGCGTTGGACCGGCGATGCCAATTTCATGACCACCGTTGCAGGCCTGCGCGTCACACCCCAGGCGATCGAACACACCTACGAATGGTTACGCCAGGCGATGGCCAAGATTTAGGGGCTGGGGTCTAGGGGTTGGGTTTAGAGTTTAGGGGCGAGGGTTTGATCCGAATCGCAATAACGACTCGCGCTTTCATCCCTACTAGCCCCCGGTGAACACCGGGGGTACATGTGACGAAAATTGTCAGACCGCACAAATGGTTTAGCGGGCGACGCGATAGCGTCCCGCGTTTTTCGCGCGGATGACTCGCATCGTTCCACCACAAAACAGCGGACCAACACGCAATAAATCATGCAAGGGAAATGTGGGGGGGGGTTACGCGGCGGGTTTGCGATCGAAACGAATGCCCACCGAATGTCGGCCGTCTGACATTTTCACACAGCGTACGACGATGCCATGCACATCGATGCCATGTTCGGGACCATGCGCCGGAAAAATCACATCCATCGGCGTTTCCAAAGCGATCGCGTCCTGACTGACCGCGCCCAGGCCCTGATCCGAAATGTCGACCAGTTCCAACGGACTGATATGTTTGGCCACCGAGGCCTGACGATATTCGTAACGCAACGCCGTCGCGGATCCATTGATGTAATGTCGGCCCGCCCCGCGTCGTTCGAATCGCAACGCGTCACCCGCTGGCTTGTCCCGCTTATCATGGGTCGGCTGCGAGGCAGAACCTGTGATGCGCTTCGGGTCCAGACGCATCGAACCGCTGGCCGATCCCGATGCGGTCGGTATCTGGGCGTTCCCAGTATTGCGGGGGAAATGTGGGGGGGTGGGGGGGGTAGGGATAGATGACATGACGAAATTCCTCGTTCTGTTATCGTTCTTCCGCTCCGTTATTTAATATCGGCTCGGCAGGCTGTAGGATTCACCCAATGACGCGAACTGAACAACTATCCTCGGAAAAACAACACGGCCTGGTCTATCTGGTCGGCGCAGGCCCCGGCGACCCCGGCCTGATCACGGTTCGCGCACGCCAGTTATTGGACCATGCCGACGTCCTGATATTCGATGCCCTGGCCAACCCGACGTTGATCGCATCGGTACCCGAAACCTGTGAAAAAATCGACGCCGGCAAGCGAGCCAACAAGCACACCCTGACTCAGGATCAGATCAACGAGGTGCTGATTAACCGGGCAAAACAGGGTAAAACCGTGGTCCGATTAAAAGGGGGCGATCCGTTTTTATTCGGCCGTGCTGCCGAGGAAGCCGCGGCATTATCGCGCGTTGGGATCGACTGTGAAATCGTCTGCGGCATCACCTCGGGCATCGCTGCACCAGCCGCCGCGGGCATCCCTGTGACCCACCGTCACATCGCCAGCACGTTGACATTTGTCACTGGTCACGAGGATCCGACCAAGCCCGAATCATCGGTGGATTATCGGACATTGGCCGACCTGGCCAAGCGCGGTGGCACATTATGTTTCTACATGGGCGTCGCACGCTTGCCCGCCATCGTCGATTCTTTGCAATCCCATGGCCTGCCCGCATCCACCCCGGTCGCGCTGGTGCAGTGGGGCACCACCCCACGTCAGCGCAGTGTGCGAACCACGTTGGCCCATGCCGTGGCCGATGTGCAGCAAGCCGGCATCAGTTCGCCCGCCATCATCGTCGTCGGCCAGGTTGCGGGCATCGACGAACCGGGGCTGGATCATTTCACCCGTCGCCCCTTATTCGGCCAGCGCATTCTGATCACGCGCACCCGGCAACAGGCCTCGGCCTTGCGCGATCAATTGGCCACCCTCGGTGCCGACGTGCTCGAAGCGCCGACCATCGAACTGGTCCCGCCGACCGATTGGGCTGACGTCGATCACGCGATCACCCACATCGCCGATTACGATTGGCTGATCCTGACCAGCACCAACGGCGTCAACGCCTTGGCCGATCGCATGGCCATGCTGGAACGAGACGCACGTCATTTGGCCGCCGTCAAAATCGCAGCCATCGGCGACGCGACCGAGCAAGCCTTGCGTGAACGTTTATCGATTCACGCTGATCTGATTCCCACACGCTACGTCGCAGAATCGTTAGCCGCGGCATTGATCGCTCGTGAAAATATCACGCAGAAAAAAATCCTGTTGCTACGGGCTGACATCGCTCGTCCCGCGTTGCCCAAACTATTAACCGAAGCCGGTGCGATCATCACCGAACACGTCATCTATCAAACCAAACGCACCGACGCGCTGCCCGATGAGGTGCTGACTGCCCTGCGCGATGGCTCGATCGATTGGGTCACATTCACCAGCAGTTCCACCGCGCAAAACATGATCGAATTGCTGGGCAACGAATCCCATTTGCTTTCGCAAACCAAGATCGCTTCGATTGGTCCCATCACCACCCAAACCCTGGAAAAACAGGGCTCGCCCCCCACAATCGAAGCGTCACAATCCAACATCCCAGGGCTTGTGCAGGCGCTATGCGATGCGGTGTCGAAACAATCGTAAAAATAATCGTGCGGCGCGTGATCGAATTGATTGCATTCATCGCATTTGAAATCGTGCGCTCCCACGCACTTTCAATCATACCACGCGAACATTTAATTTTAGCCCGCGATGAATATCGCGGGTCGGGTTGCCGCGCGATATTCATCGCGGGCTATTAAAATTTACGTTTGCGCATAGATGCGGGGTGTGTGGTGGTGGGTTCGCTGCGCTTAACCGCATCATGCGGGGGAAACGTGGGGGGTGGGGGGATGTGGGGGGTTACCAGTCGAGGGGTTTTAGCCAGGTGTTGCGTAGTTCATCCAATGCCACATCCATGACGCGTCCGCCGGTGCTGGTTCGCAGGGTCAGGCGATCGTGATCGGTGAACGTGCCAATCTGGGCGAATGGAATCTTGGCCCGATCCAATGTTTTGGCGACCGTGTCCAGATGGTCTTCGGCAATTTCCAACAGGTATCGGCTCGGCGTTTCGGCGAAACAGGCTGCCGCATCCGGGAGGCTCACGCCGTCGGTGGGCAGGGCGGCCAGGTCCATATCCAAGCCGACGCGACCCGCGAATGCCATTTCCGCTGCGGCGACGAGCAATCCGCCATCGCTGCAATCATGTGCCGATGCGACGGCCTGTTTGGCAATCAGTTCTGCGACTGTTTTCGCAATGACAGGCCCCAGCGCCAGATCGACGCGGGGAATGTGTTGGTCCACGCTGGCCATCGCGTCTGGCCCATGCACCGCCGCGTAATGCGAACCACCCAGGCCAGCCGTGGTGGGCCCGACGATGATCAACCGGTTGCCGGATTGTTTGGCATCCATCGTGCGCGCGGTTTTCACATCATTGACAATCGCCATCGCCGTGACCAGCAACGTCGGCGGAATGGCAATCAACTTGCCGTCTTCGGTGGTGAACTGATTGTTGAGCGAATCCTTGCCCGAGACGAACGGCGTGCCGTAGGCCATCGCTCCGTCGTAACACGCTTCGCACGCATGGACCAACGTCGCCATCGCGCCGGGGTTGTCGCAACTGGGCCAACAGAAATTATCAAGAATCGCAATGCGCGTTGGGTCGGCACCGACGCACACCACATTGCGCACGGCTTCATCAATCGCGGCCAACGTCATCCAATAGGGATCGGCATCGACAGCCAATTGGCTGTCAGCGAGCAGCGGAGCCACGCCGCAACCAATCGCCACGCCGCGCCGACTGCCGAGCACGGGCCGAACCACCGCTGCATCGCCGGGCCCATCCTGTTGCGGGCCGACCAATGGTTTGATCGTCGATCCGCCTTGGACCTCGTGATCGTACTGGCGAATGATCCAATGTTTGCTGGCAATATTCGGATGCGCGAGCAAGGCCATCAGGGACGCCTGCAAATCGTTGGGTTTGATCGTTGATTGTTCTGAATCCAGGCCTTCGTTGGCTTTAGGCATACCAGGGGAAACATGTGGGGGGGTGGGGGGGGGCCAGGTGGCGGCGCGGGTGGGCATGGGCACGCCGTCGTGCAGCAATCCCATGGACAGCCGACCGACATCGTGGCCGCGATAGGTCAGCAATAGTTCCGGGTTGCCCGCCTCATCGGTGCGTCCGAATTCGCCCAGGTCGCATAGCTCGACATCCTCGGCATCGCACAGCGCCTGAAGTTGATCAATATTTTCAGGCGGCACGGACAGCACCATGCGCTCCTGCGCTTCACTGATCCAGATTTCCGTGTAGGACAGGCCATC
>JAUHYI010000065.1 GCA_030426385.1 Phycisphaerae bacterium
CTGCGCTCTTCACCTTCACGCACCCACCCCCCCTTCACCTCATCCTTCAATTCGTAAAATCGCATCGGCGGCGGCCACGCGGACCTGTTCTGATTCATCGTTGAGCAGCGTCAGCAATTTTTCGATCGCGAACACATCGTCAAACACCGCCCGAACATCGGCGGGATCCGTCGGAGCAATGTTGCGTCGCACACGCCGACGAGCGTTTTCCATATGGCCTAGCGTCGAGGCACTTTGCGCTCGCACCGCAGCCGCAGGCGATTCGGACCCTTCAATCACATGCGCTTTCAAACGCAACACATCCTTGATCGCCGCGGGCAACCCCACCTGCGCCAGCGACGCCAACGCCGCCAATCGCAACTCCACCGGCGCGGGGCCTGACTCAATCACATCGAACAACGCCTCTTGCATTTTTTCGTCGCCGATCTGGCCGAGCATCATGATCGCCAACACGCGTACTTCGCCATAGCTCGAATACATCGCGGCCCGCACCACGCCGATCGCGGACTCATCCCCCAATCGCAAACGCGCCTCGGCCAATTGCAATCGCGAAAGCAATCCCTGCACCTGCGACACGCCAATCGGCAAACCCACTTCGCCCACATCCGTCAACATCGGAATGGCACTCACGTCGCCACTCAATCCCATCATCAGCGCCGCGTTGGCTCGCCACGAGGCGTTCTGACTGGTCAACATCGACGCGATCGGCGTCAGGTCCACCGACTCCCCACATCGATACAAGGCCACCAGCGCCGCGGCTCGCACATTGGCGGAACGGTCTTCCACCAACGGCCTGATCGACGGGATCATCGCTTTGATTTCACCACGAGCCACCGTCGCCGCTGCCGCAAAACGCACGACCTCCGCGCGGTCCGACAATGCCAACTGCAACATCGGCGTCAAGCGCATGTCGTCCGACATGTTCGGCAAATTCAACGACGCTTCGATCGCGTTGGCTCGCACAAACGGATCGTCCGAACGCACGCTCTTGACCAATTGCTTGGCCGCCCGCTGACGCGTTCGTTGCAACGGATCCACCCCGGGAATCACACCCACACTTTCGTTGCCATAACCTGGCCCGCCCGCAGTCTGGCCAGCAGTCTGGCCAGCAGCACTCGCGGTCATCGGACCCCAACCCAACACACTCGCACACAATAACGCGACAACACCCAGGAAAAATTTCATCCGTAAAATCCTTATTAAAATACCCCCCCCACATTGGCCCCTGTGCTATTAATCATCGCTGCGCCACACACACAAGGCCGCATGCGGCTTCCCCCCCCCCCACTGCCCTCCACTGCCCCCCACTTCCCCCTCTATCCCCACTCACACCACGCACTCGTTCACCGATCTCTTGCTCGACTGCTTTACTATATTACCACGTATTCTCGCCTGCCTTAAAATACGGCTTATCATGCGTCACTCTCACCACCACCCCCACGCCCCCCACGTACCCACACACGTACCCACACGGCCGTCCCCCGGTATTCACCGGGGGCTAACATGAATCAAGGTACGAGTCTTTCGTTGCCTTCGTATTCCCGCCATCTCCCTATCCCTCTCGCTCCACCGATAGCCCGCTAGAATCTTTTGCTGCGATTTTGCCCAACTAGCCCGACCTCGCTAGCCCGACGTGTTTATGGCCACTTTCGGGCCACCGAAACCAAACCCTATTGCCATTGCCACGCGGCTCGCTACTATTAATCACCTTCACAACTCCCTCTCACAATTCATCAATATGCCCAACAGCAAAATTGACATCATCGGACCCGGCGAACTTTCTCTGATTGTCGACATGTACAACCAGATCTTTCAGCCTACCCATGAGCCCGCGTTTTTCGAACGACGCTTGCAGGGCAGACATAATCAGTTGCGACTCGTCGCCTCGATCGATGATAACCCCGTCGGTTTTTTCATCGGCTACGAACTCAAACCCAACGTCTACTACGAATGGCTCTACGGCATCCTCCCCGACATGCGCCGGGCTAGCATCGGCTCGCAACTGGTCGACGCCGCTAACGCGTGGGCCACCGAACACGATTACGAATACACACGCATGGAATGCCACAATCAACACCGACCCATGCTCCACATGGCCATCGCACGTGGCTACGACATTCAGGGCATGCGCTACGAACCCGATCGCCATGCAAACCTCGTCATCTTCGAAAAACCCCTCCACCGCGATCAAGACTAACCCCCCCCCCACGTTTCCCCTGCATCAATAAACGTCATCGGTCAGCGGTCACCGGTCATCGGTCGCCGATCAGCGGTCGGCGGTCGCTGGCTCTTTTCGTACCCCCCATGCCTTTGCGGCTTGCGGCTTGCGGCTTGCGGCTTGCGGCTTGCGGCTTAGCGTCCCATATTTCCTCGGCGTCGCTTGGCCCCTACAATACCCGCATGCCTATGCCCGAAATGTCTGATGTGATTACCCACGACATCCGCGTCGGCGCCACCGCTTATTACCTACCCGATGAATCGGACCCTGATGCCCATGTCTATTTCTTCGGCTACCGCATCGTCATCGTCAATCAGTCGCCGCGCACCGTCCAACTCTTAACCCGCCATTGGGACATCATCGATGGTGACGGCCAATGTCGAACCGTCGATGGGCCTGGCGTTGTCGGCGAACAACCGTTGCTCGTCCCCGACCAGGGTTTCAAGTACACCAGTTTCGCCAAACTCCCCACCACCTGGGGCACCATGGATGGCTACTACACCATGCGTAACGATCGCGATGAAACTTTCGATGTCACCATCGGCCGATTCTGGCTCACCATGATCGCACACGATCAGTCGCAATCCCTAAACGCCAATACCGACACTGAGACTGACATAAAAGCCGACGCCAGCCCCGACGACCATCCACCTCTCGATTAATCATGATCAAGCGCCTCGGCCAATATCTCATCTACGGCCATTTCTATATTGCCTTCGCGGCGGCAGCGCTCACCGCGGCAACCTATCGCATCACCCACGGCCAGCTTCGCCTTGATGCTACGGTCGCTCTGGTTTTTTTTGCCACGCTGCTGATCTATCATCTCGATAGCCTGCTCGATCCGATTCCCATCAACACGACCCATCGCCAACAGTGGGAACAGCGTCACCGTATCTTTCGATTGCTAACCATCGCGCTATCGACCATCGCCACAGCGATCACGTTGTTTTATATTCCCGCGCGCATGTTCTGGTTTTTGATGCCGCTGGCTTTGATCAGTCTCATCTACAGTTTGCCGTTTGGTTTGAAACGCGTGCCCTGGTGTAAAACTTTTCTGGTGGCATTCACGTGGACAGCGGTCACGGTGGGCATTCCATGGATCAGCGCGACGACGCATCCTTTTCCGCCGATCGTGACTTCGCTGTTGTGGGGACATCGTCTGGCATTTTTATTCGCGCTGGCTTTGATGTTCGATATGCGCGACGTTCAAAAAGATCAACGAGCGGGCTTGATTACCCTCCCCATGTCGTTAGGCCGATTCAAAACCAAAGCCGTCGCGCTAAGCGCCTTGGCAATCACCATGATTCCCGCATGTACCTTTGGATCGCTGAGCCATTGGCGTGCCAACTATCCCGGCCTGGCTTTGGCGGTGCCGACCACCAGCGTATTAACCATGCTGTTGATCGTCAGAATCAAACCTTCCAGCAGCGATTGGTTTTACCAGGTCTTCCTCGACGGCACGATCATTTTCTACGCCGCAATGTTGTATTAGCCCCCCCACTTCCCCCCCCACTTCTGCCCCACTTCTGCACCTCCTCTCCCCACCTGTCCCCACCTCCCCAGTACCCCAACACCCCCGCCCCCCATACCCATTCCCTCATCCACTCATCCACTTCTAGCGCTCCCAACGACTCACCGGGGGTTAAAAAATTCAATCGAACCCATCGCTAATCCCCAATCCGGCACTTTCTGCGTTGCATTGACAAGATTCATTGGCTATAGTTAAAACAGTTGGGGCAGAAATGGCCGATAGATACGATAGCGTTTTGTAATGTTTCGTATCCATTGAGCGATTTCCAAAAGTCCTAACACGTATAGCGTTGACGATTCAGAGCGTCGTTTGTCGCGATTGCCACGAAACCGCAATCCCTGCGAACAGGCCTGTTCATCACGATCACGATGTGGGTGGCCCTACCAATGCCCCTTGCAACCGGCATGAGTTCCGTGTGCGTGTCAAAAACGCATGCCTGGCTTGGCTTCGGCATGGGCCTTGATCTGGACCTTGACCTGGACCTTGATCTGGGCGTGACGACCGCACCGTTTCTCAACGCTCAACATTGTTGCTTTGTGTCGATTCAAGCCTCCTGTTTTTTTACGGCAGGTAATTTTTTCGGTTCCTCCCAAACCTTGTTATTTCGCGCAGCATCTGTGATGCGCCAACTATGGTAATCAGCCATTATTCATCAACATCGGTCATAGGATTCTACTTCTCATGATGACCAAGGATCAGTTCAATCGCGGCGACCGTATCGTTCATGCCAACCGACCCGAATGGGGCGATGGCGTTGTCGATCAAGCCGTCGTCATCCATCACGAAGGCGAAAGCGCTCAGCGCTTAGTCGTACAGTTTGCCAATCGCGGTCGCGTCACGGTCAACACCGCCATCGCACCAGTGCGCTCGGCCGACAACTCCTTCACCTCATCATCAGGCGGCGGTTGGCTCGCCTCGTTGGAAAACGGGGGAGGGGCTGGGGGGGCTGGGGGGGCCGGGGGGGCGAATGGCACGACCAAGTTGGGCGAATTGCCCGACGCTTATGCCGACCCATTCGTCAGCACCGAATCGCGCTTGGCGACCGTGCTCGATAGCTATCGATACCGCGACGACGCGCGCGGCCTGATCGATTGGTCCGTGGCCATGACCAAGCTCAACGATCCGCTGTCCGAATACACTCGTCACGAACTGGAAGAGGCCTACCGCCGATTCGCGCATAAGCGAACGCAATGCCTCAACGAAATCGTCCGTCAGTTAAAACAGGGCCAGCGCCACATTCTGGAAAAAACCCTGCAAGGCAAAATGGAACCCAAAGCCCGCGAAGCACTCAAACGCGCCATTCGTGCCTGAGTTGCGAAACTCATACACATGCCATGAAATCCTCATGCGTGATATCCCGTTAGCCGCCGCCTTCAGGCGGCGCGAACGTTGATGAAAAAACACGCCATCACGCCGCCTGAAGGCGACGGCTAACGCAAGAGTTCTAAACGGAATTGATATCATTGCCTGTTCTAAAATGGCGAGTCCGACTAACTGGTCAATCAACTTGCCGGGCCACCAAATACTCATGGCCACAGGTTCGTTAAACTATCCGCATGGTTGACGAGCTATCCCACATCCAACAATTGCGGCGCGACATCAACGCGCACAATCGCCGGTATTACGTCGATGCGATGCCCACGATTTCTGATCGTGAATACGACGAACTGTTGAAACAACTCAAAGCCCTCGAAGCCAAACACCCCGAGGCGATCACACCTGATTCCCCGACCCAACGCGTCGGCGGTGAGCCGATCGATGGCTTTCAAACCATCGTCCACACGCACCGGATGCTCAGCATCGACAACACCTACGATCAGGCCGAGCTCAACGCCTGGATCGATCGCGTCAATAAAAACCTGGGCACCGAAGCCATCCCCCCCTGCATGGTCGAACCCAAAATCGACGGCATCGCCATCAGCCTCCGTTACGAATCGGGCTTACTAACCCAGGCATTAACACGCGGCGACGGCCGACAAGGCGACGACATCACCCACAACGTACGCACCATCGGCGCGATCCCATTGCGTCTGTCGGACTCGGCCGCAGATGCACCCGATGTGCCCGACGTTCTGGAAATACGCGGCGAAATTTACATGCCCAACGACACGTTCGCTCGCATCAATGCCCAGCGCGAATCGGAGGGCCTGGACCTGTTTGCCAACCCGCGCAATTCCACCGCCGGTTCATTGAAACAAAAGAACCCCAAATCCGTTGCGCGAGGATTGCGCTTTTTTGCCCATGGCCGAGGCGAGGTGCAACCCAATCAATTCACCACACATCACGATTTTCTCAATGCGCTGCAAGCATGGGGCTTGCCGGTCAATCCCTTGATCCAGCCCGTAGCCAATGCCGATGCCATCTGGCCGTTCATTGAATCATTCGACAAGCAACGCCACGACCTGCCCTACGCCACCGACGGCGTGGTCATCAAAGTCGACAACATCGAACAGCAGGAACAACTCGGCGAAACCAGCAAAAGTCCGCGTTGGTGCATCGCCTATAAATTTGCCGCTGAACAAGCCGAAACATTGCTGGAACAGATCGAATGGCAAGTGGGCAAAACCGGCAAACTCACACCGCGCGCGACCATGGCCCCCGTCCTTCTCGCAGGCACCACCGTCACCCATGCCACCCTGCACAACTTCGGCGAAATCCTGCGCAAGGACATCCGCCTCGGCGATACGGTCGTCGTCGAAAAAGCCGGCGAAATCATTCCGCAAGTGGTGCGTGTGATCCCCGAAAAACGCCCCGCCGACAGCCAACCCATCACGCCGCCCACGCATTGCCCGGTATGTCAGGCCGATGTGAATATCGAATTGGTCGACGAGCAGGAAACCGCGCGCTATTGTGTGAATCCCGAATGCCCCGCGCAATTGCGTGAACGACTGATCCATTTCGCCGGCCGCCATCAGATGGATATCGAAGGCCTGGGCGAAAAATCGGTCATCCAATTTGCCGACGCGGGCTTGCTCACCAATTTCGGCGACATCTTCAGTTTGAAAAATAAACAGGAAGCCTTGCTAACCCTCGAGCGCATGGCGGACAAAAAAATCGAGAACCTGCTCGCGGGTATCGAACAAGCCAAATCGCGCGGGTTGGCTCGCGTGCTGGCCGGTCTAACCATCCGCCACGTCGGGCGCGGCGGCGCGGAAAAACTCGCGCTGGCGTTTGGTTCGATCGATGCCCTACTGGCCGCCGACGTCGACACCATCGCCGCGGTCGATGACATCGGCCCGATCACCGCCGAATCCGTACATACGTTTTTGCATTCGGACGCCGGCCAACATGTCATCGATGAATTGAAACGTGCGGGCGTCGATCTGACCCAGGAACAACCCACCGCCGCGCTCGACAGTGATTCGATTTTCGCGGGCAAAACGATCGTACTCACCGGCACCCTTGAATCATTCGACCGCACCAGCCTGGGCGAAAAACTCAAACAACTGGGGGCTAAAATCACCGGCAGCGTGTCGAAGAAAACCGATCTGGTGATCGCTGGCGAATCGGCAGGCAGCAAGCTCGACAAGGCGATAAAGCTGGAAATTGAAGTGTGGGACGAAGCGCGATTGCTCGACGAATTATCACAACACGGATAGGGTGAATCAATGTTTAATGGTTTCCAACAATTGCTGGTCGGCAGTTTTAATATCGATCCCCAACACGCCGGGCCGATCCTGAGTGTGACGGTCATCGTGTTGTTGTGGTTGATGTATCTGTTAATCACGCGCGGGGTAAAACGCTATGTGCGTCGCCAGGCGTTCAACACGGTGAACGTGCAGAATTTTCTATTGATCTGGCGTTACGCCTGGCTGGCGGTGATTGTCATTTTTGCGCTGATCAGTTTTTCGGGATCGCTCACCGCCCTGGGGTTGTCCGCCGCGTTTGTCGGGATGATTCTGGGCTGGTCATTGCAAGCCCCGGTGACCGGCATCGCGGGCTGGCTGATGATTATCCTCAAACGCCCATTCAAAATCGGCGACCGCGTCATCATTTCCGGCATCACCGGCGACGTCACGGATATCAACCTCACACACATCGTGTTGAACCAGGTCGGCGGTACGGTGTCCGGCGAAGAAAAATCGGGCCGCGGCGTTTTGGTTCCCAATGCCACGCTGTTCCAGCAAGTGATTTACAACTACACCCTGGAAACAGATTTTATTCTCGACGAAGTGACGCTGGTGGTGACGTTTAATTCCAATCTGGATGAGGCCTCGAATATTCTCTTGGCCGCGGCCAAAGATGTGACGCGGGGAATCATGGCCCAAACCGGGACGCAGCCGTTTGTGCGTTACGAATGGGCTGACTGGGGCATGCGTATTCGCTTGCGTTATCAAACCGATGCCAAGGACCGGCAGCGTATTTCCAGCGAAATTTTGCGGCAGGTGTTTACCGGTTTTCACGCCAACGATCTCGTTGATTTCTGTTACCCGCATCAGGAAATTGTGTACCGCCCGCAAAAGCCGGACATTCTGACCGGGTTAGACCAACAGTCAAAATAAACACCGTCACCTGCCACAGGGACCAAAGCCAGACTCAAGTGCGCAAGGGAAAATGTGCGGGGGGGCAATCGCTGTCATACGACAAGCGTGCCACTTTGGATCAGGTGCGCATGGGAAAATGTGGGGGGGTACAATGATGGGATGATTCGACGTGCCACTGTGGCTGATGTGCCTGCGCTGGGCCAGATTATTAATGACTGTGCTGAGTATGGGCTGATGTTACACCGATCGTACAGCGATCTGTATGAAGCGGTGCGCGATTATTACGTGGCCGTCGAGCCGATTGAAAAAGACGGGGTGACAACGGCGACGATCGTGGGCGTGTGCGGTTTGAAAGTGGTGTGGTCGAATCTGGCAGAGATTTATGCGTTGGCCGTGGCGCCGGCAGCGCGGGGACGCGGGTTGGGTCGGCAACTGGTCGAAGCATGCGTGGAAGATGCCCGGGCGCTGGGGATTCGGCAAATGATGAGCCTGACGTATGAAAAGGAATTTTTCCTGCGGTTGGGTTTTGTGGTGTTGGATCGTCAACAGTTGCCGTTGAAAGTGTGGAGCGAATGTTTGCGATGTCCGAAAAATCAGGCGTGCGATGAAATCGCGATGATTCGCACGTTGGACGATGTGCCGGTGATCCAAGGCCCAACCGCGCCGGTGACGCAGGAAGCCGATGCGTATGACGTGCCGGTGCCGTTGGTGATTTCCAGTTCGCGCAAAGAATCACGGTCGTGAATCAACAAGGATCAACAACCCGGGCGACCTCAACGGACTGGCTGGATCGTGTGATTCATGCGGGGGGTGTGGATGCGTTGTTAGCGGGGATGGAACAATCCAATCGCATCATCGCGCGCGGCGCGTATGGGTCGAGTACGAACCTGTTGGCCGGTGCGCTGGCGGTGCGAGGCCTTCGGCCTGTGTTGCTGGTCGTCGCGCATCTCGATGAAGCGGACGATGCGATAGAAGACCTGGAACGTTTCGGCGAAGAGCGATTGATGGCCCGGCGATTCGGGGCGTTGGAAGTGTTGCCAGGCGAATCGAGCGTGAGTCTGGAACTGTTGGCCGAGCGATTGGCGCTGGTGGACGCGCTGGTACATGATGAAATTCGCGAGGATAGGCCGAGCGTGATCGTCGCGCCGATTCAGGCGTTGATGCAATCGGTGCCCGAGCCGGATGCGATTGGTGAATTTTCCATCACGTTGGAGCGCGGTCAGGAGATGCCGCCGGCACGATTGTTGGATTGGTTGGATCGCGGGGGTTATTCGCGCAACGAATCAATCGAACAGCCGGGCGATTTTGCGGTGCGCGGTGGGATTGTCGATTTGTTCACGCCGTCGGCCGGTCCGATTCGGCTGGATTATTTCGGCGATGAAATCGAATCGATTCGCATGATCGAAACCGACACGATGGGGTCGGGCGAAGCGATGGAATCGATCCAACTGGTGGGCGCAACCACCGCACGATTGCAATCGGATGATCGCACGACCAACCTGATCTCGTTATTGCCAAGCACGACATTGATGATGTTGCACGAGGTGATGGAACTGTCGGAACAGGCGCGTGGGTATTACGAACGGCTGACGGAAATTCGCGGGGTGTATTCGCCCAACAGTGTTTTCAAAGCGTTGACGAATCGAGCCCATGTCGAGGTGAATCAGTATTCGGTGGCAGCGGCGAGTGATGATGTGGTGGTGGAGTTGCCGATCCGTCCGTTGGAACCGTTTGATCAGGACGGCGCGACGGCGGTGTCGGAACTGGGCACGCGGGCAAGCGAGGACGATCACGATGTGGTGGCGCTTTGTCAGAACGAGGCGGAGCGCGATCGATTGTTGCAATTAATCGGCGAACATGCGGGAGCGCAGCGGGATCGGATTGCGGTGGAGGTGGGCTATCTGCATCGCGGTTTCGTGCTGGAAAACGCGGGGGATGCGGGGGGGAATGTGGGGGGGGATGTGGGGGGGAATGTGGGGGGGAATGCGGGCCAAACGTTAGAACTCGTGCCCAACCATGAGTTGTTTCACCGGTACCAGACACGGCGACGAATTCGCCGGATCGGGGCAGCCACGGAAAAAGCGGCCGACGCGTTTATCGATCTCGAGGTCGGCGACTATGTCGTGCATGTGGATCACGGCATTGCAAAATTCACAGGCCTGAAAACGATGAAGCGTCAGGGGCAAAGTGAGGATTACCTGACGTTGCAATTTGCCCAGAGCGCGCTGTTGCATGTGCCGGCGACGCAGATTGATCTGGTGCAAAAATATATCGGCGGGTTGGGCGGTGGTGGGAAACCGCCGTTGTCGATCCTCGGTGGCAAGCGATGGTCAAAACAAAAAGAGCAAGTCGCCGAAGCCGTCAAGGAGATGGCCGCGGAAATGTTGCGCATACATGCAGCGCGTGAAGCCATGCCCGGTGTGCGCTATCCAGCCGATACGTTGTGGCAAACTGAGTTCGAAGCGGAATTCCCCTACCAGGAAACCGACGACCAGTTGGCCGCAATCGCGGCAGTGAAAAAAGACATGAGCGACGAACAGCCGATGGATCGGTTGATTTGCGGCGATGTGGGTTTTGGTAAAACGGAAGTGGCGATTCGCGCGGCATTCAAAGCGGCGGAGTTTGGCAAGCAGGTGGCGGTGCTGGTGCCGACCACAGTGCTGGCTGAGCAACATGAACGAACGTTTCGCGGACGGGTGGCGGACTATCCGTTTCGAGTGGCGGCGTTATCGCGATTCAAAACGAACCAGGAAATCAAAGACGTTTTAGAAAAAGTAGCGGCGGGCCAAATTGATGTGGTGATCGGGACGCATCGGCTATTGAGCAAGGATGTGAAGTTTGCGGACCTGGGGCTGGTCATCATCGATGAGGAACAACGGTTCGGCGTCGAGCATAAACAGAAGCTGTTGTCGTTTCGATTGACGGCAGATGTGATGACCCTGAGTGCGACGCCGATTCCGCGAACGTTGCACATGGCGATGCTGGGCTTGCGTGATATCAGTTCCTTGAGCACGGCTCCGATGGATCGGCGGGCCGTGGTGACGGAGGTTTGCCCCTACGATGGCAAGCGCATTCAGCGGGCGATCATTCGAGAGCTGAACCGCGAAGGGCAAATTTATTTTGTGCATAACCGCGTGCACAATATTCAATCGGTGGCTGATGAGATTAAAAAGTTAGTGCCTGAAGCGCGTATCGTGATCGGGCATGGCCAGATGTCGGGCAAGGAACTCGAATCGGTGATGCTCAAATTCATGCGGCGCGAAGTGGACGTGCTGGTGAGCACGACGATCATCGAATCGGGCATCGACAACCCGACAGCCAACACGATGTTTATCAATGATGCGGATCACTACGGCTTGGCGGATTTGCATCAGTTGCGTGGCCGCGTGGGTCGGTACAAGCACCGGGCGTATTGTTATTTGCTGTTGCCACAAACGCGAACGGTGACCGAAACCGCCCAGCGTCGATTGAAAGCGATCGAACAATATTCGATGCTGGGCGCGGGATTTAAAATTGCGATGCGCGATCTGGAAATTCGTGGTGCGGGCAACCTGTTGGGTGCGGAACAATCGGGGCATATCGCGGCGGTGGGTTATGAGATGTATTGCAAAATGCTGGAGCAGGAAACGCGGAAAATGCGGCACGAAACGGTGGTCGAGCCAGCGAAGACGCATCTGGAATTGCCGATTTCCGGGCGTATTCCCAATCAATATATTGCAAGCCAAAAATATCGGATGGATGCGTATAAACGACTGAGCCGCGCGTCGACGATGTGTGAGTACGACGCGATTGTCGAAGACCTGACCGAAGCGTATGGCCAAGCGCCCAAAACCATGCAGGCGTTGTTGGATCTGACGGAGTTGCGCATTGCGGTGGGGACGTTGGGGGTGACGACGTTGAAACTCGATGGGCCTGACTTGATATTCCGAACGGATAAGCCGGCGGGACTGTCGCCGTATTTGCAAGATGCGCCGGGGCGGGTGAGCGTGGTGGATGAGAAGACGGTGTACTATCGCCCGCCGAGTAATTATCTGCAGCCAGCGAGTACGTTGTTGGCCGTGCTGCGGAAGATGTTATGCAAGCCGGTGCGCGCGGCACGATGATGTGTGACGTCTGGCGATGGGAGCCCCCCCGGTATTCACCGGGGGCTAGGATGAGTCAACGCGCGAGTAACGTGAGAGTAACGCACAAATACCGCATGAATACCGCAGGAATAACACGTATTACGATAAATACTCGCGCGTAGGTTTTTGTTAGCCCCCGGTGAATACCGGGGGTTGCTATGAGGGGAAAATGTTAGAACGCGCGAGTTTTTAACGGGATGGGTATCAGTATTCTGAATCAGAATAAAGGTTCGGAGGCATTGTTGCGCAAAGCGATGGGCTTGTCGAGAATCTCACGAATGACAACGGCATCACGGAGGGATCGGCCCAGCATTTTTTTCCGAGACGATTGTGGGGCATCGGGGTTCGGACAATCAATGGAAGCAAGCGATGTCGCGACAGGGGATTTTTTACGCGCGTGATCGGTGACCGAATTAACAACGGTTTCCAACGCTGGATTAGTAACAGGTGACGGGGTTTGAGATGCTCGGGATTGAGAAGCTGGATGAGAGGTAGGCCGAGCGCGATGTTGAGGATGCTGGGTGGCTGGTCGCTGCGGTGATTGACGAGCGGGACGTTGTGCAGGCTGGGGAGATTGACGCGGGGGTTGCAATGTTTGAGGGCGGGATGGCCTGGATTGCGAGGATGCAGGTTGTTGCGATTCCGGTTTGGCCCCCTGACGAGCGCGTTCGCGCATGGCTTGAGCGCGTTGCATGTATTCACGCTGGTCGGCTTCGCGCTGACGCAGTTGCTGGCTATCCATGTTGCTGGGAACAGTCGGGTCGGGCTTGGGGGCGCCGGGCTGGTTGCCGTGGCCGCCTCGCATGGCACGACGGCGAGCGGCAAGCGCTTCGATTTCACGTCGGCGACGGGCCGCCAGATCGTCTGCTGAAGACGATTGGTTTTTTGATGCAGAACTGTCTGAGGGAGCGAGGCGATCGTTGGTTTTGTTTTTATTGCCGCGCAATGCGCCGAGCGTTTTTATCAGCCAACTGCCGACCATGATCACAATAAAAAGGATGATGTGAATGTTTTCGAGGATGTCGAACGCAAGCATGTAGATCATGATGTTGATCGCTGTAGAGATAAATCGGGCACGGGGACAGTGATATTGTAGAGCGCGGGGAGAGATGATGCACAGGTGGGTACGCTTGTGGCGAGAAAGGAATCAGAAACGCTAAGCCGCAAGCGGCAGCCAGTAGAAACACCATGAAAAATGCGGCGAAGATGCGGCGAAGGCATGCACGGAAAATATGGGAAGACATGCGGAAGACATGCGGGGGAATGTGGGGGGGGGATGTGGGGGGGGTTAGGGGTTGATGACGAGGATGGGGCGATTGGGGTGGGGTGCCCCGCTGCTGTCGGGTTGTTCGAGATGGATCAGGCGCATGGGCATGCGGTAGACCGGTTCGAGGATGGCCGGGTCCATGACATTTTGCCAGGAGCCCGATTGGACGAGTTGGCCTTGATCGATGAGCCAAACATCGTCGGCATAACGCATGGCCAAGTTGAGATCGTGAACAGCGACGAGGATCGCCATGCCGGTGTTAGCCAGATCGCGGAGGGTTCGCATTAAATGATGCACATGCCAGAGATCCATGGCACTACCGGGTTCGTCGAGCAACATGATTTGGCCGGCAGGATCCGCCTGTGCGATGGCGCGGGCGAACAGGACGCGTTGCTGTTGGCCGACGGATAGTTCCTGATAGATTCGATCACGCAGCGGTTGCAATTCAGTGCGGTCAATCGCGCGATCAACTGCCTGCGGATCGGGGCCGACGGCATAGCGACCTAATGCGATGACCTGTTCGACGGTGAATGCGAAGCTGGCTTGACCGCGTTGGGGCACGTAACTGATGCAGGCAGCGCGCTCTGCGGCGCGCAAGTGTGATGCGTCGCGATCGATGAGAGTGATACCGCCTGCGGTGGGTTTCAAGTCGCCCAGGAGGAGTCGCAGCAAGGTAGATTTGCCTGCCGCATTGGGGCCGATCAGTGCGGTGATTCGGCCCGGCAGCAGTGACGCAGAAATGTTATCGATGATGGGCGAAGCGTCGGAGGTTGGTTTGGCCGAAGCGTGGTAGCTGAAACTGATTTGATCGAGAATGGCCGGAGGTTGGTCAGTCTTGGGCGCAGCGATGGCCGCATCGATTGGCGCATCGGTAGGCAGGGAATCCATGGTCGAGCTTGGTGAATTGTCTGCGATGTTGGCCATGATGATGGGTGGGTGTGGGTCGGTTTGGCTGGGTTTATTGGGGGAGTGCTAAGCCGCAAGCGACGGCGAATAGGAACACGTTAAAAAATGCAGGGGAAATGTGGGGGGGGATGTGGGGGGGGTTAGGGTTTCCATTTGATGGTGCAGCCGATGGCGTAGGTGGTCGGTCGTTTAACAGGTCGGCCGGCCAATAGTGCATCGATGGCATCGGCCAAGGGTCGATCGGTGACCGCTGATTCGTTTTGATAGTTATCGTCGATGCCACCTTCGTAACGACAAGTGCCCTGCTTGTCGAGGAGAAAAATTTCCGGCGTGCGTTCGGCCCCATAGGCACGCGCGACCGACTGGTCCGCATCATGCAGGTATGGAAAATTCAAACCCCAATCAGCGACGGCCGTTTGCATTGATGGAAAGTCATCATCGGGGTAGGTCGTCGCATCGTTGGAACAAATGCCAATGATGCGAAGTCGGCCTGCGTATTTTTTTTGCAACGCGATCAGGCGCGGGATGTAGGCCTGGACGTAGGGGCAATGATTGCAAATGAATGTGACGACGGTGGCATCGTGTTCGCGACAGGTGGCCAACAACGACAGGGTCGACCCATCGGTGGCGGGCAATGAAAAATCGGGCGCTGCCTGGCGAGGTTGCAATTTAGCGGGATGAGTCATGGTGCAAGTTCCAATAAATTCCAATAAATAGTAGAAACGAAGGTCCGAAAATGTACGGCCAGCGACAATTCAGATAAGCGCGAATCACGATGGCCAATCGATGGCGGTGCCTTGGGATTCATAAAAACGGGTTTGCAGGAACATGGCCGGTTAATGCAAGCAATTGGCGTGGTGTGTGTGGGGTTGCGTGGAAGTTCTGTGAGGGTTACGTGGGGGTTCTGTGAGGGATAGTGTGGGGGGGCGTGTGGGGGGGCGTGTGGGGGGGCGTGTGGGGGGGGCGTGGGGGGTTGTGGGGGGTTGTGGGGGGGGGTGTAACGATTATGCCTGATTTTAGGATCGTGTGGCTTATTTGGTGTATCGGGTTCCCCGATAACAACGGGGTACGCTCTGTTTTCCCGATCCGGATACTCCACCATGCCTGATTCTACCCCCCCCAACCCCCAACCCAACCCCCGCGAGGCACATGAGTCACGTGGCCACACGCCTGCTTCTGCCGAGTCCGCGAAAGCGGATGAGTTGCATGCGAACGCGCATGAAGTACACCGCGAGCACGACGCACATGATGAACATGATGAACATGGCGAACATGGCGAACACGATCTGGACGACGCTGAGCTGGATGCCGAGGCGACCTATTGCCTGGCAGACGATATGGAGGACGCTATGGATATGGATGACCGCGAGATCGAAGCCAACGACCAAGACATGATGGATGGTGACACGATGTGTGATGAATCGGAACAGAATTTCCCCGGACTGGACACGAACGAAGCGATCACGCTGTTGGGGCAAATCGAATTGCGTTTGGCCCTGTTGAAAAATTGGGAAACCCAAAGCGCATTCACGTTCGAGCAGATCGAACAACAGGCCAACCAATTGATCGCGCGACAACAGGATGTTGATGCCCATGCGGTACGTGTGTCAGCACGACGTGATCGGCTCAGCGAAATTCGCACTGCCTTGCGTCAGCGTCGGTTGGCTCTGGATGAACAGTTACAGGTCTTGACGCAGCGGGCTCAAACGTTGTCGACGCGTGAATATGAAATTGATAGCCAACAGAAAAAACTCGAAGAACGTCGCGACGATCTGAACCGTCGTAGTGATGCGCTGGATCATCGGCATGAACATCTGGATAGCCGCCAACAACGAATCGCCGAGCAGGAACAGCGGATCAAATCGCAGCAACAGGACATGGATGCCCGCCGAGCGCAATTGCACAGCGAATGCGAAGCGGTCACGGATCAACAAAAGCAATTGGAAACTGCCCGCCGGGAATTGGAAAACCAATTCGAACAGTTGAGCGTGGACAAACAGAAACTGACCGACGATCGACATGCGTTTGATCAGGAACGTGCTCAAACCCAGCAATTGCAGGCCTCCTTGAAACAGGAACAAGCCGTGCTGCAATCGCAGCGTGATCAGTTTGCTACGGAAAAACAACAGTTAGCCGACGAACGGACTCAGCTGGAAACATTGCAACAGCAATGCAAAAACGATCAACAGCAAATTGATCAGCGTAGCCAGCGTTTGCACGAACTCGAAACCCGCCTGAATGCGCAACAGCAACAACAGACGGACGTGTCCACGCAATTGCAACAGGAACGCGAGCAGATCAATCAGCATCGCCAGGAAATCGAACAGCATCAGGCCGAGCTGGACCAGTCGCGCATGGCCATGGAAGCGATTCGCATGCAAGTGAATCAGGATCGCGAACAGTTGCAAACCGAACAGACCACGTTGAGCATGCAACAGGCCACGATCGCCGACCAGGAACAGGTGATTGCCAAGCGGACCCAGGAATTGGATGCCCAATCACTGGCCACGGAAAAACTGGCGGCAGAACTGGATGGACAACGTCGACATCTGGAAACGCAGTGGGAAGCGTTGAGTAAAAAGCGCAGCGAAACAAATCAGACGCCTACCACTGATGCGACCAACGCCGAAGCGAAAGAAGCAAGCGAAACCAAAGAAACCAAAGAAACCAACCAAGCCTTCGAACAGGCCCAGCAAAAAATCCAGAGCCTCGAAAATCAACTGCAACAACGTCGCGAGACCTTAGCCACCAAGCAACAGGAACTCGACGAATTGCGTGACGAACTGACGCGCTGTCGCGAACAATTGGCGGAGCAACAAACGCAATTGGACGCCCAGGCCGACGCGGTCATGGTGACAGCGGATGTGGATTTGGACGACACAACCAGTGCTGGCAGCGCAGACTGCACTGGCAGTGACGGCAGTACCGACAGCGACGGCATGGTGCAGGCGGAACTGGATGACCTGGCGTCCGATTTGGCCCAACAACGCGATGCCATTGAAGTCCAACGCCAGGAGTTGGAAACGTGGCGACAGGAACTTGATGCCCGCTTGCAAGAGCTTGAAAAGCGCGAATCGGAAATCATGGACGTCGTTGAGGTGTTTCCCGATCCGGATGAACAGGAACTGGCAGAACGTCGGGCTGAAGTGGAACACCGAGCGACCCGCGTGGCCCAACAGGTTCATCGATTGAAACAGGCCAACCATGAAATTCACGAACGACGCGCACGGTTGAAACACTACCGACGTCTGCTGCATGAACGCGCACAGGCCACGCGTGATAGTCACGATCGTTACAAACAAATGGCCAAGCAGGCCGACGCGATCAACCAGCAACGTGAAACCCTCGTCGAGGTCAAGCAATTCCTCAACACCAGCGAAATGCTCATGCAAAAACGATGGGCCACCATGAACGGCGGTGCGTTGGCGGGCGCTGCGGTGGTGATCTTGATGGTCATGCTCAGCCTGAGTATGTACTTGGGTCGCAGCATGTCCAAACCGATTTGGCAGGCGACGTCAGTGATCCAGGTGATCGGCACAGACGCGGCCAATGATATTGCCAAGGGCGACGCGTGGGTGCAATCGCAACAACAGGCAATCACCAGTGAACCCATCGTCGCTCGCGCCTTGGCACACATGCAGGCCCACGGCACGACGATCTATCAATCGCCCGATGAAGCGATGCGCGAACTCAAAAAAGCCGTGCATGTCACCAGCACGATTCCTGGCCGTTTGGAATTTTCGTACCAACATATCGATCGCGATCGCACGGTTGCGGTGTTGTCAGCGCTTAGCCAATCGTATGTGGACATGCAGACGGCTGCGGCGGCAGAAAAACATCAACGCATCCAAACGGAATTGGTTCGCTCGGCATCACGATCAACAGAGCCTGTTGAGGATAATGCCACGGCCACGACGGCTATGATTTTTGTCGCGACCATTGGGCTGACCGGTGCCCTGGCGTTCGGCTTCCGCATCCTGTTGCAACGACGCCCACGGATTCTCGATGAGCAGAGCCATCACGCTTCGAGTGCTTCGGGCGTATCGGGCGTTTCGTCCATTGATCTGGGCCAACCGATTCAGATCGACATACCAGACCGGGCAGAATCCCCCGCGTCGATCGGACGCATCGAACCCGAAAATCTCCAACAAGCCGCCTAACCCCCCCCACCCCCCACGTTTCCCTTGGTTTGCTTGACGGTGAGGGTGTTTGGGGGGCTATATTTGGGAATAGGATCGGGTTTGACCTCGGGTTTGGGCCTGTCGCTTGCGGGGGCCCTTGTGAGGTTCATGGAATTCAAACAGGCCATATTGACCTGATTGTGGCTGATCCGCTACAATGTGGGGCTATGCACGGGTTTCATACGAACATCCTGCCCCAACTGGCCCCCCAGTTGGCCCCTCAGCTTACCGATGGTTTGGCCACCGGGGCTGTCCTGACATGCGACCGCGGCGACGATCTCGTGGTGTCTTGCGGTGCAGTGGTCGTGCGCGTCGGCGTGGTCGTTAGCTGAGCGGATGGCCCGCGCTTTTTTCGACGAACACACCCACAACTCATTCTACGCCTTCGACCCATTCTGCTTGCCGTACCATCGTACGCTTCAGAACGAAACTGACTGAACTAACGATTACCTCCTGATCAAACGATCACGCGATTCACACGTGCTGATTATCACGCCGTTCGCGTTTTGATTTTAGAAAGATATTGAGCCATGACGAATTCTGACCATAATCCTGAAACTGCTTCATCCAAATCGGCCCGCGTGTTGAGCACCGATCAACATGCACCAGCGAAGGAATCCACCACCGACAAATACATCGGCATGACCGGCGCGCAGATTTTCAATGAGATGATGCGCGAGCACGATGTCGATGTGATTTTCGGTTATCCCGGTGGAGCGATCCTGCCGGTGTTCGATGCGATCCATGAGTCCGAACATTTCAAATTTATTCTGACGCGACACGAACAAGGCGCCGGCCACATGGCTGAGGGCTACGCACGCACCACCGGCAAGGTGGGTGTGGTGTTGGTGACTTCGGGTCCGGGTGCGACCAACACGGTGACGCCGTTGCAGGATGCCTTGATGGACGGCACGCCGATCATTGTGTTTGCCGGCCAGGTGGCCACGGGTGCGATTGGCACCGACGCATTTCAAGAAGCGGACATGACGGGCATCACGCGCTCGTGTACCAAATGGAATGTGTTGGTCAAGCGTGTGGAAGATATTCCGCGTGCGATCAACCAGGCATTTCACATTGCGACAACGGGCCGACCCGGTCCGGTGTTTGTGGATTTGCCCAAGGATGTGACCGCGACGGTGTTGCAACAGGCAGTCGCCGATCAGCCGAATCTGCCGGGCTATCACATTCGCGAACTAGGCACGAGTAGCGAAATCGAACGTGCGGCCGAGATGATCAATCGTGCCAAAAAACCGCTGTTATACGTGGGCCAAGGCGCGATTCTGTCGGGCGCATGCGACATTTTGAAGCAGTGCGCTGAAAAAGCCAACATCCCGGTGACCACCACGTTGCAGGGCCTGGGCGCGTTTGACGAAACCTCGCCTTTGTCGTTGCACATGTTGGGCATGCACGGCTCGGCGTATGGCAACTGGGCGATGCGCGATTCAGATTGCGTCATTGCCATCGGCGCGCGATTTGACGATCGCGTGACCGGCAAAATCAGTGCGTTCGCACCCGGCGCACGAGCAGCCGAACGCGCCGGCACTGGTGGCATCATTCACTTTGATATCGCGCCGGAAAATATCAACAAGGCAGTGCCCGTCACCATCGGCGTGGAAGGCGACGCTCGCAAAAACCTGGAACTGTTGGTCCCGTTACTTGAAGAAGGACCGGCCGAACGCCAGGACTGGATCACTCAATTACAGGAATGGAAAAAAGATTTCCCCTTTGCCTACGATCATGACGAACGCGAGTTCCACATGAAACCCCAGGCGGTGATCGAGGAACTGTACAACCAGACCCAGGGCAATGCGATCATCAGCACCGGCGTGGGACAGCACCAGATGTGGGCCGCCCATTTTTATAAATACAAATCGCCTCGCCAATGGATCACCTCAGGTGGACTGGGCACCATGGGATTCGGCGTGCCCTCTTCCATCGGCGGACAGGTCGGCTCAGATTTGCATTGCAACGGCATGCCTGTGATCAACATCGACGGCGACGGTAGCTTCTGCATGACGGCCATGGAAATGGTCACCGCAGCCCAGTATGGCATCAAAGCCAAAACCATCATCCTCAACAATGATTTTCAAGGCATGGTTAAACAGTGGCAGGACCTGTTCTATGACGAACGCTACAGCCACACGGAAATGCACAATCCGAATTTCGTGGCACTGGCTGACGCGATGAATTGCAAAGGCTTCCGCGTCACAAAACTGGCCGACTTGCCGCGAGTCATGAAAGAATTCCTGGAACACGATGGGCCGGCTGTGCTCGACGCTTTGGTGGAAAAACACGAACACGTGTACCCGATGGTGCCCGCGGGCAAAACCGTCGACGACATGGTGCTCGGACCCGTTAAAAAATGACGGCAACCTTCCACAACATCCGGCGGTCAGGCAATTTGATGATTGCGCGGTGGCTATGCGCCTTGGTGCTTTCTGTCTTGTTGCTAGGCGTTTTGGCGATCACGAACGCAGCACACGGTGAAGTCCCGGAACCAGAATCGAAATCGAAACCGGCTCCGGGATTAACACCGACCCTGTTGCAAGCCGTCGGACGTGTCACGCATCCGCCCTTGAATGAAATCAGTGGCGTCATCAAAAGCCAGATGTTTGACGATGTGTGGTGGGTCCACAATGACAGTGGCGATCTGCCGCGTCTGTTTGCTCTGAACAGCAAGGGCGATGTCATCATGCCCAACTGGCAAGCCAAAGAATTTTTCGTGAACAAACCCGTCGCAAGCGATGGTGAAATCGATGGCAAAAAAGTCTACCCCGGCATCGAAATCAAATTGGCCACGCACATGGATTGGGAAGACATCGCGATCAAAGACGGACTGCTGTACGTCGGCGATTTCGGCAACAATTTTAATTCCCGCCATGACCTGGGCATTTACGTGATCGCCGAGCCGAACCCACGTCAATACCCATGGACTCGGCCGGTGAAATATATTCCCATCGCCTTTCCCGATCAGCAGGCGATTCCAGCCAAGTCATTTCAATTTGATTGCGAATCGATGTTTTTTATTGATGGCGTTTTGCATCTGTTGACCAAGCATCGATCGGGCCAAAGCCAATCGCCTGTGCCGGGCACCAAGCTGTATCGCCTCGATCATGAACGGGTTGACCGCGTGAATAAATTGACGCTGATTGATACGCATGAAACGATTGGACAACCCGGGCCAACCGGCGCGTCGGTGTCGCCTGATGGCAACCGGCTGGCTGTGCTGACCACCAACGAAGTCTGGCTTTTCAATCGACCCGAGCAAGGCGATCAATGGCTAAGCAAGGGCGACGCGTCACGTGTCAAACTTCATCCCAAACAAGCCAAACAGGCCGAGGCCATCTGTTGGGATGATCCGCAAACACTACGCATCATCAACGAACAGCGTGATGTTTTTACGTTGTCGGTCGATGCGTTTGAACCGGTCCAACCACTTACCCCCCCAGCTCCCCCCCCTGCTACCTCCCCACTTGCCCCCCCAGCCGCTCCCTGAATCGGGCATGTCGAGGTGGATCATGATCGCGACGGTAAACCTGCCGCGCCGACGCCGTCGGCGGGCTATGACGCATGACGCATGACGATCAATACTCACACTTTGATGCATGCGAATTGATTCGTGTTATCCCTTCGTGCTTTGTTCCGTTGTAGCCCTCGGTGAATACCGAGGGTCGGTGCGAAAGAAAAAATGTGTGAGTGAATATTACCGCCCGCACGAGTTTTACCCCTGTTTTTAAAGGGTTTTCCGCCACTGGCGTGGGGTTTGTTGACGCAAGCGTTTGAACACGCGATTGAAATGGGCCAGGTTGGAAAAGCCGCACGCGTAAGCAATGTCCGTGATAGACCGATCGGTTTCTGCCAAACGTCGGCACACCTCCGCGATGCGCAACTCGTGCAAATATGAAATCAACGTCCTGCCCATCATGCGTTTGAAAAATCGACAGAAGCCCGGCGTGGTCATCTGTAACATGGCCGCCAAATCATCAATGCGAATATCGTCGGCGTAATGGTTGTTCAGATGCGCGCACACGCGATCGAGTCGTGAGCAATCATCGGTGCCGATGGCATTGTGTCGCCACGCGGCTGACAAGGTTCGACGTTCCGCGTGAGCCAGGCGTTGCAAAATTGAAATCATGGATGGAACGCGCGTGGCGTTGTCCTGTGACAACAGCGATGTGATGGCGTGGCCAATCGATTCATCCTTAAAAACCAGGCCATGCTCGGCTTGATTGAGCATGCGATCGACGGCAGTCATTTCGGGCAACTTAAAAAACGCAGGCCCAAAACTATCGCGTTCAAAAAACAATACGATCGCAGCGCTGGCGTTGGCGCTGGCGTTGGCATTGGACGCTGGCTCAGGTTCAGCCTCGCGCGGCGCGAGTGATAGCCACGTGTGTGGCAGGTTCGGGCCGAGCAAGACGAGATCGCCGGGTTCGAAAGATTCGATGGAGTTGCCGACAAAGCGCTGCCCGCGCCCGGATTGTATGAGAGTCAATTCGAGTTGGGGATGCCGGTGCCAGACGAACTCGAACTGCGGCTGCGCGTACGCATGCACGATGAACGAGCGATCCAAGGGCCGATTGATGATTTCAAGTTGCGGGATCATATCCTGGCATAGCTCGGGGCATCGGTCGGTTGTGTGGTCGGTTGTGTGGTCGAGCGTGTGGTCGAGCGTGTGGTCGAGCGGTGCCCATGAAAAACGGTGTTGCTCATCGGTGCGGTATCGCGGTATTCACACGCAGTCTGAATCGCGATACGAAACACGATCTAGACGCGATCCGAATGGGCATTTTAATGGATATCTACCCACAATTTGATCAAAAAAACCAATACGGAGTTAAAATAGTATGTTTTTCAGCTAGAAATGGCGAGGTTTCCCCAACCCGCACCCCCTACAATCTCTCCACCCCCCCCCACGTTTCCCCTGCATGCTTAACCCCCCACCTTAACCCCCCACTCTGATTTCTGTTGACCTCTGTTTGATGAAAGTGAAATGCGATGCCCACCACTGCAACCGATCCGAAAATACTGGCCCAACTCGATGAACCGTATGCGTTGACCGAGGAACAGATCACGCGATTTCGCGAAGATGGTTTTGTGAAGTTACCCAATTTCTGGTCCGCAGAATTGTTGGCCCATTACGATGACATCATCACGCGCTTGACGTTGTCGTTGAATCCCAAAAAGGACGTGCCTCTGAAAGATCGCAGCACCTACGATCAGGCATTTATTCAAGTTGGCAATCTATGGAAAAAAGATGCCCAGGCACAAGAATTAGCGCATAGCAAACGCGGGGCCCAGGCGGCAGCACAATTGATGGGAACCAATGGCACACGGATGTGGCACGACCAAGCGTTGTACAAAGAAGCCGCAGGCGGGTTCACGCCCTGGCATGTGGATCAACAATATTGGCCGATGGCCTCAGGGCATAGCGTGACGATGTGGATGCCGTTTACCGCGGTGCCCATTGAGATGGGCCCCTTGTGTTTTGGTCGTGGCAGTCATTTGAAAAACATTGGGCGCGACATCGAAATTTCGGACGATTCCGAACAACTGATTCGCGAAGCGATCAAAGCCAACGGCGTATTGGAAATTTTTGAACCGTACGCGCTGGGTGATGTGACGTTTCACTATGGCTGGACGTTGCACCGGGCAGGCCCGAACACGACGACGGATTCGCGTCGTGTGTTCACGGTGATTTACATGGACGAACAAATGCGTTTGGCCGAGCCGAAAAACCAGAACCAGAAAAACGACTGGAATTCATGGACGCCATCGACAAAGCTGGGCGAAGTGATGGATGACGTCCTGAACCCGGTGTTGTACAGCGCGGGGTGATTGGGGGAAGTGGGAGGGGGAGGGGACTGAGGGAGGGAGCTGGTGCGGGCAATGGTGAAGAGGCAATCAATGCGCCAAAAATGGCGGGGAAATATGGGTGGGGGGTCTTGGTTCACATTAACGAGCCGCGACCGTCAGGGAGCGGGCCAAACCTGTTGGAAACCCGCTCCCTGACGGTCGCGGCTCGTTAAGCATTTCAAAATGTACCACTGCCTGATTGCCTATGTGTAGCGCACGTTTCGCGCCGCCCAAGGCGGCGGCTAACGATGAATAACGCGCGTATCTTTGACGGGATTGGTATAACACGCCGAGAAATGTGGGCAGAACACGCACGGAAGAAGAAATGCGGTGTGTGTGGGGGGGGGATGTGGGGGCCAGTTGATCTAAATAGCGCAGGGGGAAATGTGGGGGGGGGGGTGCTTGATTTGTGAACGGCGTGCAAAATTTCTAGGCAATCGCGTGGCTATCCGATAACGATAGATAGCCATGATTGCTAATCGGCCAGCCCTGACGCTTGGTCGGCCCCCGTGACAATTTGCGGCAGAATCGCCCTAGTTATCCCCGAATCTACTGACTCGATCCGACTGGGGTTGCGAAGTAGACAAGCTTCATCGATAATGAACATCATCGACATGGGGTTTTCACACAATGGAATCTAGCTGGTACACGGTTTGCGTGACAGCTTGGAGACAGCAGATCAGGGATGCAACGATTAGGGCGACTTGGGGAACACCAATAGATCACGATTAACACGTTTACTATTGACAATTTCACACATCAGTTTTGGTCAGTCCAAGCCATGGACACACCGACTCACGTATCTGAGATTCATCGACCATGAATTCACAGGCAGCGGATTGGCCTAAACCTAGCGATATTGAATCACGCCACGCTGACATGCATGAGCACTCGCAGGACTAAACCACACTGTTCAGAGCATTGGATCGAGGCGAAAATTTGATCACCGTCTATTTATCAAGCCATCAACAGAACAATGTTTTTTAAGCTTTAAAAAGTTTATACGCCTTCAAACCATGAACAAATAAAACATGCGATCCAGATACACATCGCATCAGCCCGCATGACAAGGTTCCCGATCGGCATGGAAAATTTCATCCTGATCGCGGCACATGTACGAGAGGTAAGAGAAAGTCAGTCCGCTTCGGTGCGTTGCCGACGGAATGAAAATTATTGTTGAATGTTTCGTACTCACGTTGAGTACGACAGTTCAGTAGGTCCCACGTTTTGGTTCTTGTCTTTTTTTGAAAGGGAGGCAACACAATGTCTCGATTCACTCTGAAAAATCGTCTCGGCCGGGTGGCCGCCAGCCTGACGATTGGTGCGGCGCTTATCGCTCCGCAAGCGGCTACACAAGTTATGGCCCAGGAAATGGCCGGCCCTAACACCGGCAACGTCTCGCTCACACTCGGGCTCGACGTCGTCTCGCAGTACTACTTCCGTGGTTTCGTTCAGCAGGACTCAGGCGTCATCGTTCAACCTTACGTTGACGTGGCCTTCAGCCTCCTGAGCGACGGTGAAGGCGCTATCGGTAGCGTCGACCTGTACGGTGGTGCTTGGAACAGCTTCCATGGGGATAAAACCTCATCCGTCGCTGGTGCAGCTACCACTTCAGGCAACTTGTACGAAACCGACTACTACTTCGGTGTGGCAGTCGGCCTGCTCGAAAACTGGACCGTTGACCTGAGCTACGTGGCGTACACCTACGACACAGGCCCTGGTTCAACCATCGAGGAAATCGACGTCGCCATCAGCTATGACGACAGCGAACTGTTCGACGGCATCCCTGCCTTGAACCCATACGCTTTGTTCGCCTTCGAAATCGCCCAATCAGGCGGTACCGAAGACTCCTACCTCGAACTGGGTATCGAGCCTAGCTTCACCATCGTCGAGAGCGAAGATCAGCCGATCACGCTTTCGATCCCAGTCGCTTTGGGCATCAGCCTTGACGACTACTACGTTGACTCGACCGGCAGCGACGAAACCATTGGTTTCCTCAGCATCGGCGCGATCTTCAGCACTCCGCTGAACTTCATCCCTTCCGAATTCGGATCATGGGAAGCCACCGCCGGTCTCGTCGCTTTGCTCCTCAATGACGACCATGTCGGCTTTGATGACAACGGCGAAGACTTCCAGGTCATCGCGACCTTCGGTCTGAGCATGAGCTACTAAGCTCAATGCGATAGGAAATTCACACGTGAATAACGTGTAACCATCGGCACATACGCTATCAAACACCTGGATGGGACCTTTAGGTTTTTGAAACGCGTGCCAATGCCTCCGGGCTCGACCCGGTCGACCGGGCCGAGCCTTTTTCCTTCGCTGTTTCGATAAAAACATCCAGTCATACGATTGGTGTTAAAAATTTCAAACGCCCACGGCACCCGCCGTGGGCGTTTGCTTTTTAGAACCCTTTGCCCCCCCCACGTCCCCCACGTCCCCCCCACCCCCCCTCCTCTGCCCCAGGGTGTCATTGCCTCTCACAGGGCACCAATGACCACAAATACGAACGCCTCGATTCATAGTAGCCCCCGGTGAATACCGGGGGTCCGGGCCTGAGGTGGGCTGGAAGTGGAATGAAGGGCAGGTGGGGCGTGGAGAGAGATGCGAGAGAGATGTGGGGCGCTGGGGGGGGCGCTGGGGTGGCGGTGGTGGGGGGGGATGGGGGGCACGTGGGGGGGTAGTAACCAATCCGGATTGCGATACCGTTACGAATGGCGCAAAACGCGTGGCCCTTCGATCGATAACCTGTTATCCCGAACTCAGGCTATCAAGCGAACAGGCTATCAGGCTATCAGGCGATTCAAACAGCTTCATCCACGGGTCGCACTTTCACATGCATGCCTTCAGCAGCGACAACTTGCACCGGGGTGCCTGAGGCGATGAATTCGCGTTGAGCCAGGCACTCGAGTCGCTTGCCATCGATCACGCACATCCCCACGGGCCGAAGGTGCGACACGGCTTGGCCTGTCGCCCCGACAGCGGGTTGATCGCTAAACACCTGCGAAGGCGGCGAGACCATCTCCAGCTTGGGAATCATCCGCAGTGCGAATCGCACACAGAAGGGCACCACCACGATGCACAAGGCCAACCCCGCAAAGCCCAACGCGGTGCTATGCAAAAACAACAGCACCACCCCCGCGAGCATCGCCAGTGCCGACACAATGCCCAACAGCCCACCCGAAGGCACCATGATTTCGACAAAGAACAAAATCAGGGCCACTGTCAAACAAATCAACGCCCATAGAACCAGTGTGTCCATGCCAGTATTTTACGCGATTTCCCGCCACGCATGTCACACGAATGACGCTAAATACACGAGCCTTGGTTACGTGCTAGCCCCCGGTGAATACCGGGGGGTTCGTTAAGAGAAAAATGTAGGCCGCGCGAATTTTTAACGGACTTGGATCACGCTCACGTTTAGCAGGCGACGCGCAGCGTCCCGCGTTGAACGTGTTAATGGGGCGGTTAGCCGTAAACTCGAACACGGCACAGCACAGCAACGCCGCGCGACACCGGCTAAGCAGGACACATAAAACCAAACGCATGCACGCCAGGCAAGTTCCGCGACGATATTGAGCCATCAATTATCAAACTGCCCATCGAACGCGATATCGCTCG
>JAUHYI010000066.1 GCA_030426385.1 Phycisphaerae bacterium
ATGGCGGTGTTGGTGGGGTTGGGATTGGAAACATGGCTGCGCGGGGGTGGGCGATGAGCATGAGCATGATGATGGTGATGATGCAAGCGGTCGTGGTTTGGGAGCCGATGGTTGCGCCACGCATGGTGGTGGTTGGGGTGATGATGTTGCTGGGTTTGGTGTTGTGGTCAGCCTGGCGTGAAGGTTTGCGAGGTGAAGGGCAAGGTGTGTTGGGGGTTGTGCTGGGTGTTGTGTTGTGTGGCGTGCGGATGTTGGTGGTGTTGGGGTTAGGTGTGTTGTTGTTGGGGCCTGGTGTGCAAGAGTTCCAGCAAGAAGCGGCGCGGGAACGTTTGTCGATTCTGGTGGACACGTCGGGATCGATGGGCGTGGTCGATGGAGAGGCTGGTACGGGAAGTGATGTTGTTGTTGGCGATGTTGTTAATGATGGTGATGGTAGTAGTGGAGGATCGCGATTGGATGAGGTGGTACAGGGCTGGTTGTCGGATGATGTGTTGGTGCGATTGCGGGACGCGTTCGATGTGAGGTTGTATCGATTCGGGGTGGGTGTGAAAACGGCAACGGTTGGTGGTTTGCAACGTGTGGCCGATCGTGTGGCCGATGATGAGACGTTTGCAGGTGGGACGGATTTGCTGGGCGCGGTGGGCGAAGTGCTGGCAATGCATGATGCTGGCGACGAAGGTGCAGAGCGAGATAGTCGAGGACCTGCAAGTGAGGCAGGTGGTGGTGGGGTGGGGGTTGTTGGTCGTGGGGGGGTGTTGGTTTTGAGTGATGGGCGAGATACGGTGCGGGGGTTGGGGGGTGGGAATGGTTGGGATGGCGAGGTTGATTTTGGTGGTGATGTGGCGGTGCATGCGGGGGTGATTGGTCATGCCGCGAGTGGTCCTGACTGGATGGTGCGTGCGGTGCCCGGCCAAGGCACGATGTTGGTGGGAGAGCCGGGCGAATTGTTGGTGCGTGTTTATCGTGGTGGAACGAATGCGGGTGAAGGGCTGGGGAATATTGGTGGGGATGCTGGAGGGGATGCTGGGGGTGAAGTGTGGGGGGGGAATGTGGGGGGGGTGGTGGTGCGGGATGGGGAAGAGGTCACGCGTTGGCCGGTGGTGTTTGAAGATGGGGATGATGCGGGTGGGGTTTTGTTGCGGGTGCCGGTGTTGCAGGAATTGGCGGGGAACTATCGTTATGAAATCGAGGTGTTACCTGTAGCGGGTGAAACGAATTTGGTGAACAACACGCAGGTGGTTTATGGCCAGGTATCGGATCAGCGGTTGCGGGTGTTGTTGATTGAGGGGCAGCCGTTTTGGGATACGAAATTTTTAGGGCAGGTGTTGCGACAGGATGAGCGTGTGAGTCTGGTGCATTTGTCGCGTTTGTCGGGGACGCGGATTAGTCGTGTGGTGACGCGTTTGGACGAGGGTGAGGTTGGTGAGGGAGATGATGGCGGGAGGGGTGATGATGGGAGGGGTGATGAGATTTTGCCGACTGGGCGCGTGGAACGGGCGAGCGATTGGGGGCAGTTTGATGTGGTGATTTTCGGACGAGCGGTGGGAGACATGATGTCAGCCGAAGCCAAGCGAGGATTGGTCGACGCGGTGGCCGAGGGTGGGTTGCATGTGGTGTTTGCACGGGGACGAGCGGATGGCGATGTCGGCATGAGCGAGATGAGTGATGGTGATGGTGATGATGGTGGGGAGTGGGGTGGGGAGTGGGGGGGGGGGGGGGGGGGGGGGGGGGGGGGGGGGGGGGGTTGGAGCCGGTGGTCTGGGCTGGGGAAGTGGAGGATGGGAAAGCGGGCAATGGAAAAGCGGAGGGTGTGTGGGTGGCCTTGACCGCGGAGGGGTGGGCATCGGGGATGTTTGGTGTTGGTGATGATATGGCTAAAGGTGTTGGCGAAGATGTGGGTGGTGTGGTTTGGGAGCGGTTGTATGCGACGGCTGGCATCAAAGCGGGCGGTCGGGTGTTGGCCGAGGCGCGGATGGAAGATGGGCGCGTGTTGCCAGCGGTGGTGACGATGGCGTACGGACGTGGCCGGGTGTTGGCGATATTGGGCGAAGGGTGGTGGCGTGGTATGGGAAGGGGCGAAGCGTGGTGGGGCGCTAAGCCGCAAGCTGCTGGAGATAAGGGGGAAGTTATGCGGGGGAAAAAGTGGGGGGGGGGGGGGGGGGGGGTGTTGCGGTGGTTGGTGTTGAATGAGCCGATGGGTTCGGGGGATCGGGTGCGGTTGATGATGGATCGGACGCAGGTGGCGGTTGGGGAAACGGTGGAGATCGAAGTGGTGTCGGATGAAGCGGGTGATGTTTTGGGTGGCGATGATGCGAAGGGCCAAGCCACGCGAAGCGAGGTGCTGGGTCGGCAAGGGATGGTGGTGTGCAAAGTGGGCGTGCATGGTGAAGGAAAGGGCGAGAGCAAAGGCGAGAGCAAGGGCGAAGGTATGGGCGAAGGAAAAGGCCAAGGTAAGGACGAAGCGATTCCGATGCGTGGTGGTGATACGCCGCGAGTTGGCATGAGTAGGCGTTGGCATGGGACGTATCGGGCTGTTGAAGCCGGGGAGTATCAGGCCGCGTGGTTGGAGGATGGGCGTGTTGTGGCATCGATGATGTTTGGCGTGCACGATGCGAATGTTGAGGGTCTGGATACGTCGGCCAATGTGGGATTGATGCGAGCGATTGCGGATGCTGGTGGAGGTTTGTTTTTTCAGGGCGGGGACGGGGCAAGCCATGTGGATGAGCTGATCGACCACATGGTGTATCGTCGGGCAGCGCGGGATGTTCCCAATGGGGTGAAGCCGATTTGGAATCGATGGTTTGTGATGGCGGGGCTGGTGTTTTTGTTGGGTGTTGAATGGTTGATTCGACGCTGGATGGGGTGGCGATGAAAACGATGAAGACGATGAATGCAATGAAGGTAAGGAAGACAATGAAGGCAGCGCACAAAAAAGCTGTGGGTAATTTGGATGCGTTGTTGCGATACGCTGCACGGGTGGTTCAGCGTGAAGCGATGTTGGTGGAAGTTTGGCGTGGGTTGACGGTTTTGGGGTTGGCGTGGTTGGCGATGATGTGGGTGGATGCGCTTGTGGTATTGCCCGAGGGAGTGCGCGTGATGTTGGATGGGGTGTGGTTGGGATTGTTGGTATGGCGTGTGATGAGGATCGTGCGAGTTTATCGTGAGCATGTGTACGACAGTCGGCGGATGGCACGTTGGGCGGAGCGGACGTTGGGGATTGGTGATAGTTGTTTGATCAATGCGGTATTGTTTGTTGGAAACGAGGGGAAGGGAATTGTGAAGGAGAAACAGGGGCGTGGAAGTCAGGCGATGCAACGGGTGGTTGTTGAACGGGGCGATGCGCGGGCGCGTCAGGTTGATGCGCGGGGCATGATGTCGGGGTATCTCAGAGAGCGATGGCAATGGAGAAAAAGGGGGCGATGGTTGTGGTGTGGATTGATGGTGTTGGTGGTGATGGTGTTGAGCGGAATATTGGGGCCGGGCGTTTGGCGGGCGACGGTGGCGCGGTATGTGTGGCCGATGAGTGACTTGCCTGGGTATACGCATTTGGATTTTGAGGTGAGGGTTGAAGCGGTTGTTGAAAAAACCCGCGAGCCAGGCATGCGGATTGAAGCGCGTGTGTCGGATGGTGGTGGATGGTTGGATCGGATTCGAGGCGAGGTTCCGAAACAGGCGCGGGTGGTGTGGGATGCAGATGGTGGAACGACGGGATTGGCTGGCATGTCGACGCCGATGCGCGATGAAGGCGATGGGCGTTTTACATTGTCAGTGTTTGGACGTGGGCGTAGAAGTGAGGGAAGTGGTGGCGGTATGGGTGGAGGCGTGGGGGGGGGGCGTTTTTATGTGGCGACCAACGCGGGACGAAGCGGTTGGGTGGATATGCCGAGTGTGGCACGCGAGGCCGTTGGTGGTGGGGATGAGTATGCGAGCGTGACCCGTGATGACGCTGGCAGTGGAGAAGTGAATGGGAGTGTTGGGGATGATGGTGGAGGACGTGAAGGGAGACATGCGGGGGAACGTGATAGGGGACGTGGTGGGGAAAGTGCGGGGGAAAGTGGGGGGGGGCGTGAGGGGGGGCGTGGGGGGGAACGTGGGGGGGAACGTGGGGGGGAACGTGGGGGGGAACGTGGGGGGGTGAGCGAGCGGATTGAGGCTGGGGTTGTGCGGGGTGATGTTTCGGTTTCCGTCGGTGTGATGGATGGGGTGCCTGAGAGGTATCGGCAACTCGTGGCAGACTATTTTCAACGATTAGCCGATGATGCGGTGGGTGGCGAATGAGGGTGTAACTGTCTATCGTTTGAGGTATGGGCATGCGACAAAAACGAAATACTCCAAAGACGGTTGTTGAGGATGTGGTGAAGCACCAGCGGTGTCTGTGGGCGGTGTGTGTGGCGGGGGCAGTGGTGATGATCGGTGTGTTGGGATTGAGTTTGCCCGCGGTGGGACAAAGTGCTCAACAGGGCACAGCGTCAACGAATGAAGTACGCCCTGATAATGATACTGATGACGTGGGTCTGGTGCGGTGTGCGAATCTGGTTTATGGGGATGGCCAGTCGTCGGTGTGTTACGCGGATGCGTTTTTGCAAACGATCAGCCGGGATTCGACGATTCGGGTTGAGCCTGGTTTTACGCCCGTGCGTCTGGGATCGCCTGCTCTGTTTGAGCATCCGTTTGCAGTGATGACGGGCGAAGGTGGATTTACCTTGTCGGAAGAAGAACGCGAGCAATTGCGTGCGTACCTGGTCGGCGGTGGTTTTCTGGTAGCCAGTCCGGGCTGCAGCAATACCGCGTGGGCGAAATCATTCACGCGGGAATTAGGCGTGATGTTTCCAGAGGTCACGCCGGTTCGGCTGGACATGGCACATGCGGTGTTCCACACGGTGTATGAAATCAACGAGTTGTACGCCAAAAAAGCCGGGAGTGAGCCCTACCTGATGGGATTGGAAATTGATGGGCGGGTGGTGATGATCTATTCGCCGTTCGGGTTGAATGATTCAGGAAATGCGGGGGAAGATTGTTGCTGTTGCGGGGGTAATGAGATTCGCAATGCGCGGGTTTTGAATGTGAATATTTTGGCGTACGCATTAACGCGGTGACGGCATTGGGGGAGCCGTCAAAATGTGTTGAGCAAGCAGGGCCAAGCATGGTGAGAGTGGTGAAGGGTTGTGAGACAAGTGGGAGATAGCGGGATGGAAATTTAGCGAGGAGAATTAACGGAGGAAATGCGGGAGGCCAGTGGGGTGATGTGGAAGGATGACGTGGGGCGTGGGGGAGGCATGGGGGGGAGGCGTGGGGGAGGCGTGTGTGGGGGCATTTATGTGGGGGGGTGTTACTATGTGTTTTTCAAGGACGAATTTAGATGAAACAGTTGAATGCAATTCGAACGTGGCCGGGCTATGCGATAAGAAAGTGTGGGGTGTGGTGTGCGTGGCAAGTTACGGGGCACATTGCGGCGCTGTCGCTGGTTGTGATGGTCGCGATAGGCCTGTCTGGATGTGCCGGTTCCACCAAGCATGATGACACGCAGGCACGGGTGGTGACCGCAGAGGATTTTGTGGGACCTGCGGATGGAAGCCATGGCTCACAAGTGGGTATGAATGATGGGCGCACGCGTGATGGCCAGTCTGGCGCTGCGGGGGCTGATGAAGCGGGCGTGTCGCATGATGCGGATGTCGTTGCAGTGAAAGCGAAGAAGCCGGAGGTGCGTGATGATTTGGTGTTAACGCCGATTCGACCGCGTGTGGCAGTGGACAATATGCGTCACAGCCCTAGCGATGAAGATGGCAACGCAGCACATGATGGCACGAGTGATAGGCATGGTATGGCAAGCGACGAAGGTGTCGGTGCGCGTGGCGAGCAGGATGCGCTGGAAGCGGGGAACGGGACTGAGGATTATGTGGTTGATGCGATGGTGGGACAGATCAATGGCCGGGCGTTGTATGCGGGGGCAGTGTTGGGGGTGATGGATGAACAGCTGACCGCCTTGGGTAAAAATGTGTCGGGCCGAGAGTTTGATCGGTTAGCGATGGAGTTGATTGCGGCGCGTTTGCGGGGCATGATTCTGGATCAATTGATTCTGGGTGAAGCCGAGCGTGATCTGAATGAAAACGAGCGTATGGGTTTGCGTTTTATGCTCAAAGAAGAGCGGGGGAAAATGTTGCGCTTGTATGGCCAGGGTTCGCCGGAGTTGGCCGATCGGACGTTACAGGATCGAACGGGTAAAGGGTTGGAGGAAACGTTGCGCGAGTTTCGTCAGCAGGTGGTGGTGGAACGATACATGCGGCAGAAGTTTTGGCCGAAGGTGAATGTGTTGCGTAAGGATGTGGAGCGTGCGTATAAAGAACGTCATGAGGAATTTAATCCGCAAGCGTCGTGGACGATTCATTTAATACGGGTGAAAGTGGGGGCGGATGCGAATCGAATTGAAGCTCGATTGCAAGCGGGCGAGGATTTTCTAACCGTTGCGAAGGATCCAGGTAATCGAATGCGCCTGAAAGAAGAAGGGATGGAAGTCAAAGAGAATGGGTTGAACGTGGAGGCACTCAATGAAGTGCTGCCGACGTTGAAAGAAGGAGAGTATTCATCACGGATTGATGCGAATGGTTACGCGTATTGGGTGTATGTTGAAAAAATAGTGGGTGGTCAAGCCAAGCCATTGCGAGAGGTGTTTGCGCAGATTGAACGAGACTTGAAGGAACAGCAATTCCATCGAGAGACCTTGAAGTTTCGGGAAGAGCTGTTTCGCTCGGGGAATTTTGCCCCGTTGGATGAAATGTTGGAAGCGGTCTATCACGTGGCAAAGAGTCGGTATTCGGTCGAGGCCGATGAGGTTGCGGGTGGCGATGAAGCGAATCGCGAAAGCAAAGGCGAAGACGCTAACGAGGCGATGTTGGAAGACTACAGCAAGTGAGACGTTCGCGCGTGAGTTATGAGCTATCGTGAAAATTGATGGCGTGTTGAGGAGCGATTTTGTTTTACAAGTAGCGAGTTTGCGTGTGAAACGTGACACAGCATTTCAGCCCAGGTGGTGGCAGCGTTGGCGGTTGGAACGGTGCCGACGTCAGCGCGGGTTGGGGTATGCATCAGAACGGGCCGCGGGTGTGTATCTGAAAAGGCTGGGGTATCGGGTGGTGGCATATAACGTGAGGATGAAAATGGGTGAGGTGGATGTGTTGGCGATTGCGCGAGATGAGACGGTGGTGATCGTGGAAGTAAAGTCGCGTAGTCGTGAGCTGAATTCGAAACTGCCACAGCCTGAAGCGATGGTGTCAACAGCGAAACAGAGAAAGTTATCCACGCTCGCCGGGCCAATAGCACGCCGATTTGGCTTGGCAGATCGCGCGGTGCGCTTTGATGTGATCGGAATCGATTGGCCCGAAGGCGGCACGCTGGTATTGCGACATCATGAAGGTGCGTTTGAGTATGCGTTTTGATTGAAAGGGAGGGGGGGATATTTAACCACAGAGGCACAGAGGCACGGAGAAGAATAAGAAGAAGCGTGGAAGCGTAGAAGAGAGGAGAGCGGGCGGACAAAAGTGAAAGGGAAAGTAATACCAATGACGATAGTCACTCTCGTTTTGATTTTTGTTAGCTCCCGGTGAATACCGGGAGTTGGTGCAAGAGGAAAAATTAGACCACCCGGGTTTTTAACGGGATCAAGTATTCTTCAAGGGAAAGTGGCAGGAGTTGCGGGTGTAGCGGGAGTGGCGGGGGAAAGTGGGGGGGGGGATGGGGGGGTGGGGACGAGTTTGGTGTGATCGTAGGGGAGGGCGGGGTTGGTGAAGCGGGTGTTGTGGTTGACGTAATGAAGTGCGACTGCCCGGCGCCAGTGCTTGGAGCGGTTGTCGGAGGACTGGTGAAAAGTGTTGCCATGGTGGAAGGAGACGCCGCCGCGTGGGACGGGTGCGGGGGTCATGGGTGTTTGGCTGGCAATGTCGGGGGCAACTTGCAAGTTGTACGGTTCGTCGGGTGGAGCGATGTGTTCAACGATTGGGCCGAGGTTGGTGGTATCGCCGTAGTAGAGGCAACCGTTTTCAATGGTAGCCGCATCAAGCGCGACCCATGCGGTCACGACGCCGTCGATGTGATTGGGGCCGAAGTAGAAATTGTCCTGATGAACGGGCTTGGGACCGCCGATGCTTGGTGGTTTGAAAAAGACCTGGCTGAAGCACACGGAAACGCCTTCGCCTGTGCCGATCATGGATTCAACGATATCGATCAGTGGTTTGTGGGCCGCGAGGTTTTTGAAAAACGCGCGGTGGTAGACGGGGTCGTCGAGTTTGCGCAGGACAGGACCGTCAGCATCGTCAGCATCGTCGGTGTTTTGTTGGCGTTCGAGATACCAGTCGCGTTGCTTCTGATCCATCTGTTCGATCTGTTGTCGCGACCAGATTTTGATGTCGTCGAGCGCTGCGTTGATGATGTCGTCGTCAAAAATATTGGGAACCGTGACGTGGCCAATGCGTCGGTAGGTGTCAAGGTATTGGGTAAGTGAGCTAGGTGTGTTGGTGGTTGTCATGGGTGTTGAGGATTCGGGGTTGAAAGTAAAAAGTAGAAAGTCAGCCAAAGTCCACAAAAGATCCACGGGGGGAAAGTGGGGGGTGGGGGAGGGTGGGGGGGCGATGGAATGATGTTAAATGGTGGGGGTTGATCGGGTCGTGGCGTTGGGGGTACAATACGATTTGCAAATTAGGCAATTTATGGCCATATCAATTAAAAGTCGTACGAACAAGCCGTTGCCTGCGGAAATGCCGAGCTGGGGTGTGGCTGTTGTGGAATCGCATCATGGCGTAGATTTTCGGATGAAACCCGTGAAATCGGATTATCTGAAAGTTTTTTCATTTTTTGCGGGTGCGGGGCGATTGGAAACGGATCGCTCAAACGAGGTAGAGGCCGGAGATGTAGGATGGGTGCCGATCGGGCAAAATCACCATTTGTCCGATGATGCGCAGCGGCCGATGTCGTTGCATGTGGTGTGTATTCGAGCATCGGTGTGGGCCTGTGAGCCGGGGCTGTTGGATGGTCAGGGGTTTGGAGTGTTGCCGCGCGATGCGGGTTTGTCGTCGCAGGTATCGCAACGGATACGTGCGTTGCTGGTGGAACAGACGCGCGGCGGTTTGGGATGCGCATCGGCGATGACTGCGATGGGGTTGGAATTGTTAGCGATGTTAGCGCGATACACGCGGGAGACGGCGAGGCCCGGGCAGACGCCGAGCGATCGAGTGCGCAGCTATATCACGCGGATGGAACGAACGTTTTTTGAGCCGATGGTTTTGGACGAAGCGGCGGCGATGACAGGCATGAGCCGTCGCTATTTCACGCGGTTGTTTCGCGAGATCACGGGAATGTCGTGGCTGGATTATTTGCGCATGTTGCGCGTGAATCATGCACGGACCTTGTTGCGCGATACAGATCGGTCGGTGAGTTCGATCGCGTTTGAATGCGGGTTTGATGATTTATCAACTTTTTATCGCGTTTTTGGTCGGGCGAGCAAGTTGGGGCCAACATCTGCGAATCATAAAGGTGGGATCAGTCCGAAAAAGTACAGAGAAGAGGTGCGTCGGCAAGTTTCCGACTGATGAAAAATGTTACAAGTTCAGAAGTGTGTGGCGAATAGTGGTCGTGAAGAGTCCCGGCTCGCGTGCGGCTATGTCGTCAGGCTGAAATGATTTTTTGGTGTGTGATCGGGGGAGATTATTGATGAAAGGATGTCATGTTTAATTATTTTCGTATCGTGCTGTTGTTGCTGTTCACGGTGGTTGCCACGGGTTGTTACAGACCGCCGACGTTTGTCAGTCACAGTTATCAACTGGGTTCCAAGCCGACGTCAGCGAGAACGATGATTGACGAAATCGTCGAGGATGAAATAGGGAGGCATTACATGCTGGCCTATGACGAGCGTCTAAAAAACAAAAAGTGGACGCCGGTTACGGTTGTTGAATCGGAAAACACGGTGATTGTTGAAACCACATCGCGTGGGCATCGACAGATTCGGGCGGCACTACGCAAGTTGGATTAATTGCGGGATTGGCGCGTTTTGATGCCGTGTTATGTTCAGGCAGGTGGGGTAAAACGCAGGTTGTTGAGTGTGGCCAAAACCTGGGCGGGCGTGACGGGATTGATCAGGCCACGCTCGGTGATGATGGCAGTGATGAGTTCGGCTGGCGTGACGTCGAATGCAGGGCAATAAGTTTTAGCGCCGAGTTCATCGGGTGGAGCGGTGCGTGAGCCGAAGCCCTGGGTGATTTCATCACTGCCACGTTGTTCGATGGGGATGTGTGAGCCATCGGGGATGTTCATGTCAAAGGTAGATGATGGGGCGGCAATGTAAAATGGAATGTTGTGATAGTTGGCGAGGACGGCGAGGTTGTAGGTTCCGATTTTGTTGGCCGCATCACCATTAGCAGCGATGCGATCGGCACCAGTGATGATCATGCTGATGCGATTTTCGCGCATGACCTGGGCGGCCATGTCGTCGCAGATGATGGTGACGTCGATGCCCGCGGCGGCCAGTTCGTAGGCGGTGAGGCGAGAGCCTTGCAGGAGTGGGCGCGTTTCGTCAGCGAAGACGTTGAATTTGAGGTCGTGCTGGTGGGCGACATACATGGGCGCGGTGGCGGTGCCGATACCGCCGGTGGCCAGTGCGCCTGCGTTGCAATGGGTGAGTATGCCGATGCCGGAATGATTCGATGGGTCCGTGGATGCGTTCGCGGTTGCGGCGAGTTGTTCGATAATTTTAAAGCCGTGGTTGCCGATGGCGTTGCACATGTCGCGGTCGTCGTTATGGATCTGCACAGCATGGGCCAGAAGGTTTTCCGGCGTGCGCGGTTCGACCTTTTTCATCTGGTCGATAGCCCAGAACAGGTTGACGGCAGTGGGGCGGCTGGTGGCGAGATGGTCCGCGTTTTGCTCGAAAGCCGCGAGGGATTGTTGGGCACCAATGACACAACCATAGGCCGCAGCAATCCCGATAGCGGGCGCGCCGCGCACGGATAAACGTTTGATGGCATCCCAGACTTCTTGGACGGTTTTGCAATCGATGTAGGTCGATTCGTTTGGAAGTTTGGTCTGGTCAATGAGGCGAAGGTGGCCGGTGGTTGCGGGGCCGATCCATTCGAGGGTGGTGAAGGGTAGTTTCATTGCGAGTAAAAAGTTAAAAGTTAAAAGTTAAAAGTTAAAAGTTAAAAGTTAAAAGTAAGAAGCAAGAAATAAAAAGCCAGATACGGGCAAAGATTCCCAGGGGAAATGTGGGGGAGCGTGGGGGGGTGGGGGAGAGTGGGGGGGGGTTATGTGGGGGGTGGGGAGAGGAGGACCATGGTGATGTTGAAGGCGTTGAAGGTGAGGTGGAGGATGATGGAGGGAATGATGGACGCGCGTTTTTCGAAGAGCCAGCCAAGGATGAGGGACAATGCGAAGAGGCCCGGGAGCGTGTGCCATGCAGCGGTGGTGTGAATGAGGGTGAAGAGGATGGAGGTGAGGATGATGGCTTGCCACTTACCCTGACTGGTACGGCCGAACATATTGGTCAAGGCGTTTTGGAGCAGGCCGCGGAAGATGAGTTCCTCGAGTATCGGTGCGAAGACGATGGCAGATAATGCAATGAGAACAATGGCGACGGTGTCGGATGAATGGGTGAGTTGTTCAAGCGTCTGGTGGCCGACCTCAGGTAGGGTTTGTCCGAATGCGAGAGCGATGGCGGCAGCGGTGTGTGTGATCCAAAGCACGAGTGGCGTGCCGATGAGAAACGCCGCGAATGCGGTGAGTATGTAGCGGATGGGATGTTTGAAAATGAGACCGACGCCAGCGAAGCCTGCGCCGTGTTGGAAAGATCGAGTGACGAGCAGGAGTGCGACGGGTAACTGAGTGCATGCCTGGCCGAGCAGGGATCGGTAGCTGTGTTGGCGTGGGGTAAGTGTGCCATCGGTGGGTAGGTTGGGCAGGAGCGAGCGAGCGATGAATGACATGGCGACCATGCCCAGCAGCATGAGGCCGAGTCCCATGAGCAAGTCGGACGCGTCAATGCCGGGCGGGCGTTGGGGTGCATCGCGGAAAACTTCGGGAGCGAGGTATCGGCGATAGGTGATCCACACGAACGCGACGACCGCGAGGGGCGTGAGGAAAAGGGCTTGGGTCCAGAAGTCGTCAGGGAAGGTCATGGTTGAAGGGAGAGGGGTGGGTTAATAGTTAAAAGTTAAAAGTTAAAAGCGAGAAACGGTTTGCAGGGGAAAGTATGGGGTGTGTGGTTATATCGGAAAGTCGGGGGCTGGGTGGGATGGAGTTGTGGGAGTTGTGGGAGGAGTGGGAGGAGTGGTGGGGGAATGTGGGGGGTGGGGGGGGTGGGGTGGATTATAGGTGGTGATGCGTGGGAGGTTGGCATGTATGCGGGGGGATGTGTGATGCGTGTGGTGGGTGAGGGATGGAAGTTGGGGTTGATATGGTGGAAATATGGCTGAAAAACGTGGGCTAGGGGCGATGGAGCGTGATATGTGGAATTGTGGCGGGGTGATGTTTTTTTGAGGGTCCGATTGCGGTGGGCGGGAGAGTGGTTACAGTAATGGATTGGGCTGCGCACGGTGGTGTGGCCGAGAGCGAATTTTGACAGGATGTTGATTGCCTATGTCGATGTTACAGACCTGGTGGCCGTATTTTCCATCGAGCATTCGTGGCCAAGGGCGTACGTTATTTGATGCTGGCGCGGTGCAGGATCGTGCGTTTTCTGAAGGTGCGGCAGAAGATGAAGTCACTGAGGTGACTGATGGGGAAGAATCGTACCGCGTGAAGGTGCGTTCGCAGAAGCTGTCGTGTAGTTGTGGTCGAGCCAAGAGTGGGGCGTATTGCGCGCATATGTGGGCGGCGATGTTGGCCGTGCATTCGGCTTCGTTGGAATCCGATGAAGTGGGTGATGATGCGAGCGACGCGGGGCGTGAAGGCGATGACGAATCGAGTGTAGCGGTGGGCGCGGGTGAGGCAGAAGCTGAGCAGTCATCTGGTGGGGGTGTTGGTGGTGGGGCTGGTGGGGGGGCTGGTGTGAGTGGGATATCGAGTGGGCATCCGTTGCGTGGTGGGCATGTAACGCGTGTGGTGGAGGCCGAAGAAAATGATGGTCCCCCGCCGCCGCCGAAAGCGCGGAAGCGGACCGGCGCGACCAAGAGCGTGCCGCGCGGTGAACCGCAATGGGTGGGTCGATTGAGTTTGTTGCATCCGGGCGGTTTGGCTGATGGTGACGATCAGGCCACAATCCTGCCTGCGCAGCGACAGGTTTGTTATGTGGTGCGCACCGAAAGCAGCGCAGCGTGTGGCGAGTTGGTGATCGAATTGCAACAGCGTCAGCCGACGCACAAGGGTTGGACGTCACGGCGTGCGCTGCGTTTGAATGCAGCGACGATCAGTGAATTGCCGGACCCGGTGGATCGGGAATTGTGCTCGTTGATTCTAGGGGGTCGTCGTTTGGAAGAAGACGCGGGACGCGGGCCTGATCGGTCACGTGGCTCTGCGGTGTATCGATTGTTGCCGGGCGCTTGGCGAGCGATGTTGCAACGATTGATCGAGACGGGGCGATGTTTTCTGGATCGGTTGGATAACGATGCGGCATTGGTGTGGGACGATGAAAAGCCGTGGTCGCTATGGATGGTGGGACATGACACGGGTTCGGAATTGAGCGTGACAGTAGAGTTGCGTCGTGCGCGATCAGATAAAAATGATGCACTGTCGACGGAACGGTTCATGGCGATTGATGAGCCGGACCTGTTGCTGGGCGGCCCGGACGGGATTGTGATTTATGGAGGCGGTGTGGGTGGCGAGCTTGCGCCGCAAGATAGCGACGGCGATGAGTCGGACTCGGCCCAGGCCATGGCCCGGGTGAAGGATGACATGAGAAGTGCGGGTGGGAGTGCAGGTGGGAGTGCAGGGGGGAATGTGGGGGGAAATGTGGGGGGGAACGTGGGGGGGGTGGTTGCGGCGTTTGATGATGTGGATGCGTATCGATGGGTGACGCAGTTCCGTGATGACTTACGTCGTCGGGGTGAGGCCTCGCCGATCAAGGTGGGGTATGCGGATATTCCGGGCTTCCTGGATCGTTTGTACATGTTGCCGCAGTTGCCGGAGATTGATTTACCGGATGGTTTGGGCCGTGAGGAGCAACGGGTGACACCGATTCCGCAGATGGAATTGACGCGTGACCGTGATGCGAAGAACAGCAATGGCTCTGCGGGTTCACTGACAGCCAATATCCAGTTCCAGTATGGCGAGCATGTGGTGGACCCGACGCATCCGAATCGGTTTATCACGGCGCATACCGCGCGTGCAGCCGAGCCAGTCGCTGGAGGTGAAGCCGAAGCAGAACCTGCGCCTGACACAGAGATGCCTTCTGAGGCTGAGTCGGTGTTAGTCGCTGGTGGTGACGATGGTGCGGTTGTGGAGGGTGTGGAAAATGGAAGCGAAGGGGAAAACGCTCAGCCGCAAGCGACAGAGGAAAGCGGGCCGTTGTTGATTCGACGTGCGGTGCGATTCGAGCGGGAGCGCATTGCGGCGCTGATTGAAATGGGTTTTCGCGATAACCCGCAGGACAATGGCAAGACCCTGGTGCTGTCCGCAAAATTGCTGGGCTCCGCGGTGTCGCGATTGCTGGCCAAAGGTTGGCAGGTGCGTGCGGATAGCCGAGTGATTCGTCAAGCGGCGACGCCTGCGTTGACGATTAAGAGCGGGATTGATTGGTTTGAATTGCACGGGCAGGTGGGGTATGCCCGTGACGATGGTCAGGTTCAGATGGTGGATCTGCCGGAGATTTTGGCGGCGGCGAAGGCGGGGCGTACAACGATCGAATTGGGCGACGGGACGACAGGGCTATTGCCTGAAGCGTGGCTGCGTGATCATGCGCTGCTGGCAGCAATCGGTGAAGTCGATGGCGATCATCTGCGTTTCCATGCCAGCCAGGCGAACCTGTTGAATACGTTGATTCCGCAGAGCGAATTGGTTGACGTAGACGCGAAATTCATGGAAGTGCGCGAGCGGTTGGCAGGCTTTGAAAAAGTCGAAGCGAGCGATCCATCGGAAAAATTTGTGGGCACATTGCGACCCTACCAGCGCGAAGGCCTGGGTTGGTTGGAATTTTTACGCTGGTTCGGCATGGGTGGGATTCTGGCTGACGACATGGGTCTGGGTAAAACGATCCAGGTGTTGGCGATGCTCGACGCGCATTATGCCGCGAAACAAAAAGAAGTTGAAAATAATGGGAACGGCAAGGCTGACAAAATTCTGCCGACGCTGATCGTGGCTCCGCGCTCGGTGGTGTTTAACTGGGTCGATGAAGCGGCGAAGTTTGCCCCGCATTTGCGATTGTTGAATTACCACGGGCCCGAGCGAGACGGATTGCGTGAGCAATTTGATAGCCATAACGTGATCGTGACGTCGTATGGATTGATGCGACGCGATATTGAGACGTTGGCAGAACGGCAATTTGAATATGTGGTGCTCGACGAAGCGCAGGCAATCAAGAATCCGAAGAGCCAGGCGTCACGCGGTGCGTGCATTTTGCGTGCGACGCATCGTCTGGCATTGACAGGTACGCCGGTGGAAAATCACCTGGGCGATCTGTGGTCGATCTTCGAGTTTTTGAATCCAGGAATGCTCGGTGCGGGCTTGGGTGCGATTAACAGTGCGAGCAGCGGCGGGGCCAGTGATGCGAATGATTTCACCGAGATGGTTCGCAGCGGTTCCGGCGAAGCACGGCATAGCAGTGCGGCGGCACAGGCTGCCAAAGCGCTTCGCCCGTTCATTTTGCGACGAACCAAGCAACAGGTATTGCGCGATTTGCCCGCGAAAACCGAACAGACGATTTACTGCGAAATGGAACCAGCACAGCGGGCGTTGTACCAACAGTTGCTGGCTCACTACCGTACGAATTTGCTGGGCACCAGCGGTGGGTTGGTCGACAGTACCGGTGCTCCTGCCGATGGACAATTGTCAGGCGGCGGCAAAGCGGGTGGTGGAAGTGGTGGTGGTGGGATGATGGTATTGGAAGCGCTGTTGCGATTGCGGCAGGCGGCGTGTCACCCAGGGTTGATTGATTCCGCACGGATGAATGAGCCGAGCGCGAAACTTGATGCGTTGTTGGAACAGTTGACCGAGTTGATTGAGGAAGGCCACAAGGCGCTGGTGTTCAGTCAGTTCACGTCGATGTTGAGCATCGTGCGCAAACGCATGGATGAGATGGGCGTGCGTTATGAATATCTGGATGGGCAGACGCGGGACCGACGTAGCTGTGTGGATCGGTTCCAAAGCGATCCGAAGACATCCGTGTTTCTGATCAGTTTGAAAGCGGGCGGGCTGGGTCTGAATCTGACCGCTGCGGACTACGTGTTCATCCTCGATCCGTGGTGGAACCCCGCGGTGGAACAACAGGCGATCGACCGGGCCCACCGCATCGGGCAGACGCGTCACGTGTTTGCCTATCGCCTGATCTGTGAAGATACGGTGGAGCAACGCATCGCTCAGTTGCAGGATAAAAAACGCAAGTTGGCCGACGCGATTGTCGGCGGCGAACAGCGGTTGTTGACGTCGCTGTCACGTGAGGACCTGGAATTGTTATTGAGCTGATCGGGATAGGGTTTAGATGCGATTACTGTTTGTTTCAACGAGAGATATGAATCAACCAATGGGAATATAAGGGATAGGCTTGGTTTGCTGCGTGGGGGGGTGGGGAATAGAATCATGGGGCGACGGGTTGGTACTGTGAACAGGACCGGTCCGAAATTTGTGAATTTTGCGGTTTTTGTCATGTAAAAAAGCCGATGAGTATGAAGCGTCATTTGAAAAAGTAGCGAAAAATCAGGAGCCGAACTATGGCTAGTGACATTGTTTTAGAACTGACAGACGATAATTTTGAAACGGAAGTCGTGCAGGCCGACACGCCCGTGCTGGTGGATTTTTGGGCCGAGTGGTGCATGCCGTGCCGTATGTTGGCCCCGACGATTGATGAGATTGCCAATGAGTTTCAGGGCAAGGTCAAGGTCGGCAAAGTCGATACGGATTCGAACCGCGAGGTCTCGGTGAAGTTCGGTATCAGTGCGATCCCAACCATCATCCTGTTCAAGGGTGGCGAGCCTGTGCGTAAGTTTGTCGGCGTGACACAGAAGCAGGAATTTGTGGATGAGCTGAACAAGGCCGTGGGCTGAATTTAAAATTCTGATTTCTGATTTTGGAATTTAGAATTTGGAATCAGGTCAGTTGAAATTAGAACCGCCGACGCACGCAGAGGCACATTGATGACCGAGGGTGTCGATGTGAAGCTGGGTGTGTCGGTGGTTTTTATATGTGAGGGACACGCTGTGAGAGTAGTGGGTTTTATACGAATGACGATAACTACTCGCGTTTAGATTCATGTTAGGTCTCGGTAAATACCGGGAGTTTGTGTGAGAGAAAATTTACAACACGCGAATGTTTAACGGGATTGGTATTACAGGGAAAGTATGGTGTGTGTCGACGGATGGGGTGTGAGGTATGAGGCGTAAGGTGGTGTGTGTGTGTGTGTGTGGTGTGTGGGGGGGGCGGTTTTTATAGATCAGGCAGAGCGGGGCACGGAATAATTATGTCAAATTCATTTGAAAGTCATGTGTTGGATAATCGGTTGACCTTTTTGGCTGAGCCGAACGAACGATCGCATACCGCGGCGGTGGGGTTTTATGTGCGGACGGGCGCGCGTGATGAGGATAAAAGCGTGGAAGGGGTTTCGCATTTTCTTGAGCACATGATGTTCAAGGCCACATCAGGCGGGCGGTCAGCCGATGATGTGAATCGTGAATTCGACGAAATCGGCGCGGATTACAATGCGTTTACCAGTCACGAACAAACGGTGTATTACGCGCATGTGTTGCCGGAATTGTTACCACGTGCGATCGATCTGTTGTCGGATATGTTGCGGCCGACGTTGGCGGATGACGATTTTAATATGGAAAAAAACGTCATTCTCGAAGAAATCGGGATGTATGACGATCGGCCAATTTGGCGATTGCATGACGCGTTGTATGAAAAACATTATGGCGGGCACGCGCTTGGGTATCGCGTACTGGGGACGGTGGATTCGATCAAAGCCTTGCAGGTCGAACAAATGCGAAACTATTTTTCGCAGCGGTATAGTCCGGACAACATCGGCGTCAGTGTGGCTGGGCGATTCGATGTAGAAGCAGTAAAGAAACAATTGTCGCAATGCACCGCGACATGGAAACCGACGCAGCCGACACGGCAATATGATGCGCCGGATGTTGAGCCAAGCGACTTCACCATCACGCAGGATAAGGTGACACGTTTTTATCTGGCATTGATGAGCACAGGCCCATCAGCGCAGGATGATTCGCGTTACACGGGACAGGTGTTGGCGGACGTGCTGGGCGATAGCGAAGGGTCGCGGTTGTATTGGGCATTGGTCGATCCGGGATACGCCGACGAAGCGGACCTGTCGTTGTCCACGTTGGATCGGACGGGCGCATTTGTGGGTTATGTGTCATGTGATCCTGATCGAGCTGAGCAGGTGGAATCAATATTGTTCGACACGTTGGATGGTCTGACGGCGAATCCGAATCAGATTGACGATGCCGAGATCGAACGCGCGAAAAATAAACTGGCAACAGCCGCGACCTTGTCGGGCGAAACGCCTGCAGGTCGGATGCGTGACCTGGGGCATCGGTGGTCATATGGCCACGACTACGCCACGTTGGCCCAGCAGGTTGAGCGATTGATGTCGGTGACGACACAGCAGGTGCGTGACATGTTGCGCGCCGGGCCGTTCACACCGCGCACGGTGGCGCGTTTGGGGCCTGCTTCGTAATTGATGATGCCATCCATGGTCATCCATGGTCATCCATGGCCGTACGAGTCATTGGCATGGTTAATCGGCACGCGTTGGAGGCTTTGTGGAACGGGTCACTTAAGCGGACCAGTCCGGGCCGCAGTGGGAACTATTGCAACCTGTCGCTCTAACCGTCCTTCTTGGGCCACGCGCACGAGAGTTGCAAAAACATAGCGATTTGTCGTGATTTACAGCTATTTCGGCGGGGCGGTGGATTGGCGCATGACGATTTCGGTGGGCAGCACCAGATGCTGAGCGGGTACCTCAGGATCAGCGATGCGGTCGAGCAAGTGACGGACCGCGCGACGACCGAATTCGTGGTGGGCTTGGCTCACGGTTGTGAGCGATGGCCGAACGTATTGAGCCAGATCGATGTTGTTGAATCCGATGACGGAGACATCGCCTGGGACATTGATGCCGAGTTGGTCGAGTGCGGACATGGTCATGATGGCCACGACGTCGTTGGAGCAAAAAAGCACGGTGGGGCGAGGCGCGTCACGTTGGAAAAATTTGATGATGCTTTGCGTCAGCGCGTCAGGCGACAGCAAGGGATACGAAATTCGTTCGACCGCTTGATCGGGCAAGCCCGCCTGTTTGACGGCAGTACGAATGCCAATCAATCGTACGTTGGTTGATAGGTCGGGCGACTCGGCCATGACGATGCCGAAATGTTTATGTCCCATCTCAATCATGACATTGGTCATATCAATCAAGCCGTTGACGCGATCGCAATCGAGCGAGGACACGTTTGCTTGCGGTTGTTCGCCGGTGAGACCGATCATGACGATGGGAAGTTTTTCCTGAAGAACGCGTTGATAAGCAGGCGATGGATTGTCGGCGGAAACATCGATAGCGATGAGGATTAATCCGTCGGCGCGTCGGGCAAGCATCTCATCGAAAAAGCGTTCCGCATGTTCGTTTTGTTGATCGTAGACATCGAACGACAGATCGAACCCTGCTTCGCGTGCGGCGGTTTGTGCTTGTCGCAGCAGGCCGATGTAATAGGGGTCGCCAAGTTGATTGACAAGTATGCCGATGTGTCGCGTTGATCCGCGGCGCAATACGGAGGCGTAGCGATCGGGGACATAGCCCAGACGTTGTGCGGTTTCGCGAACGCGTTGCGCGGTGGCATGACTGACGCCTGGCCTGGCATTGAGCGCCTTCGAGACGGTGCCCAGGGAGAGCCCGAGTTCGGACGCCAATTGTCGCAGGCTGGTTCTGCCGAGGTTCGGCCCTGGGACTGGCGCGGGGTCGATGGATTCGGGATCGGTGTTGGGGTTTGAATTGGCAGGCATATATGGAGATTGTTGTGTTTTTTGGGCGTCGAGGCGAATGCACGGTGAAGCGAAGTGGGATCAGCAAAGCTGGCAGGGCCGGTGTGAGCCGGTGTTCCATGATATAAAATAGTGTTGAAATGTGCGGTATGTCTTGACAGGTCGGTGGTTTTGTCGCTAGGATAAAAAACGTTTTCTATCGTAGAACGTTGTCGGATTTGCCCGTTGGCAAGGCGTCGGCGTTCGCGTTGTTCAGGTAATTTTTTGGCCCGTTTATAAACCCTTGGAGTTTTGTTGTGTCTGAATCTTCTACGCGTAAAAAATATGCGGTCGTCGGTACCGGCGGTCGTGCGGTCATGTTTCTGCGTGCCATTGCCGGCGTGCATAAGGATGACGCAGAGCTGGTGGGTATGTGTGATATCAGCCAGGTGCGAATGGATTATTACAACGATATGTTGGCCAAGGAATATGAGTTTACGCCTGTGCCGACGTACAAAGCCGATGACTTTGACAAGATGGTGGCCGAGTCCAAGCCGGACGTGGTGATTGTCACGACGATGGATTCGCTGCATCACAAATACATCATTCGTGCGATGGAACTGGGTTGCGATGCGATCAGTGAAAAGCCATTGACGATCGATGCGGATAAAGCCAATGCGATTCTTGATACGGTGAATAAGACCGGCCGAGATTTGCGCGTGACGTTTAACTATCGATATGCCCCGCATGTTTCGAAAGTCAAAGAGCTGTTGATGTCGGGCGTGATCGGTAAGCCATTGGCGGTTGATTTTTCATGGGTGCTCGACACGTCGCACGGTGCGGACTATTTCCGACGGTGGCATGCGAAGCGCGAAAATTCAGGTGGTTTGCTGGTGCACAAATCGACGCACCATTTCGATCTGGTCAACTGGTGGTTGGATGCTCGACCGGAAACCGTGATCGGCATGGGTGATTTGCAATTCTACGGTGCCAAGGCCGCGGCCGAACGAGGCGAGAAATATGATTATGGTCGCTACACGGATAGCGAAGCTGCGAAAAAGGATCCGTTCTATCTGGATATCAACAGTTCTGAAACGACCACCGCGTTGTACGGTGAAAAATCCGTCGAGGATTCGGGCTACATCCGTGACCAGAACGTGTTCGGCGATCATGTCGATATTGATGACACCATGGCGGTGTTGGTGCGTTATGACAATCGCGTGATCATGAACTATTCATTGATCGCGTATTGCCCGTGGGAAGGTTTGCGTGCGTCAATTACCGGCACGAAGGGTCGGATCGAACTGTTCGATCAGCATGGCTCACATGTGATTCTGGGACAAAGTGATGAAGAGTTAGCCAAAGAACAAGCCAAGGGCCATGAGCAAAAACTCACGGTATTCCCGATGTTTGGCAAGCCGTATGACGTGGAAATTGTTCAGGCAGAGGGCGGACACGGTGGTGGTGACCCGCTGATTCTGGAGCAGTTGTTCTCCAAGAATCCGCCAGCCGATCCGTTGCACCGTGCTGCGAATCATTTCGACGGCGTGTCATCGTTGTTGATCGGGATCTCAGCGAACAAATCGATCAAAGAAAACAGTCAGCCCGTGCTATGCAAAGATATGGTTGACATTCCTGCGACGCAGGAAGCGGTGGCTGTGTAATTGTAATGGCAGTGTGATTATTAAGACGATGTGCACGGGCTGTTGTTTGATGTGTCTGAGCGCGTGTGGTTCGTTCGTCCGTATTTTTAGTTGATAATTTTACAAAGAGATTTTTACGATGAAGATTCATGTTGGTAAAGATAAAACTGAGCTAGGCAAGGCTGCCGCAGAACATGGTGCAGGTGTGATTCGTGAAGCGATCAAGGCGCGTGGGCATGCGAATATTATCGTGGCTACTGGCGCATCGCAGTTTGAAATGATCGAGCATCTGGTGACCTACGACGACATTGCGTGGGACAAAGTAACGGGTTTCCATTTGGATGAATATGTCGGGATGCCAATCACGCATGGTGCGTCGTTTCGTCTATATTTGTGGAAGCGATTCGTGAGTCGTTTGGCATTGCCATTGGCAGCGTTTCACTATCTGAATGGCGAGGGTGGTACTGATGCTTGTCAGGCAGAGTGCAAGCGAGTGGGCGATATCATTGCCAAGCATCCGATTGACGTTGCGTTTGTGGGTATCGGCGAGAACGGCCACATGGCGTTCAACGATCCGCCTGCTGATTTTGAAACCGAATCGCCTTACCTGGTGGTCGATCTTGACGACGCGTGCCGCAAGCAACAGCTGGGCGAGGGTTGGTTCCCGACGTTTGACGATGTGCCAACGCAAGCGATCTCGATGTCGATCAAGCAGATCATGAAGAGCAAAACGATTATCTGTTCGGTGCCGGATGCGCGAAAAGCGGATGCGGTCAAGGCATCGGTGGAAAACGCGATTTCGCCGAACGATCCTTCGACATGCTTGCAGAAGCATGGTGATACGACGTTGTATCTGGATCCGGAATCGTCGTCGAAATTGTCGAAATAATGAATTTGCAATATTGAGCCGTTTGCGGTTTGGCGTGATTGTTTGCAATGACGCGCGGCCGCAAACGGCTGTTTTTATAGGGGTTTGGGCTATGACCGGTTTTTTTGATTTACAAGTGAATGGTTACGGCGGGGTCGATTTCAATCAGGAAGGCCTGACGGCGGAGGGGTTGCATACCGCGTGTGAACGGATGGCCGCGGATGGTGTGACGGGTTTTCTGGCCACGATGATTACCGATCATGTGGACGTGATGGCTTCGCGTTTGGCGCGTGTGGTGGAATTGGTTGAGCAAGATGAATTAGCCAAGCAGATGATCGCAGGCTATCACATTGAAGGTCCGTTCATCAGTCCGGTGGATGGTTACCGTGGCGCGCATCCGGCCGATGCGGTGCAACTGGCGACGATTGATGCGGCAAAAAAACTGGTGGATGCATGCCGTGGTCAGACGAAAATCGTGACGCTGGCTCCGGAGCAGGATCCGGGTGGCAAAGTGACGGCATGGTTGAAATCGCAAGGCGTGGTGGTGTCGGCGGGGCATACCAATGCATCAATGGATGAGTTGAAAACATGCATCGATGCGGGGCTGTCGATGTACACGCATTTGGGAAATGGTTGTCCGATGATGATGCATCGTCACGACAATATTGTGCAGCGAGCGTTATCCTTGTGCGAGCATTTGTGTTTGTGTTTTATCGCGGATGGTGTACACGTGGCCTTGCCTGCGTTGGGGAATTATCTGCGAGCGGCGGGCATTGAAAATTGCGCAGTGGTGACCGATGCGGTGGCGCCTGCGGGATTAGGGCCCGGGCAATACACAGTCAGCCGATGGAAGGTGCAGGTTGGCGAGGATCTGGCGGTTCGTTCGCCCGATGGTAGTCATCTGATCGGATCAGCGATCGATATGCCGAGGAACATTCACAACCTGTGCGAAAAATTGGGATTGAGCGAAGCGGACGCGCGGCGGTTGACATGTGACAACCCCCGGCGAGCGCTGGGGCTGGCTGTGTGATCGTGTGTGATCCGCGGTGTTTGTGGCGGTGATTGTGTTTGTTTACGCCGCGTCGGCTTGAGGTCGCGGTTGGTCGAGACACTGATCGATCAGGTCGAGCAGTTTTTTCTTGTCGATGGGTTTGGTGGCAAAATCATCGCAGCCCGCGCTGATGCATTTTTCGCGGTCGCTTTTCATGGCGTGTGCTGTTAATGCGATAATCCAGCCGTCATAATGGTTTTCACGCAGGCGGGCGGTGGCGGTATAGCCATCCATTTCCGGCATTTGCATGTCCATGAGAATCACGTCGTAGGGCACCGCGTTGTCCCATGCGAGCGACGCTTTTTCAAGCGCGATCTGTCCGTTGTCTGCCAGCTCTACTTCATGGCCTGCCTTGCGCAGGATAAGCGAGATGAGCCGTTGGTTGTCGATACTATCTTCGGCGAGCAGGATGCTGCCGATGTGGTGTGGTGTGTTTATTGTAGCGGTGTTGGTTGATGCAGTGTCCAGTTGCTGGTTGGGCGCTTCGTGAACCATGTCAACGGCATCGCATGGGCCTGGATCAAATTCAAAAGTGAATGTGCTTCCCTTGTCCGGCACGGACGTCACGGTGATATCACCACCAAGCATTTTTGCCAGGCGTCGAGAAATGGTCAAGCCCAAACCGGTACCGCCGAACTTGCGCGTGGTTGAAGAATCCGCTTGACTGAATGGTGAGAACAGGCGATCGACTTGTTCTTCGGTCATGCCGATGCCCGAGTCAGTGATGTCGATGCGAACACGCTTGGCGTCCTGATTGTAGACCGCGCTTAAGGTGACACTGCCTTCTTGCGTGAACTTGATGGCGTTGCCGATGAGATTGATCAACACCTGGCGAATGCGCACAGGATCAGAGACCACGCATTGCGGCAATGGGTAGTTCATCTCAAGGTTGAGTTGAATGTTTTTGGCCTCAGCACGAACACGCACCAATGAAAGGACATCGCGCATCAATGGCTCGAGTGGTGTTTTGATCCGCTCGAGTTCCATTTTGTCGGCTTCAATCTTGGAGAGATCGAGGATGTCGTTGATGATGCCTAGCAGGTGTGCGCCGTTGCGTTTGATGGTGTTGATATGTTCGTCACGCTGGGCTTCGCTGAGGGTTTCTTCACTGAGCAAATCGGCATACCCAAGAATGGCGGTCATGGGCGTGCGGATTTCGTGGCTCATGTTGGCGAGGAAACTGGTTTTGGATTTATTGGCGGCTTCGGCGTTTTCCTTGGCGATTTCCATGATGTTCGCGGCGTGTTTATGCGACGTGATATCAGCGCTCATGGCGTAAACGCCTAACACCAAACCATCGGAATCTATTTCGGGCGTGTAAGTAACTGCGATTTCTCGGGTGGTTTTGTTCCGATCTTCCAAGCTCATTTCGAATTGCACAATCTTGCCACCCAGCGCTTCGTCAAGGTGGGGCTTGGCGAGGGCAAATGCGTCGGTCCCCATGAGCGCAGCCATGCTCGAGCCTTCGATCTGGTCGCGACCGATGCCGAACCATCCTTCGTAGGCGCGGTTGATGAATTCGTATTCGTAGACCCGATTGATGTAGCCGATCAAAACGGGCACCGAATCGGTCATCATGCGAATGCGCTCATGACTGCGTTCGAGTTCGGTGGTGCGTGCGACGACACGTAATTCAAAATCATCACGAGCTTTTTCAATGGCCAGAGTACGGCAATGCAGTTCGGTCTGCATGGTGTTGGTCGCAGTGGTCAATTCGCCGATTTCATCATTGATATGAACCGGCAGGACAGGCTCGGTGAAAACACCATCGCCGATGATCTGGGCGCGATCGAGAAGTTTTTGAATGCGATTGTGTAATCGTTGGCCCAGAATCAGACAAGTGATCAAGCTGGCCGCGATTGTGGACAAGGCCAAGACTACCACCAATGCCATCACCCAGTGCAGCATGCCACTTAGTTGATCGAGATGCGCGTTTTCGGATTCTGAGACCGCGATTTGCAGAATGCGATGCGCTTCGATGTATGGCTGATCGTCGACGCGAATCACCGCATCAAGCAACGCGATGTTGTTGTTACTCTTGATGTTTTTGGGATCGTTCTGCGCCATGCTCGCGCGCAACTGACTGGCCTGTTCCATTTTCTTGCTGTAGGTTTCGAGCATGAGTTCGATCTGCGCGAGCGCTTCACGTTCGATCATGGTCAAATCAGGAATCAGGCGATAGCGACTGATGCTGGTGTTGGCATCGTTAATGCTGTTTTCGAAATGACGTTTGTAGTGAGGTTCACCACGCAGGACATAGTTTTTCAAATGGTGGATTGCGCCGCCATAGCCGACGGCAGAGCGCAGGTCTGAAAGTTCATTATGTCGGGTGAGGGTTGTGTCGCGGAACCAGAACCATTGTTTGTCCAGGCGGTAATACCCGGCCAAGCTCAGGCCAATCAGAGCGGTCAAACCGATTAAGGCGACGCTGTTAGCCAGAAGTATTTTTGTGCGAATACGCATGCAGTAGATCCAGCCATCGCGCCAACTTCTGAGGTTGACGACAAATTTATCCGCGCGACTATCGTCGGATAGAATAAATCTCCCCCCTTGATGTATCGGGTGGTGGTCATGCTGTATTGATTGTTCTGGGAAAAGAAACCGCGGAATAATTTGAGGGACGTCGCGTTTCCCACGTGATACACCGGCCAGTGCGTATTATCGGAGGATGGGCAGGCCGACGCGTCGTTGAATATCTGACATCGGCGTGGCGATCAGGTCGTAATTCTCAAAATGAGAGATTCGGCAGCGAATTAATTCGCCCGGCGTTAAGGTTTGTGCCGTGTCAATGTAGGTGACCGCATCAATGTCGGGAGCTTGGGCGGCGGTGCGACCGACGTAGCGATAGGTCGGGCTCTGTGTGGTGGTGTCTGAATCCGTGTCAGCACCATCCTGACTGTCGCTGTCATATTCAATTTCATACTCGGCTTCGGTGTCGACCAGGACATCGCATTCGAGTTGGTTGGTGACCATGGCTTCGTTACGAGCAAACACCACTTGCTGTTGGGTCAGCATCAATTCTTCAATGCGAGCGTTGATCGTGTCTTCGCTGATGGCCTGACCATTTTGCATGGCCAAGTCGTACAATCGGCCCGCGGGTGTGTTGGGTTCGCTGCTATACGGAAACACACCCATGGCTTCGAAACCTGCGTCACGCACAAACGCGACCAGTTCATCATGTTCCGCCTGCGTTTCGCCGGGAAAACCGCTGATAAAAGTCGTACGAATAGCAATGCCGGGCACGCGCGTGCGCAACTTGTCGAGCAATGTTTCAATCAGTTTTCGGCTGGTTTTGCGACGCATCGAATCGAGCACACGATCATTGATATGTTGCAACGGCATGTCGATGTATTTGACGATGTTGGATAGGCGGGCAATCGCGTCAATCATGTCATCGGTAAAGCATGACGGGTAGGCATACATCAATCGAATCCATGCGCCGGGGCTGCCGGGTTGTTGGCCGCTGCCGCCGAATTCGCTGGCCACATCGTTGACTGTTTCCAGAAGGCCGACCAGTCCCGGCTCGTAGCCGATGTCCGTGCCATAGCTGGTGGTGTCCTGCCCGATGAGATTAATTTCGAAGGCGCCGTCGTTGCACAGCTCGCGCATTTCATCGACAAGATTGGCAATCGGTTTGGAACGCATTTTTCCGCGGATGGATGGAATGGTGCAGAACGCGCAATTCTGATTGCATCCCTCGCTCATACGCAGGTAGGCATAATGTCGAGGCGTTAATCGCAATCGTGAGGCGTCGGATTCGAAGTAGCCTTCTGCGGTGATCGCGCGGTGTTGTTTGGCTAAGGTCGCGCTGGCGGCAATGCTGGAAAAGACCGGCAACTCAATGGCCACATCCTGTCCGGTATTGACCGGGCCACGCACCGCTTCGACCACGCGGTCCCGATCGTACACGCCGATCATCGCGTCGATGTCCGGGCACCAATCCAACAGCTTGGCACGATGGCGTTGCACCAGACAACCTGCGACGACCACGCGTTTGACCAGTCCGAGTTTCTTGGCCTCGACCGCCTGGTTAATCTCGTCGAGCGATTCGATTTTCGAGGCTTCTAAAAAGCCGCACGTGTTGATCACCACTGCGTCTGCCCCGGTAAACTCGCCGGTTTCGTCCGCCGCGTCGACGGGGATCAGGCCATCCTCAGCCAATAGCCCGAGCATTTTTTCGCTGTCAACCAGATTTTTCGGGCAGCCCAGACTGACAAACGCCACCGTCTGTACATCCGAAGGGGCGGTTGAGGAATCCTGAGCAGGGATGGTGGGGGTGGTGGGCATGGCGTATATCGGTGTGGGGCGTGTGAGGGGGGCGTG
>JAUHYI010000067.1 GCA_030426385.1 Phycisphaerae bacterium
CCCCCCACACACACACATTCAGGAGCCAACACAATGACTGCCACCACAACCACATCCGCACGAACCACCTCATCCGCCACCCTGATCAACACCCCGATGCCCACCGAACAGTTCGCCCAGAACCTCATCGGCACCATCAATCAGGCCAGCCTCGCCATGATGCTCTCGATCGGACACCGCACCGGGCTGTTCGACACCATGGCCGAGATGGATCGCCACGCCACCAGCATGGAAATCGCTGACGCCGCATCACTCAACGAGCGCTACGTCCGCGAATGGCTCGGGGCCATGGTCACTTCGGCTGTGGTCATCTACAACCCGACCGCCAAAACCTACCACCTGCCCGCCCAACATGCCGCCATGCTCACCCGCGCAGCCATGGGCAACAACATGGCCAACACCATGCAATGGATATCCGTGCTCGGCAGCGTCGAGGATCGCGTCGTCGAATCATTCAAGCAAGGCGGCGGCGTGCCCTACCAATGTTTCCATCGCTTCCATGAAGTCATGGCCAGCGAATCCATGCACACCGTCGTCACCGCGCTCGACGAAGACATTCTGCCCCTCGCCGCAGGCCTGCATGACAAACTCACCGCAGGCATCGATGTTCTCGAAATCGGCTGCGGTATGGGACAGCCCAGCGCATGGCTCGCGGAAAAATATCCCAACAGCACGTTCCGCGGTTACGACCTGTGCGACGATGCCATCGCCGCAGGCATGGCCAAACATGGCGAGAAAAACCTCACCAATCTCACCCTCGAATCACGCGACATCACCACGCTCGATGAAACCAACACCTGCGATCTCGTCCTCGCATTCGACGTCATCCACGACCAGAAAGAACCCGCCACCGTGTTGGCTAACATCCGTCGCGCCCTGCGACCCGGCGGCACCTTCCTCATGCAGGACATCGCCGCCAGCAGCTACCTGGAAAACAACGTCGACCACATGCTCGGCACCATGTTCTACACCATCTCCACCATGCACTGCATGACCGTCTCCCTCGCACAAGGCGGAGCCGGACTCGGCACCGTCTGGGGTCGCGAACTGGCTGAACAAATGCTCGCAGAGGCAGGCTTCAAAAATGTCGACACCCACACCCTCGACCACGACGTCATGAACCACTACTACCTCGCCTCATAACCCCCCCCACACCCCCACCCCCCCCCACTTTCCCACTGCGTAACCGAACCCGCATGCGGAACTCCAATCCCCCCGTTTAGCGGGCGACGCGCAGCGTCCCCTTTTGCACGCCAAAAACATCCTTCTTATAAAAAAACCCACGGCCATCCGCCGTGGGTTTTTAACATGCAAATTTTCGGTACTAGGCTAGTCTGAATTTTCTGACGAGCCGCGACCGTCAGGGAGCGGGCCTGCAATACGGAAATCCGCTTCCTCACGGTCGCGGCTCGTTGTTTTTTCAAACTAGCCCACTACCAAATTTTCATCCCCCCCCACACACACAAACCTATTTCGCCAGCATCCCCGATTGTCGGGCATACGCGAACACGCCGCCGGCATCAATGATCGGCTTCACATCGCCCAACGGCTTGAGCACATAGGTTTTTCCGGTCGTGTGATTGGTCAGTTTGCCCGCATCGATATCGACTTCGCAATCGTCGCCGGTGCTGATTTCCTCGACCAGCCGCACTTCCGATTCGCATGGCAACAGGTACCCGCCATTGACGCAATTGCGATAAAAAATCCGGGCATAAAATTCGGCCACCACCACTTGTGCCCCCGCTTCAGCAATCGCCAGCGGAGCATGTTCACGCGATGAACCGCAGCCGAAATTCTTTCCGCCGATGACGATCGCAAATTCGGTTTCAAATTCATCCTCAGGCACAAACCGCGTGGTGCCGCCCGGCAATCCCGACTGCCCCGCCGGTACGCCGGCCATCGCATACATCCCGAAATACCGCCGTTCCTCGGGAATCGACGGATTAAACGACAGGTATTCTGCCGGGATAATCTGGTCCGTATCGATATCATCGCCCAGCACATACGCAGGCCCTCGGACGATCGCAGTATTCGATTCAGCAGCAGCATTGGTTTCGGACATAGCTATTCCATTCAGTTCAGGGAAAACACGCGTGCCCCAAACAATAGATACATCACCCACAAAATCAAATCCCCCCCCCACCACGCCCCATACATCGCGCCCCGAATCCACACCGATCCCTCACGGCTGGGCCGCAGGCGTCAACGGCGATTCACCGCTACCCGGCTCATCGTCCACCGTGATCGATTTCACCGCTTGCGGGGTCGCCCCCGTTTTCGCAATCCCCTGCTCCACGGCCATCAAACCCTCAGCCACACGCACTGGAATTTTCCCGGCAAACAACATCCGCACCGCCTCCGCAATTTGCCGGGCCCGGTCCTGTTGCTGGGCAACCAACTGCTGATTGGCCGCTTTGATCAGCACCACCCCCAGCCGTTCTGCCAGCTGCTCATTGCCCGGCGAGGCCGCCAATTGCGTCTGCGCATAATCAAACGCCGCCGCAAAATCACCCAGCGCCATCCGCGCCGCCAGCGTCGCCGCGGCTGTGCGAATGCGTTGTTCCAATGTCAACGGCCCGCGCTGAATTGAGTCGCTCTGCAGATCCGTCAACGCCGATGTCTGCTCGCCTGCGGCCAAGCGTAATTCCGCCCGAGCCAACAACAGATCAACCATCAATCGCGACGCCTCAGCCAACCCCACCGAATCGGTCGCGACCCCATCGCTATCGCCAGCTCGATCGATCGCCAACGACACCAATTGCTCCCGCAAATTGTTATCGCCCAGGTCCGCCAATTGTTCATTCGCCTGCAACACCGTCGCGGCAGGCACCCGATCAGCCATCTGCACCAGCGCCCGTTCCCACGCCATGATCGCCTGCGACTGATTCGGACGGAATCGCGTCAGCGCCAACATTGTTTTGGCTTCACGACCACGCTCTGCGGCAGCCGCGATCACGATCGGCCCAATCGTCGGATCACCCGCTCGCTCGGCCAACGGCACCAACGAACGCGTCGAACGCGCCCACACCTGCGCTGCCGCCGCTTTGACCGACGGATCATCATCATCCAGCCACGTCCCGATCTGCACCCAGTCCGCCTCATCACCAATCAACCCCAGCAACTTGATCACCGATGGCGCAGGGGGTGTGGGGGGGGCGGGGGGTGTAGGCGCAATAGGTTTAGTTGGGGTCGTAGCTGGCAACGTCAATATCGCCGAGTCCGTGCCACTCGATGCAGGATCACCACCCGCCGCACTTGGCTGAGTCGTCGCGACCCCCGCAGTCAAATCCGCAGTCACCCCCGCCGTCACCCCCGCCGTCACATTCGGCGTGACCGATGCAGTATGCCCGACCAATTCAGGCAACAGCCCGCGCACCTGCGAGGTCAATTCGGTCATCGTCCCCGCGTCGGTTTCGCCATCCAATAGCCCCGCCTCGATCGCAGCCGCCAGCGCTGCCGCCGCCTCAGAACGCAATCCCGGCTCGGTCAACAAATCGATCATCGGCTCAACCGCACCCCGCCGTGGCAATCGCGCCATCATCTGTAAATAGGCACGCAACACACCCAGCCGCGTTTCGTGACCCATACGTAATCGCGCAGCCACATCATCCGCCGCTGATTCATTTTTCAAATCACGCAACAGCAACACAACCCGCTCGACCACCATCGGCGACTCATCATTCAAATGCGACAGCAGCGCCGCTTCAAACATCGGCGTCGGCGAAACACCATCCCCTAATCGACGATGCGCCAACTCTACCGCCTGCGCCCGTACATCCGGAATCGCATCTTCCAGAAAATGTTCCAACAAGCCAGGCCGATGTTCATCCGGCGTCGTCCGATACAAACTCCGCTGAGCCGAAATCAATCGGTCCACCATATGCCGTTGCCGCGCTTCGAGCGCCGCGGTCCGTCGCGCCACGTTTTCAACCATGCGCGTCAGCCATTGCTCATCACGCAAATTTCGATGTTGATTCCACCATTGCCGCCACAGCCCCAGGTCCTCACCCAGATCGATGCGGCCGGTCATCTGTACCAGCACTTGCAGCGCAGCCTGACGAATCGCATCCGCTTGCCGTTCACCCGCAGGCGGATCCGCCAATCGCATCAACACGCTGGCCACCGCTTTGGTCGGACGATAGCCCAACCCCGCGATCGCCGCCCGCCGTTGCAAACTCGGCGCCTGGCTATCGATCGCGATCGATTCCATCTGCCACAACAAGGTTCCACCCGCGTAGCGCCCCAGCGCCGCCGCGATATCATCCAGATCCGATTCATCACCATGGGCCACCGCATCCAACAGCACAGGCCCCAGATTCACCGGCGGCGATTGCACCAAACCCGCAATCGCCTGCGAAATCGGACCCATCGACGAGGGCTCGTCCAGCATCGCTTGATCCAGCACGCTCACCAGTTCCGCGTCGGTCACATCATCCAACGCAAACAACTGCTTGGCCGCCTGCGTCCGGCTAGGCGTTTCCACTTTCGCATCGGTCAGAATCGCCAGCAACGAGGCCATCGACACCGGCTGATGTTGCGCTGCGGTCGAATGGCCCACGGCCTGCCCCATGGCATCCCCGCATCCCATCACCACCAACATCACCACCAACGCCCCGATCGCTACCCTCCCATTTATTGCCCCCCCATTTATCGACCCCCGAACTGCTCGTGCACGACCACCGCAAGACCACATCACGGTCCGCATCGCCCAGGCTGTTCGGTGTTCTCGATCGCTCTTCGTCACGCGTGTTCCCAATACCCTCTCATTCGTGGGCCTGTCAGCCAAAAGCACTCACACTGACATAACCTGTTTTTGACATTAATCCTGTCCTATAATATCGGTAGAAACCATGAAAGTCTCCAATCAAACCCATTAAATGCTTCAAAAACGGCCGCAAATTCACAGAGTTTTATCGTGTAAATCACACACCTGACCGATGAGATCATTGCGATGTCTGATGCCGACTGGTTTTCCGCCGAACAATTTGCCGAGCGTGCTCATGAATTTTATGAGGCTGGTCATTGGGATCAGGCCATCGAGCAGTTGCGTCGCGCCATCGCTATCAACCCCTACCAATTTGAATGGCACGTCGGTCTAGCCATGTCACTCGACGCCACCATGCGTTACGACGAAGCCATCGCCAGCTATGAACAGGCCATCGAACTCCACGAGGACGACATCAACCTGCACATGCATCTGGGCATCGATCTGGGCCGCACCGAACAATACGAACGCGCTATCGCTGTCTTCAACCGCATCAATGAAATCGACCCGGATTGCGAACACGCCTATTGCCATCGCGTCGAAGCCTACGCCAGACTCGGCGACCACGACATGGCCGAGCAGACGTTTTACCTGGCCCGCCAGCTCACCGAGCATTGTCCGCGCTGTTACCACGCCATCGCCATCAGCCTGGCCATGCGCCACCAGCTCGACAAAGCCGTCTGGTGTTGGCAACAAGCCCTCCACCACGACCCCGATCATCCCGACGCCCCACTCCATTTGGCCGCGGTCCATGCCCAGCGTGGACAACACGAACGCGCACGCCAGATTTTCCTGCGACGATTACGACGCGAGCCCGGCGATGTCCGGGTCCTGCTCCAATACGGGCGACTCCTGCAGGACACCGACCAGTTGCACGAGGCCGCTGAAAAATTCAACCGCGTCCTCGAAATGGAACCTGCGTTTCCCGATGCCCATTTGCATCTGGGCGAAATCGCACTGGCACAAAATAAACTCGAATCCGCCGTCGCATCACTGCACATGGCCCTGCGACTCGACCCCGAAATCCAAGGCGCACACCTGCGCCTGGCCGAAGTCGCGCGACGTCGCGGACAGATCCCCGTGGCCAAACGTGAGTTGGCCATGGAATGCGAACTGCCCGATCATGACCCGGGCCAAGTCCTCGACCTGTCCGCGGCCTTGATCGAACTCGAACAACCCAGACGCGCCATCGATCAACTCAACCCTCTGCTCGAAAATGCTCGGCAAGATCCGATCGACATCGAAACCCACGCCGCCGCTCTCCTGTTTCGCGGCGCGGCATCCATGATGATCGGCCAAATCGATCAGGGCATCACCGATTGCCGACAGTCCCTGCGACTGCTCCCACGCAACACCATGGCCATGCACAATCTCGCTGTGGCCTACATCGAACAACGCCGCTACCGATGGGCTCGCTACTGGCTCCACCGCGCCGCGACGTTAACCCCCGATGACCCGTGGATCAAACAACTTCGCCGACGCCTGCGCTTCGCTGCGCTACGCAATTTTTTCCAAAAACTGATCCCCCATCGCACCCCCCACATCACCGACTAGCCCCCCACACACCCACATTTCCCCAGATTACCTGACAAAAAAACCACAGCCGGCGGACGGCGTCCGCCAGGTCCCCCCACTTCCCCCCACCATCCCCATCCATGCGTTACCATGTTTCACCGGCCATTCATACGCCGGCTGCGCGACAACGAACCCCACCGATCGAACCGACCGAACTGACCGAACTGACCGAACTGACCGAACTCAGCCATGATCGATTTAAAAGACCTACGCGAACGTCCCGACCATTACCGCACCGGCGCTGCCAACAAAAACAGCCATGTCGATATTGATGCCCTGTTAAAAATCGACGCCGAACTGCGCCAAGCCCAGACCCAGCGTGAAACCATCACCGCTGAAAAAAATCGCATCGGCAAAGAAATCGGCGTTTTGGCAGGCCGACTCAAAAAAGCTGACGGCGACGAAAAGACCAAACTGCAAGCCGAAATGCAGGCCCTGCAAGCCCGTCCCAATGAACTCAAAACCGACGAGGCCAAACTCAGTCAGATCATTGCCGAGCTCGAGCCCCAGCGCGATGACCTCTGGCTGCAAATCCCTCAACCCGCCGATTCGGATGTCCCCGTCGGCAAATCCGCCGACGACAACATCGCCGGCAAACACTGGCACCCCGAGTGGTTCGATCCCGCCCAATCTTTCGAAAAAAACAAGGGATTCGCCCCGCTGTCCCACATCGACCTGTGCGCCAAAAACAACTGGGTCGATTTCGAACGCGGCGTCAAAATCGCAGGCTCACGCAGCTACGTCCTCGTCGGCGACGGCATGCGATTGCATCAGGCGATCCTCCGTTACGCATTCGATTACATGACCCTCGACAACGGCTTCACCCCACTGTCCGCGTCATGCCTCGTGAGACACAACACACTCGTCGGCACCGGGTTTTTCCCGCATGGCCGCGAACAGGTCTACGACATTGCCAACCCCACCACCGCCGCATCCGCTGACAGCGGCGAAGGCCTCGCACTCACCGGCACCGGCGAAGTCGGACTCATGGCCTACCACATGGATGAAATCCTCAACGCCGACGAACTGCCCAAAACCTACACCACCGTCTCCACCTGTTTCCGACGCGAAGCCGGCTCCGCAGGCAAGGACACCGCAGGCCTGTATCGCATCCATCAATTCGACAAGGTCGAGCAAGTCGTCATCTGCGAAGCTGACGAAAAAGTCAGCCGTGATTGGCACACCAAAATGATCAGGTTCGTCGAAACCATGTTGCAACGCCTGGAATTGCCCTACCGCCAGTTGCAATGTTGCACCGGTGATCTCGGCCCGAAAAATGCTGACATGATCGACCTCGAATGTTGGATGCCCTCGCGCGCAGCCGAACCCGGCGATCCCTCCGGCTATGGCGAAACGCATTCGGCCTCACGTTTGTACGACTACCAGACCCGCCGACTGAACCTGCGTTATCGCGATCCCAGCGATCCCAAAAACAAAAAAACACGCTTCTGCCATAGCCTCAACAACACCGTCGCTGCCAGCCCGCGACTGCTGATCCCCATCATCGAGCTGTACCAGAATGCCGACGGCAGCATCACCGTGCCCACGGTATTGCGACCCTATCTCGCTGGTGCCGAACGCCTCGGCGGTTAATCGCCACTGCACGATATAATCATTCATCATGTCCAAGCCATCCCGCGAACTGATCGACGAACTGCGCCGCGAAAAAATCGAGCGGGCCAAACAGATGGGGCCAATCGATAGGATTTTGGCTGGTCCGGATTTATTCGATTACGCCTGCTGGACAACCATGTTGGGCATACATAGCCAAAATCCAGGCATTACAGACGCCCAGGCTCTGAACATTCTGCGTGAACGATTGGCCAAACGCGAGAAACGCGAACAAATGGAAATCACGCCATGAATAGTCTCGAAGGCGCCAAACTCGTCATCGATGCCCTGAATAAACTAGGCATTTCCTACATGCTTGTCGGATCGATGTCTTCCAATTTATACGCCGTGCCACGATCTACCAAAGACGCTGACTTTTTGATTGAAACCGACGATCGCATCGACGACTTGCAAGACAAACTGAAACCACAATTTCGTATGGACCCACAAATTGGTTTTGAAACCAAATTGATGACCACGAAATACGTATTTCTGATGACTGATTCTGCGTTCAAAGTTGAGGTGTTTCTACTGAGTCAGGACGATCATGATCAACAGCGATTCGCCCGACGCATGAAGCAATCGCAAGATGGTCGAACGATTTTTGTCCCCACTGCCGAGGACGTGATCATCCAGAAACTTCGCTGGGCACGGCAAAAAGACTTGGCGGACGTGGCGGATATTCTGGATGTGCAAGGCGATGATGCGTTGAATTTTGATTACATCTACACCTGGTGCGACAAACATCAAACGCGTGAATTGTTCGATAAAATTCGCACCAGCGACGAATTGCGCTAACAAAAACCAACAATTAACACAAGCCTTTCAGAAGAAACAGGTTACGAAAATTAGTTTGACGCGATTGAGCGATTCTGATATGCTTGACGGGCTATGCCTACCTCAACTAAATCAACTAAAAAATCAAAACGACCTGCTAAAATAAGTGCAAAATCCTCGGCCAGCGCGGTAAAAACCGGGCGTAAAGTCACCACCGACGATACCGGGTCTTCCACAAAATCGAGCGCCCCCAAACGCTCGCGGTCGCGAAAATCCACCAAAACGGCAACCGGAACCACCACCACCGCCGTCACGTCGGTCATGACCAGCGACGACATCACCGACTATCGCTCGGCCATGCGTTGGTTGCTCAGCCACACCGATTACGAACGCATGCGCATCGTGCCTTACAACACGCGCACGTTCAACCTTGATCGCATGAGCCGACTGCTCGAAGCCTTGGGCAATCCCCACGAACAACTCAAGTGCGTGCAGATCGCAGGCACCAAAGGCAAGGGGTCGACCTGTGCCATGCTCGCGTCGATGTTGCGTGCATGTGGCTACACCGTCGGCCTGTACACCAGTCCGCACCTGGTCGACATGCGTGAGCGCATCAGCATCGACGACCACATCATTCCGCACGCGGATTTGATCGAGGTGTTCAAAATCATCGCCTCCAATTACGACGCGATCACCGGCACCGCTACCGGCACGGACACCAGTCCATTGGATCGGCCCAGCTTTTTCGAAATCATGACCGCCGCCGCTCTGCACTATTTTGCTGAGCAAGCCGTCGACATCGTCGTGCTGGAAACCGGGTTGGGCGGCCGCCTCGATTCCACCACCGCCGTCACACCACTGGTCACCGCGATCACACACATCAGCCTCGATCACATGAACGTGCTCGGCGATGACCTGGCCACTATTGCCAAGGAAAAAGCGGGTATTTTCAAGGCCGGCGTCCCTGCCATCACCGTCGAGCAGGAACCCGAAGTCACCGAAGTGCTCAACGCCACTGCCGAGTCGGTCGGCACGCAATTGGAAACCACCGGCAAGGAAATCGAATTCAGCTATCGCTTCGAAGCTTCGCGTGAACTGGGCCCGCACACCCGCGTGAGCATCACCACACCCACAAGCCGATGGGAACATCTCGCCGTGCCTTTGCGTGGCGAACATCAAGCCCACAATTGCGCCTTGGCACTCTCGGTACTCGACAAGCTCAAGGCCTTCGGCTTCAACGCTCCCGAAGAAAAAGTTGTCGACGGCCTGACCGCCACCACCTTGGCCGGCCGCATGGAACAAGTCCATAGCAAGCCTCGCGTGTTGGTCGATGGTGCCCACAACGCTGTATCGATTCAAGCATTGATCCGTGCATTGGGTGCTCATATCAGCTACGACTCGCTCGTGTTGATTTTCGGCTGCGGTCAGGACAAAGACGTCAACGGCATGCTCAAGCAAGTTGCCTTGGGTGCCGACAAAGTGATCTTCACCCGCGCCAAATCGAACCCGCGTGCCATGGAACCCGAAGACCTGTCCAAACGGTTTTCCGATATTTCCAGCAAGATGGCACAGACCGCTGACACACTCGAAGAAGCCCTCAAGCTCGCCTCGCGTGCGGTCAGTCGTGAAGACCTCATCGTCGTGTCGGGCAGTTTCTATCTGGTCGGCGAAGCCAAAAAATACATCGCTGACCAACAGCGAAAAGCTGGCCGATGATGCCGCAACCGTCGCGACTAGAATTCGCGCGTTAGCCGCCGCCTTTATAGCAGCGCGATGGCCTGTGTTTACCCCACGATTCACGCCGTCATAAAGGCAACCGTTAACTATAAACCACGCACATGTTTTTTGTGGGATGGGTATAACCCAAAAAATAACACCACGGCCATCGCGCACGATGACCGTGGTGTTTTTGTGATATTGAACATCCCCAACCGATGCACGGGGCCATGGCTCAGGCAATGTTTCAATCATGGGTCTGACCTGTCAGAGGTGACGCGTATGTTGATGGGCGTGATCATCGCACCGCGTGGCTGACCTGCATCAACCAGAACAACAGATGCCACTGCGTTGATGTCCACGTCTGCCACGCCGGTTCACCGCGAACAATTTCGCACCACGCATCCATAATGGGCTGACCGGTCACACTGGTGCGCACAAACATGGTCACAGCCAGTGGCATCAATCAACGTAACCCCCGCCATAGCTTGCCATAAAAAAAGTTTTACGCACACACTATTTTTCTAATTTTCACGGGGTGGATTGTGCGCACAAATTGACGTCAATCCGCCAATCCAACAACTATCGCACAGGGTGTAAAGGCACCGAGGCACGGCGTTCCATGCGATACCAATAATGCCAGAAAACGACGGCCAGTAGCGCACCGACGGCGTACCACAACACGTCTGCGGGATCGGCCACGAATGGCTGCTCGCCAGGCATGTTGATGCGTGGCAGAAAAATTTCAAACATCGCAGACCAGATAGTCAACGGAATAACAACTTCGGCCAACATCGGCGGACGATCGTGCCAACGCATGCGCAAGCGGCGCATGATCCATAACATGATCGGAACCCAGAACGGAATGCATAACAAATCGTTGAGGTGATTGTGGATGAACCCACCTGAAATCATGCGTTTAAAAACAAGCCGGTTGACGAAATAGAGAACCAACACCGCGAGAAACAGCGGGTCCGTGAGGTAGCGAAAACTTCGAAATTTTGTGGAATCAGTGGCCATTGAGAATATGAATCCCTGCCATGATGACCCCAATTACCACCGACATCACGATGATTATCACAACCTTTATAGCCCATGCTGTCTGCCGCCCGATGGTATCCCGCTTGGCACCGAATTTAAGCCCGGGCACAAACGCTACGAAACATGAAATGCATGACGCCCAGAACCACAATCCAGGCGATACGAGACGAGTAAAAAAATACACGAACCCTACTTGATCCCGTTCATCACCATAAACATCAGCGTCAGCATCCGTCCCACCTGGCCGGCCATCCGCACCAAGGGAATACAAATCGTAACCCTGGTCGGTAACGCGATAAACCCATGGTCGCTGCCAATGTATATCCGGCACGGGGAGGAGTTGATCGTCATCGGGCCATGATGACTCGGGGTTGTTCCGTTCCAAAAAATCTCGTGTTAGTTTTTCAGGATAAACATTATATTGCTGGTAATGCTGGTCCAATTCATAACGAATTTTCCGCCCCTGCATGCTGGTGTAATAACGTGGCGTGTCGAAACTCAACCCATTGTTGTGCCAAACCCACAGCATCATTACAACGAACGTTGCCACGGCAAGCCCTATTGAAATCAACACACGGCATAACCCCAAATAAATTTTGTCGCCGGACTTAGGATTAGACTTAGGCTGGTCGTCCATGGGTTTGTTTACGTTGCTGCGAGCGTGGCAATTCGCATGTGGGCATTGATCAGTGTCCACTAGGTGCTGCGACGTGCCCACCGGGCAAATTGGGAATGTAGTAGAGCACAATCATCAACGTACCGATGATAACCGACGCTGAGGTGATCATTGCAATCGTTAGAAAATAGCACCCGAATGTAGTTTTTGGCCATTGATTTGCTGCTGGCACTGCGCGTTGCAAAAACGCGTGCGGGATACAACAGATAGCAAACGCAACGACCCCGCCGATGATGGCGATCGTCCATGCATAATGTGATTGCGATGAGATTAGAAACTGATAAGCCGTGGGTTTGGTCGGACCTGTGGGCAAGGAACGGGTAGACGAAATAGATTGATCAGCATTGAGACCAACACCGCCGGGGCTGTGGTCGGCACCATATGAAATTAATTCATAACCGGTATCGGTCACGCGATAGATTAATGGATTAAACCAGGCATCGCGAAAATCAAATTGTTTGCTGTTGGTCGGATCGTTACGGTAAACAAGCGGTGATAAATCGTCGGGGTATGAACCGTTATTCGTTTTGTAGGTATCGACCAGATAGGCTGCGCCAATCAGCGTGTTGCGCGTATGCGTCAATTGCGGAAACAACATATCAGACAACGCACCGTATGCAGCAGCCAGACTGATCACGATGATGATTAATCCAGCAAGCAAGGCAACCAGGCAGCGTATCAGGTTGTTGCTCATTGGTGAGGCTGATAGCTCTACGTTCACCACATCACTATACCCCACACACCCAGTTCCACGATCACGGCGTCACATCATTGTGGTGAAATCACAATGATAAATTATTCTGGGGGGGACTAGCGGGTTTGTAGAAATGAACGACCGAAAGTAGTCGTTTAGAAAACCGAAAAAACGAAACGCCACGTGATGAAACGTTGTGCGATTCGGATTTAATGCCCGTAGCAGGATTCGAACCTGCACCCTATTGCTAGGACCGCCACCTGAAGACGGCGCGTCTGCCAGTTCCGCCATACGGGCTTTGTCGGCAATGGTCGACCGGGGACGAGGCCGGTGGATACCGGGCTTAAACCGGTGTGCCGAGCGCATCAGTTTACGGGGATGGGCCGAAGAATCAAGTCGGCCAAGGGAATGGGCGAGTTGGTGGGGAAAAAATCGGGATCAGACAAGCGGTCCACATGGGCATCGGCAGACGTGGCTGGCACGGCTGAAGTGGGTTTATTCACGGGGAAAACGGCCGTTTCGAGCAATGCGGTGATGGCATGAGCCACCGCAGACGGGTCGCGGGGGGCGTGAAGCGCGTGAGGAATTTGGGATGAGGATTGCGAGGGAAAGCGTGGAGGGGATTGTGGGGAGGATTGTGAGGGGACATGTGAGGGGACATGTGGGGGGGATTGTGGGGGGGTGATGATGGGGGTTTGCATGTTGTGGGATTCGAGGGCCATGCGTGGGCAGGGGTGGTAGAGGGGCAGCGTGACCGCGAGGTCAGCGGCACTGAGCAAGGGCACGAGCGATTCGGTAGGCCCGACGAACCGAACCGCCTCGCGGAGGCCGAGCTTGTTGACCATGGTGAGCCAACGGTAAGACGGCACGACCGCGAGCATCGCGACGACGTCACGATCGACGGACGCAGCCCGGACGTGAGCGAGCGATTGCAGGAACGTGGGCAAGCCATCGAGGTCGGGGTGACGCGATGCAAACGCAAGGACCGCAGCGTCGGCCGGGATGGCAAACGTGCGTCGAACGGTGTCGCGCAATTGTTGGCGTGTGTGCGCATCGGGCAACACAGTGATGGCTGGCTTGGCGGAGTACACAATCAGCGCTCCATCTTGCGCAGTTGCTTCGTATGTCGTCGCGTCACCCATAATCCCCCCGTCATCGTGTGGCGTGTTTTCATCATGTGCCATCGGCGCGAAACCGTCATCGGAACTGTTATCGGTTCGCGTTTGCAAAAAAACATCGGGACGCGCCACGGTAAGTGCGTCCGTCAATGTGTGGACCATGCCGGGACTGATCGCCACCCAGCGTTTGACCATGGGGTTGGCCAACACGGCACGTTCGCGTTTTCGCAAACGATAGCGCAGGGCCAGACGTGTGTCGGGACGATAGCGTGCGAGTCGTCCGAGCCGATGCCAGGCACGATGATTGTGTGGCGTGTTGAGTAGGCCTGACCATGGAATCACCGTCGGCGCCGGGATGAGGCTGGACAGAGATATGACCGCATCGAATTCCGCGGGATCCAACACGGTGGGCAGCCAGGCATCGAAAGCGCGTAGCAGGCCGGGCCAGGATCGGCGTCGGCTGGGCAAGACCTGAATGTCATGTGGCGTGGGGTCGGGACTGGTGCGGCCTGCATTTTCATAGGCTAAAAAGATCGTGACCCCATGGCCATCACGGGTCAGATCGGTGGCCAAACGGTCAAGCCAACGGCCCAACGATGAGGATTGCGAGAAAAAGCGTTCCACAAGAAACGCGACACGCTGGGGCGCGTGATGCGTAAACGTGTTGCCCTGAGTGTTGGCATGAGTGTTGGCATGATTTGTAGAAAATGCGGGAACCGTCACGGGTGTGGCTATCAAGTCGGATGGAAGATTCGGTGAAGGGGAAGTAGACGGGGAAGTTGGCTGGGATTGTGCGGGCGATTGTGGAGGGGAATGCGGGGACGAATGTTGGGACGAATGTTGGGGGGAATGTTGGGGGGAATGTGGGGGGGGAATGTGGGGGGGTGAAGGCTTCATGGTGACGGCAAATATTGTATCGCGTTGCCGATTGAGCGCGTCGTGGTTAGGCTTGCGTTTATGTCGAACAAGCCCCCCCACCCATTGCCTGCGACCAACAGCTCGCCAGCCGCCAGCCAAGCCATCTCCGTGCTCATCTGTTGCGCGAATTGCGAAGACACACTGGCACAGGCGATCGAGTCCGCGCAATGGGCTGACGAAGTCGTCGTGATTGATTCCGGATCACACGATCGCACCGGCGAAATCGGACAGGCATTGGCCGATCGTTACATCATCGAACCATGGCGTGGCTACACCGAGCAAAAAATATTCGGCGCTGCCCAAACAAAAAACGATTGGATATTTATCCTCGACGGCGACGAAACGATCACCCCCGAACTGCGTGATGAAATTCAACAACTCCCCGCCAACGTGTGGCAAGACATGGATCTCATCCATGTGCGACGGCGAAATTTTGTCATGGGCAGGCCTGTACGTGCCTGGGATCCGGATTGGCTGACGCGATTGATGAATCGCCAACGCTGCGATTGGGGCGACGAAGTGTTGCACGATTCGCGTACCCCGTCTCATCCATCACGACAATGCCGACTGCGTGGCCGTATCGAGCATAAACGTCACAGTGCTGCAGGATTTCGCGACTATTTCGATGGCAAGTTAGAAGACTCACGCTTGCTGATCGTTGCGCGACAAATGCATGAACGTGGCCGACGTTGTTCGATTGTCGATATATGGTTGCGGCCAGCGTTCGCGTTTTTTAAATTTTACGTCATCAAAGGCGCGTGGCGCGACGGAGCGTTCGGCGTGTTGATCGCGCAAATGGCAGCACGCGGGGCACATTTGAAATACGCAGCGCTCTGGGCGGTGCAAAACAATTTGGCTCAACCCAAACGCGAAACGCCTGAATTAACTGGAACCTCTGACGCGGCCACATCATCCATGGCCAATCCCACGGTGTCGGCTGATGTCGAACCGACCACTCATGCGCGACCCACCGAATCCGCAACGCCCACCAGCAACGCTTCGAGTTGATCCACATGTCGATCAATCGAAACCTCCTCAGCCAACCGCGCAATATCACACACGCTATCCTGTCGCGTCCGCCGGTCGGCCAATTCGATCATCGCCTGCGTTAACCCATCAATATCCCGCGCATCCGAGATCACCCTCCCCCGCCTCACCTTTATTTTTGCGGGGTCGATATCTGTACCCGCCTGCCCCAAACTATTGCTCTGCTCAACAACGCTACTATCGCTACTCTCGCCATCCTCACCAACATCACTATCATCACTATCATCACTCACTGATTCGATCCATTCATCGGCGCCACACTGTCGCGTCGCGATCACCGGCCGACCGGCCAACAATGATTCAATCACCACACGACTGCCCGTGTCATAAAACGTCGGCACCACCGTGACATCCGCCGCCGCATACATCGATGCCACATCCTGGGTCACGCCCACCACGCGCACCGCATCGATCAAACCCGCCTGCCGAATCATCGCACGCTCCGCATGACGATAACGCCCCACCGCTAGAATCACCGCGCGCACGCCCTGCTGTCGCACACGCGCGGTGGCTTGCAACAATGAATTAAACCCTTTCAAACGCGGGTTAAACGCGGAAAACAGATAGGCGATTTCATCATCGGCAATCGCGTGGACGGCCCGCGTGGCCAAGCGTGCATCGGATGAAACCGTCAAACGCGACGCATCCACCGCATTGGCAATCACCGTGATTTTCTCGGCATCAATCGCATAGTGGTGCATCAATTGCCAGGCCACGTATCGGCTTAATGCAGCGATCGCACGCACACGATCATCCGCATACGTTTGCTCTTCCAATGCCAACAACGCGCCGCGCTTCCCGCCTCCCGCATACTTGCGAACCATGCATCCCACGCGCCTCACCCATTGGCCTATCGCTGTCGGCTGCGCGATTCGATTGCGTTCCAATGTTTCGCGATACGTCCCACCCAACGGCTGCATCACCATCGCACGCACCGCAGGCGTCACCGACAAGGTCACGTCATACCCACCCTCGGCCAAACGTGATTCGGCCCACGATACGAAACGATGCAAACGCCTTGCACTTTTTAGTTTTCGCCCCGAACTCTTCCCCGGCCCAATCACTAATTCACAACGCAAATCACTTCCGGTGGCACCGCCCCCACCCCCACCACCCCCACCCCATGCCTCGACATTTTGCGACCACGCCGCGAGCACCGTCACATCATGACCACGCTGCGACAAACGCAATGACGTTTCGGCTACATTACGTTCCGCTCCGCCGCCTGTCGGATCGAAATTTTCGATCACCATGGCTATTTTCATCACACTGCCTGCTCGTTCGAGGCGATCATCGCTTGCTCATGCGCTCGACGGCGTCCCATCAATCCCGCCGCGTGCGCACATACCTCGTCGACCGTGATCGATTCCAACGTCGGGCCCTGCACTTGAACTTCCCACGGATAATCGATCTCCGTCCAATCAGGCGTCGTCGGCCCAAACAAAGTCACCACCGGCACATCCATCGCTGCCGACAAATGCCGCGTGCCCGTGTCGTTGGTGATCAGAACATCCGCACGCTTAATCACGCTTTTCAACAATCGCAATGTCAACCCATACTGCGTCAGATCGATCACCGGCTCGTTCGTCGCACGCAAAACAGCATCCAGAATCGCTCGCTCATTGGGCGCACCCGTCACGGCTACCTTCGCACCATGCTCGCGCACCATGCGATCAGCGACCGCGGCAAAACGCTCGGCAGGCCAACATTTTTTCGCTTTCGCTGACCCCGGATTCAGTAACACCACCCCCCCCACATTTCCCTCCCCACTTCCCCCCCCACTTCCCCCCGTATTTTTCTCACAGACGTCCACAGTCACGCCCGCCTGCTGCCAGATCGCATCGGCACGCACCTGATCTTCGGCACGCGTCATTAATTCCATCGACACATCAGGCGACGCCGCCCCCAGATACTGCGCAATCCCCAGGTAATAATCTCGCGTCGGTACCGGGACAAATCCTGTCGGCCCACGACGAGGAATCAACCGATCCGTCAGCAGCGCACCGCGACCATCGCGATCGTAGCCAATCCGTCGTTTAATCCCCGCCAACCGCATCAACAGCGCACTGCGAAAACTATTGGGCAACAACACCGCCGCATCAAAACCACCCGTGGATAATCGACGGGCCAAACCCACCATCGGCTCACGCTTCGTCCGCGTCGTCACAACCCGATCCACCCACGGGCACGGATCCAATAACGCTCGCAAATTCCGACCTATCAACGCGGTGATCCTGGCCTGCGGATAATGCAAACGCAACGCGCGAAGCGTCGGCGTAGCCATGATCGAATCACCCAACCACGTCGGCATCACCACCAACATTCGCTCAATGGGTTGTCGTTGCGGATGCGACACTTTCATAAATCCTTGCACCTGTTCACCCCTCCACAATTACCCCAGCATGTCTTTATTTCTCGAGGTCTCTACCCCCCCCCACCCCCACCCCCACACCACACACACATCTCTCCATCCTATCCATCCAAACCATCATCCACTGGCTACTGCCCGTTTGCGGCTTGCGACTTGCAGCTTAACCCGGCCCACTCACACATCACCTTGTTCGCTGAATTTTATTTTTCTGTGTACCACGCTATCTCTTTGCCTATGTGCCTATGTGCCTCTTGGTAAAAATTTTCATCTCTCATCGCCGATCGAATAACAACGCGGTGACGACGCCCAGTTGCAACATGATCGCCAACCCGATCCATCGCGTGAATGTAAACATTTCTTCATCGCCCATCAGGAACGCGCCCACCACGCACGTCAACGCAATCATCTGCAACACCAGTGCCATCATCTGGATTGTTGAAAAATCCCGCGACGCTGCCGCCTGATCTTTCAACTCCTGCAAAATCTGCCTTAACAACTGATCGCTCCGCCCCCCCACTTGCCCCCCCACGTGCCCCCCTACTTGGCCCCCCTCATTTACCCCCGGTTTTTCTTCGGTTTTTTTCGCTGTGTTGCTTACCCCACTCGTATCGGCATTCTCTTGCCCCGCGGCATCCGTGCGCACGCGCGGTGCTTTTTCAGTCTCACTTTCTGCCCCAACTTTTGCCCCGCCTTCCGAGTCATCATCCGCAACCGTTCCCCGCACCACGTCTTCACGGTTCGACTCTTCCCAGTCATCAACCTCACCGGCCACCACGTCGCGATCGGCTGAATCCACCACCAGGATCGACTCATTGCTCGCGGGCACCGGCGCGTGTTCCATCGGAATAAATTTCCGCGCAGGCCGTTGCGGCGGACGTGTCGAACTCGTCGGCAACACCTTCCCCCCCACATTCCCCCCTGCATTACCCTTCGCAATACCTTTCGCACGCCCACTGCCATTGCCACCTGCGCTTCCGTCTCGCGCCTCACCCTCGGCTAACTTTTCATTGGCCGCTTTTAACTTGTCACGACTTTCGCTGCCGCTTCCCAAGCCGTTCGACTCTGCAGGCTCAGGCCGTTTCTTTGCGGCCATGATCCGCACCGCTTCGATCAGATCACGACATGTAAACTCCGGCACATGGCCCATCCCGTGATCCGTCGATTCCTGATCGGCCAACAGTATCGTCCGCGTCCCCGCAGCGGCACCGGCCTGAACATCACGCATCATGTCGCCGATCGACCACGATCGACTCAGATCGATCGACATATCTTTGGCCGCTTCAAACCACATCCCCGGCTTCGGTTTCCGCCAGGGGTGATCCGGATGGGTATACGCTTCAACCACGCCTTGGGGATGATAGGGACAGTAATAAAATCGATCGATAAACGTGTTGCTGAATTCGCGCAACAATTCGTTCACCCGATGGTGACAAGCATCCACATCGTCTTCGGTAAATTTCCCCCGGGCCACGCCACCCTGGCTCGTGACAATCACGATCTTGTAACCCAGTCCGCGCATCGATGCGATCGCTGACGCGGCACCTTTGAGCAACCGCACTTGTGACGGATCACCCAGATCGCCATGCGCATCGTGTTCCTTCGATGCGGTCGCAATCACCGTGTTATCCCGATCCAAAAATACCGCAGGATATTTCATAGCCATCCATTTTACCCTGCCCCACCGTCACACATGTCATCTCGCACGACTCACGATCAATACTTGCAAACTTCTGTTTTCTGCTTCCAATTTTTACTTTTTACTTTTTGCGTTCAACTCGTCCCGAATCAGACCCACCGCTTCTTCGATCGCATGAGCCAGATCATCATTCACCACAAACGCATTATACGCCCCGCACTCATCGGCACGGGCAATCTCTCGCCTGGCCTGGCCAAACCGCCGTTGAATCGTCGCTTCATCTTCTCGCGCTCGGCGACGTAATCGTTGCAACAGCTCCTCCTCGCTCGGCGGTTTCACAAACAACGCAAACGCCTCCGGCATCGCTTCCTTCACCAGCACCGCGCCTTCCACATCGATTTCCAGGATCACCACTTTCCCCGCATCCATCGCTGTCTCCACCGCGGCCCTCGGCGTGCCATAGTAATGCCCGAAAACCTCGGCCCACTCCAACAGATTCCCCGCGTCTCGCTCGGCCTCAAACTCCGCACGATCTACAAAACAATAGTCCACCCCTTCCCGATCCTTACCCGTAATCGGTCGTGTCGTCATCGATACACTGAACACCGCACCCAACTGCTTCACCACCTCATGCGTGATCGTCGTCTTGCCCACACCCGATGGCCCCGAAATGATCAACAACATCCCCCCCCCACTTTCCCCCCCACGTCCTCCCCCACGTTTCCCCGCATATTTCCCTTTGTTATCTCCACCATTTTCTGCACTGTTTTCTTTACCACGTTCCCCATTGTTTTTTTTGTCATGATTCAGCGCATCATCCCCGTCTCGCGCAGGCTCCCCACCGTCATGACCACACCCTGCCGCTGTCCCATTCTTACGATCACAACCACAATTCATCACAACAAAATCTCCTGCCCCCAGATGCTCTATCACCCCACCACCCTTGTGTAATATCTAAACTTTTAACTTTTAACTTTTAACTTTTGACTTTTAACTATTAACTATTAACTTTGCTCACCCCGCCCCCGTCACCAGAAACAGCACTGCCATTCGTACCGCCAGGCCGTTGGTCACCTGTTGCAGGATCACGCTGTTGGGCCCATCGGCCACCACCGATTCGATTTCCAAACCGCGATTAATCGGGCCCGGATGCATCACCACCAGATCGGGTTTCGCCTTGGCCATACGCGCCGCGTTCAGGCCAAACAAATGGGCATACTCACGCACGCCCGGAAATTGTTGGCTTCCAATCCGTTCAAACTGAATCCGCAACATGTTGATCGCGTCCAGCTTCGGCAGCGCTTCATCCAGATTGTGACAGACCTCGCAACCCATCTCACGAAACCCACCACTGACCAACGTCGGCGGGCCAATCAACACGACCTTGGCTCCCAATTTCGTTAACCCGTAAATATTCGATCGGGCCACGCGACTGTGATTAATATCACCCACAATCCCCACCGTCAGACCCGACAAATCAAACGCCCCCCCCCCACTTCTCCCCCCACATTTACCCCCGCTTGCTCCCCCACTTTCCCCCGTACTATCTGACGTTTCATTTTTTACTTTTGACTTTTCACTGCTGTCCCCGGCCCGTCCCAGTCGTTCGGCGAGCGTATATAAATCCAACAACCCCTGCGTTGGATGTTCATGCTGGCCATCACCGGCATTGACCACACTGCACGACACGCTTTGGGCTAACAGCTTCGCCGCGCCGCTCTGGCTATGCCGAACCACAATCACATCGACCCCCATCGCTTCAATATTTTTCGCGGTGTCACGAAACGTCTCGCCCTTGGCCACGCTCGATGTCTTGGCGGTGAAGTCCAACACATCCGCGGACATGCGACTTGCGGCCAGGAAAAAACTCGACTTCGTGCGTGTTGAATCCTCGAAGAATAAATTCACCACCACCCGCCCACGCAGTGCAGGCACCTTCTTCACACTCCGCGTACTCACCCCTGCCAACCCCCGTGCTGTCTGCAACACAAAACGAATGTCTTCTGCTGACAATTCTTCGAGCCCCAACAAATGTCGATGACCCCACTGATACCCCTCTTCCCGCGAGCCTGTAGGGCCAGGCATCGCTCCTCCATCGTTGGCCCCTTCCGAAGTTGTTTGTCCTCGCGATACCATCACTATTCACGCGCCTCCGCTTTCACGCCACCTTCGCGCGCCGCTCCGCTGCGCACCACCACCGCATCACAACCATCCATCGGTTTGATCTGCACTTCCACCCATTCCCCCGCTTGCAAATCATTCGACAAATCCAAACCCACATGGTCCGCCGCGATCGGCAACTCACGCCCGCCTCGATCCACCAACACGCTCAACCACACACGCTTGGGCCGACCAAGATCCAACAACGATTGCAGCGCCGCCCGCACCGATCGACCACTCATCAACACATCGTCCACCAGCACAATCGTCATACCATCCACCCCAAAATCAATCTCCGTCGTACCCACCACCGGCTGCGGGCCAATCTCCGACAGATCATCCCGATACAACGTGATATCCAGGATCCCGAAATGGTCCGGCTTCAACACCGCTGCCATCCGCCGCGCAATCTCATCACCCCGATCCCTTACCCCCACAATCGCCCATCCCCCCACCTCCCCCACTTTCCCCCGCGCATCTTCACCCACATTTCCCGCCACATCTGGCCCCACACCACCCCCGCGCACGCCAAAAACATCTGCCCGAACACGCTCGGCCAGCTCACCAATCAGTTCCGCAACTCGTTTCTCGTCAGCCACAACTCGCATCGCCGACATCTTACCCGAAACCCCCCCCACATTCCCCCTCACATCCCTCCTCACATCCCCCCCTCACAATCCTCCACACAATCCCCCACGCACACCGAATCTCTCGCCGCGCACGACATCCCACACCTCCACGCCCACCGCTTGCGGCTTAGCACTATCCATCTCACAATTTTTCTTATTCCCCGCCACAGTGTTTCGGTGCCTCGGTGTCTCGGTGGTTATCTTCCTACCCCGGCCCATCCCCTACCTCACACCAGCAACTCCGCGATCTGCACCGCATTGAGCGCCGCGCCTTTGCGAATCTGATCACCACACACAAACAGTTCCACACCATGGCCCGCACCATCACGCCAGGCTCGGCTCACATCATTACGAATACGGCCCACAAAAACATCATCCATTCCCGACGCATCCAACGGCATCGGGAATCGATTATTCGCACGGTCATCGATGATCGACACACCCGGGGCCGACTTCAACAACGACTTGGCCAACACTTCATCCATGGGTTTCACAAATTCCAGATTGATCGACTCCGCATGCGCACGCATCACTGGCACACGGACACAGGTACATGCAATCGCAGGCCAATCTTTTTTATCAACACCTGACGCATCAAACCCCCATATTTTATGCGTCTCGTGCACCATCTTCATTTCTTCCTGGTTGTATCCATTGTCCTGCATCGGCGAATTATGGCTGAACAAATTAAACGCATACTGCAATCCAAAAATGTCATCCGTTAATTCTTTGCCTGACTTGCCGGCCAACACTTCACGCGTTTGCGTTTCCAATTCCTGCATCGCCGCAGCACCCGCACCACTCGCAGCCTGATACGTGCTCACCACCATTCGCTTCACGCCCGCAGCGCGATGCAACGGCGTCACCGCCACCATCATGATGATCGTCGAACAATTCGGGTTCGCAATGATCCCGGGCTTCTCATCAATACCCAGACCTATCCCTGCGGCTTCGATCGCTTCCGCGTTCACTTCCGGCACAATCAATGGCACATCGTCCACCATGCGAAACGCGGACGAATTATCAACCACCACCGCGCCCGCTTGCACCGCGATCGGGCCGTACTCTTTACTGATCGAGCCGCCCGCACTGAACAACGCCAGATCAACATCCGCAAATCTATCCGCGGTCAGTTCTTCAACCGTGTACGTCTTGCCGTTGTAATCCACCTGCTTGCCCGCACTGCGAGCACTGGCTAACAACCGCAACTCACCCACCGGGAATTGCCGTTGTGCCAACACATTTAAAAATTCCTGCCCCACCGCGCCGGTCACGCCCACGATCGCGACCGACAACGTCGAATCACGCTTCCCGCGCGCAGCCACAGACGATGCATTTCCAACAGCTTCACCGATAGGTCGTGTCGTAGACATAGCCCCTCATTATAGCCCGCATACTTCCACCTTCAAAATCCCCCCCCCACTGTCCCCCCCCCATCTCTGCCCCCCTCACCACCCCCCCACCCCCCCCAACCCCCGGTCATAACGGTCGTACCGGCTGTAACCCAGCCAAACCCCTCATCCTGCCTGCAATCGCAACCACCATTACAAACCGCACGCCGCCCGCCCGATCAAACCTACAACAGCCTGCATATTTTTTTCACTCATCATTGGGACCTCACGCGTGACCGCCATCAACGCCGCCGAATCTTTAGATGCCTTGCAAGGCCAACTCACCCTCTGCCGTGAACAGCTCGTCTGTGACCAGGAAGAAAACGCCCAGCTCCTCGAACGCCTCCAACGCTCCATGGATTTTCTCGCCACCGGCAACACCGGTGCCATGCGACAATTCCACCAGCGCCAAATTCCCATCATCAAGCAATCGATCCAACAGGTTGAACAACGACAGGCGGGCCTCAATCTCCGCATCGAACGTCTCGAACAACAGATCATTGATGCCACGCCCGACCGTTCGCTGCGCGGCCTGGCCCTATCCTTACTTGCTTTCATACGCGGCCAACTCGCCGCCTATCCATGGTTCGGCCCATCACTGGCGATCTCGCTCGTCATGGCCATCATCGCTTTCAACCATGTCAACCCCAACGCGGACGCGGCTGATCCTGAGACACCTGATCCGTTGCAAACAGAACAAGCCATCGACGAACCAACTGTCGATGATGCCCAACTCGCCCATGCGGTGCCTGCTGCGGACAACTTGACTGATTCATTAACGGAACCCGTGCCCGCCGCCGAGCCAGTCTACCTGCAACGCACCAACACCGGCACCAACATTCGTCCGGCGGTGCAATCCTTGTGCGATCAACTCGCGCCGTTGAACGACACCGAGCGTCTGCAAATGCTGCGTGCGCGCATCACGGAACTACCTCACAATTTACGGGGCCAGGAGATCACCATCCTGCTCGGCGACGCGTCGGCCTATCGCCGTGCTGACCTGCTCGACGTGATCATTCAAAACGCAGGCGACGATTCGATCGATCCCACCACCGCGCCGCAAATCCTAGGCGACGCGCCCGATGACACCCGCGCACGCATGCTCCGACAACTCGTCGCACACATGCCTGACATCATCACCACCGGCGAATCCATGCTCATCCTCGACGGCTCAGTCGGCGACAATCGCCTCGGTTTAATCCGCGAACTCGCACCTTCGATCGAACGCCCCATCGACATCTGGGGACTCGAACAACTGGCTGATTCGTTCAACCGCGAACAACGCGAACAAATGATCGAAATACTCAAAAACTCATCCCCCAATGCTAGAAAATCCCGCCAAACCATCGGCCAAATGCTGGGCCGTTAACCCCCCCCCACATTTCCCCTGCGCTTTTTTGCTTGATTAGGTTTTCGTGAGCAGGTTTTCGTGAGTATGTTGCCGTGATCTATTTCACGCCACACGCGCTACGCACCGCGCACAAAAAAAAACCGCCGCTTGCGGCTTAGCGTGCCCCCCCCCACACACACCACCCCGCACGCACAAATAAATCAAAACGTAAAACCCGAAATCAGAAAGTTAAACCTCACCAGCCATAAATCAACGACGCGGGCATCTTCCCCTGCACCAGTTTGCAACGGAGCAGATGTTTGCCATCCAACCATGGCCGACAGTCCACCGTCTCGACCGTAATCGAATCCGTCACACCATGTTTCGCATCCATCACGCCCAGCCGTACCGCATGTCCCACCTTGGTCGCGTTGCTCACTGCCAGCGCCAAACCACCGGCAGACACATCCACCACCTCAGGCTCTCGCAATATCTCGATCGGCTGCGAAAACTTATTCACCACCACCGCATCCAGTCGGCCCACACCCGCTCCGGCTAAACGCATATCACGGCGACGATCTTCCGCTAACTTCAAATTGTGATCCGACATCGATTGATCCTGCGACATGGTAAATCTCCGTGTAATAAAAATCGGCGGCATCATGGCAACCTATCATCACGCATCGACCAACCAGCCCGCCCAAATAAACCAATCACTCCCACCCCCACCACCCCATCCGATAACCCTCCCCCCCCCACACACACATTCCCCCCCACCACATCCCCCCCATATTCTCCTGCATATTTCCACACGTTCTCCGCGCGCACAAGAACCACGCCCCCAAAACTAAAAATCAGAAATCAGAAATCAAAAATTCCCCTACGCGCTATCCCGGTCCACCACCTTGTACGTCTCGCGTTCACCGCGGCCACGCAACGGATAATCTTTTCGCAACGGATGGGCGGGATACGTTTCCCACGTCAGAATGCGCCGCAAATCCGGATGGCCATCGAACCGAATGCCGAACATGTCGAACACTTCGCGTTCCGTCCATTCCGCACCAGGCCACAGGTCCGTCACACTCGCCACGTGCAACGCAGGGTCAGCTTCGATCCCCGACGTATCGATCGACGGGTCCAGCAACACCTTGATGAACAATCGCTGGTTATGCGAATAGCTCACCAGATTATAAATCACCGCGAATCGCCCTTTGACGGCTGGGTCGTTGGCTTCCTTGGGATAGTTCAGGTAATCGACCCCAACCACATCCGATAGAAAATTGTACGCACACGCTTCGTCATCGCGCAAAAAAGCCAACACGGCATGCGATGATGCCGCAGGCACTACCACTGTCGTCTGGCCACGGTATTCCGTAGCCATCAATTTCACATTGGGAAACCCGCGTTTCAAATGCACCAGTGTCGGATGATCCAGATTCGGCGTCGGCATAAATATCTCAACTTCCCCCCCCCACGTTTGCTCACGTTTTCCCACGTTTGCTCACGTCTGTGCGTGTGATTGACTCTTCGCTTTTACTTTTAACTTTTAACTTTCAACTTTCAACTTTTAACTTTTGACTTTTGACTTTTTAACGGCTGACTTCCCACTCACTCCGCTTTCTCGATCTCTTCGATCAGTGATGACAACATGCCTTGCCAACGGTCGGTCACCTCGGGCCACTCGTAACCCAACGTATCAGCCAGGGCCAGCGCATCGTGTTGATCGAGTTGTTCTCGCAATGATTTTAACTGTTCGGACAACTCATTAAACAATGCCACCAGGGGCTTATCTTCAAACATCATCTCATCCAGGTTAAACGCCACGATCCGCGTCGAATCCACCACCGCCTGTTGCGACTGCATCCAGACATCCAACATTGTTCCCACTTGGGCCATGCCTTCGCCGATCCGATCTTCCTGAAACAACGCCGCCGCTTGCGTCAGCGTGGTGCGACTTTCTTCCAGACTGATCCGCACCTGTTCCAACGTCGACACCGCCAACTCACGCGGGTCCGCGGTATACAGTCGCACGTCGCTTTTGCCCAGTGGCTCATGCTGGCGATCCACCAGCGCCTCGCCCATCAGTTGTTCCCCATCGCATTGCACATCAATAATCATGCGCTTCGACGCTTGCAACGATTCCTGGGCTGCACTGATCACCACGCCCAACGTCGCAACCTCCGCCGCGCCTCCCGACGCAGCCGCTGTCACATCCCCCATCGAAAATTCCTGATCGTCGATAAAAACCGCCATAACAAAATCATACGCCCTACCCCCATTCCTCGCCACCCGCATCCCCCTCCCCCCCACGTT
>JAUHYI010000068.1 GCA_030426385.1 Phycisphaerae bacterium
CAGGCCCTCAGTTACCCCAACCAACCCATCCCCTTTCGCCCAAACCTCGAAAAATCGCTTGCCCTCAAACGAATTGATATTTTAATCCGAACAGTGCCACACAAATGGCACCCTCAAGGCTGGTCCAAATCGCTCATGCCAGTAGCATGTTCACACCTATGGCGTTCGTCGGTCCTTTCCGGGTGATCGACGAACGTTTTTTTACGGCTACACATATCTATACCTCTGTTTTACAAGCAGTTATGAACTAATTCGCAGGCCCGTTCAGCTCGGGCAAATTTCATCATTCAATCCGTTCAATCGCCAGCCGACCGATTAACGGCGTCAGCTCGACCATATCGTTCAACATCATCCCGCCTCCCTCGGTCATGGCACTGGTCGTCAGGGCGATATGTGCCGCATCATATCCCCGGTCCCCCGGTAACGTTGCATCCAGATCAACCCAACGGCCATCGATCCACCCCTGGGCCCACATGTGATAGCCAAACACATGCTCGGCTCCCAAAAATTCCTCCACATAAATCACGCCACTCACCAGCCGACTTGGAATCCCCGCCCCTCGTAACAGAGCACCCAGCAACACCGCATGTTCCGAACAATCGCCTTGCCCGGTTCGTGCCACCTCGGAGGCTGTCGCAAATCCTACCGACAAATCCTTTTGATGCACCACTTGATTCACATAACGCCGTAGCACTTCGCCACGCTCCAACAAGGTCGCATCATCGCCCAACCGGGCTGTGGCTTTGCCCACCATTGCCACCAGTTTCGCATCACGATGATTCATCAAGGTCGTCGATTGCAGATACCGCTCGTCCGGCTTCGTCGGTTGTTTGTCTTCCTCTGCATCCGTGGTCACATCCAAATCCACCGTCACCATGGCAACCCCACGTGCCGCATCAAACGCAACCTGCTGCACAACCGTGTTCGGCAAATCATCCAACCCACTCGCATCTTCACCTGACAATGTCAAGGCATAGCGCGCTCGTCGCAACTCCCGTGGCTGTTCGATCGGTTCCTTCATGGCAATCATCGTAGATGCCAACAACTCCGGCGGGTTCACGGCTTGCTCAGCCAGCGCGCGATCCGCTGCGACCAGCGTCACACCAAAACCCGGTATCACTGAAAAATTTGATCGCAATGATCGTCCGTTTTCATCCAGATAATCATCGGTCACAATCATCGGTGCTATTGACGAACGCAACCGACAATGCCGGGCCTGAACCGTTCGCCCCAGCAACTCCACCATCTGCATCTCACCGACCTCAATCATCATCGTCACAGCCATCGCCCCCATGGCCGGGTCGACCGAACGATACGTGATCTGTTTATCCCCTGCGGCCAAACGCTCTGCCACATAACGCCCGGCTGCCGCTGGCGTCAACCATTCCCCAACAATCGCAGGCAAAACCTTCCGCCCCCCCACGTTTTCCCCGGCATTCTTCGCTGCTTTCTGCTTTGTAGCTTCCTCTGTTTTTTTCGTCGCTTCATCGCGCGCACCATCCACGCCAACCTGGCCACTGATTATTTCAATCGTGTCCTCACCAAAACGCATCGTGTTGGTCGTGGCCCCCATTGCGCCCAACTGTTGCGTCGTCGTCGCTTCAATCGGCGTGCCATCCAGCGTTTCTATAAATCGGCTCGATACCGAAATCGAAATCGAATGCTCACCGCGTCGAATCGACATCGACATTTGATACATCGTTTCAATCTGTTCGCCCACCACCCGCTCGGACATGTACGACGAACCCGCGGGCTGATCCGAGATCAACACGCTGTACCAACGTTCAAAATTCACATGCTCCGACGCAGCCTCATCACTGCTAGCCACATCGGCAATGGTAATGTCCGTGACATCCCCAACCACTTCGCCTACAACCCCACCCACACCCACCAGTCCACCAGCCAATACCGGCAAGATCGCCAACAAACAGACTGCCCATGTCCGCCATAAAAAAAACATTCGCCATCGCTTGTTGATCATCGCGACACTCCTATCCCCTCCGAATCAGTCCGTCATTGTATCGCCTTGGCGATCGCTCCCCGTAATGATTGTAACCCCGCGTCATCGTACAAACCCCAGAACCAATCACGGCGATGTGCCACCTCATGATTTAACAATCCCTGACGCGCCCGTTCCAGCGCGGTGTCCGCCTGCTGAATCAATGCGGGATATCGCTGCGCGAGCGCATCGTTTAATGCATGAATCTGTTCAAACACCTTCGCCCGGCGCGTCACATCGCGATCATCATCCATCGTCCTCAGCAACGCTCGCTTTTGGGCTACGCTGTCCGCTTCGTTTGCCTGCACCACTGATTCCTGATCCAGATTATGTCGCACATGATGCGCCCGCCACACCGCCTGTTCGACGGCCGTCTGATCCGCCACGGGCACATCAAATTCCATTCGCAAATCGCAACTTGCCACCACCCCTGCGCTGAGCTTTTCGCCTCGCCACGTCGACCACCATTGCTCGGTCACCTGATCGTACACCCCGCCACCCGTCCCATGAATAAATAAGTCACACCCATACCCGCGCATCAATGCCGTCAGCAACAATGCACGCGGCGCTAACCCAGCATCATCGATTGCTACTTCATCGCCTCGATCATTCACCAGAATTGTTTTTGAATCGGCCATGTCTGCGAACACGCGATCACGTCCCTGATCATGCAATCGCCACAACGGCAATTCCACATGCATCGGATCAATCCGCAATCGCGTCATCCCTGCCTCTGGATATTGCCTGACCGCGGTGTTGTAGGCCTGCACACATTGCAACGCATCGTCGCGCATTGCGGTTATCAATTCACGCATTGGAGTCAATCCATTCAATTGCGACGCAAACACCACCGGCATCGAAATCCCCAACCGCTCACGCATCAGGTAGTCCAACACCCACGCCAATTGCGCCGCCTGATTTTCCAACACCGATTCATCAGGCATGGCCTTAATCGCATCGGCTAACAAATCCAACTGCTCTTCGTTGCCAAACCCAGCATCGCCACCTTCCACAACGCTCTTGCCAACATCAGACGATGCCCGCAATGTTTCCAACCCTGCCAACAACACGTCTGCCCTTACCGCTTTCTGTCGTGATGTCGCCACACCTGTTTTTGCCCCTCTCCACATATTCCCCACCGCGACACCCGCGCCCTTAGCCAGATCCACTCGTCGCGTGGTCAATTCATCACCCCGCACCACCGGCACCTCAAACGTCCATGCCGCATTCGCATCCTGATCCGCCACCACCCAAAACACCCCCTCACCCCCCCCCACTTTCCCCCCCGCTTTTTTTTCCGTTTTTTCCGCTGTTCTCCCAACCACGGTTGTCCTATTTTCCCCACCACTGTGCCCCCCACTGTTCTCCCCGCTGCCCCTCGCCATTTTCTTGAGCGCATCTCCCCAAATATCCAGCGCTAAAAATTTCGCCAGAATTCCCGGATGCCACAGCCCCGCCTGATGGCCTGTTGCCAGCAAAACACGGCCATCCTCCACGGACGTACCGATTCCCAATCGTGAAACATTTCGATTGATGAGTTGGACCCATTGATCGCGTCCGCGCATTTGATCGCCGTTGCGCACCGCATCCGCACGCAACGACAACGACCATTCACGAATTGGTGGATCGAAAATGAGCCGATCGACCGTGCTCACCGTGATTCAGACTCACCGCAACAGCACGATTCTGAATCATCAACCGATGTTGCTACTGCACCTGTCTCCACCGCCGTCCGTTGCAATTCCGGATGCCGTGCCATCGCCGCATCAAACGCACGTTGATAATGGGTCAACCGATGGTCCGCATCATCCAACGGCCCACCAAAGGATCGATTCGGATCGTTATAAATCAAACGGATCGGCACCTCATCCACGCGTAAACCCGCCGCCGCCGCTTCGACCCAGAACTGCAAGGGAAACGCATAACCCGATTCATCCAGGTTCAGTTCACGCAACGCTGCCACACGATACGCTTTGTAACCACAAAACGCATCGGTGATCTGCATCCCTAATTGCACGTTGATCATATCTGTGATGCGTTGATTGATCGCTTGCCGATCCGAGGGTGGCCGATCATTGCCATCCTGATCTTTTCGGTAGCGACTGCCACTGATCACGTCCGCATGATTAGATTCAATTGCCGCAAAAAAATCAGGCAAGCTGGCCGGCTCATGTTGCTCATCGCAATCCATCGTGATCAACCAGTCGTATCGGCACATCTGACACGACGCCCATCGGAACGCATCGATCATCGATCGGCCGTACCCACGGTTCTCCGCATGACGCACCACGTCCACCGGTTGTTGCGCCAACAGCATCGGCGTCTGATCCGTCGAGCCATCATCAATCACTAAAATTTCGTGCGAGTAGCGCCGGACTTCGTCCAATACTTTCGTCACGTATCGTTGTTCGTTGTAAACCGGAATCGCAATCAAGGTACGCATCAACAACTCCTAATATCCATCGCCTGACAATTGGGGGCCATCCCCGACGCTCATCACGTACAGCCCATCTTACTGGCCCATCTTATGGCCTATCATCGGCCCGATCTTCAACACCGATCCACCCGTGATGTTAGGCCCACGTTACAGCAGGATCAAACCTTCCCTCAAACCAGACAACGCGCCAACTGCGCCCATTGTTCCACAGAAAGCTGTTCCGGGCGACATTTTCCATCAATTCCCGCGGGCAAATCCGTCACTCCATACCCACGGCGCACCAACGCCCCTAATTGTTTACGCCGTTGACCAAAACAAACCCCCAACACCTGTGACAAGCCTGCCAAATCATCACTGATCGGTTCGGCCCGCCTCACCATTCGCACTACCGCAGAATCAATTTTCGGCCTCGGCCAAAAACATTCCGGCGGCAGCACGGACACCACATCCACCTCACATGCGGCCTGCAACAGCACGCTCAATATTCCGTAATCCTTTCCGCCAGGCTTGGCACAAAATCGCTGTCCCACCTCGCGCTGCACCATCACCACCACCCGCTCCATTCCCGGATAGTCCACCATCAAGGTCGCCAACAACGGACATGCCACGTTGTACGGCAAATTGGCCACCAGTTTGAATCGCTTGCCTGCCGGGTCGTTCAACACCTGTGCCACCTGCGGATGCAACGCATGTTTGCTGTCAAGCACATCACCCATGAACAGCTCAGCCCGATCCCCAACACGCTCAGCCAAAATCGGTTCCAGATCGGTATCCACCTCAACGGCAAACACGTTCGCCCCCGTCTCGATCAATCGTTCGGTTAACGCCCCGGTCCCAGGCCCCACTTCCAACACAAAATCACCCGGCTCGATCGCAGCCGCGCCCAGAATCTTGTCTAGCTGATTATGGTCATGCAAAAAATTCTGCCCGAATCGCTTTTTCGGATGCAGGCCATGGACCGACAACAGTTGTTTGATTTCAGTCAGGGTTTGCATCGTCGCGTCCAGGATATGGAGTCTGGGGGCTAGTAACTCATTCAAACGGTTAGCGCATAGCATACCTGCCTGCGGCCCAGGCATTTCAGTAAAAAAACGCGCGTGCCCCGCTCCTCCGCCTAGACCCTGTACCCAGCCCCCCAGCCCCCCCAGCCCCTATCCCAACACCACACGCATCCAGTTCTGCGCCATCAATGCATGACCCGCAGGCGTTGGATGCACACCATCCGGGGCCCAATATTCCGGCGGAGCGTGTTTCACCGCTTCGTCGAAAATTTGTTGAAACGGCACGAAACGTGTGTCGTATTCAATGGCCAGCGTCTCTACGATTTTCCGCCGTTGATCAAACTGTGGAAACCACGAATCGGTGATACCGCCACACCGCAACACAAACGGCTCGCACAACACAAACTGCACTTCCGGCATCGCTTCACGTGATCGATCCAACACTTGCCGATAGCCAGTTTCAAACACATCCAACGGAACACCCTCTCCGGAGCCCTCACGATGAAAACGCCACTCGTCATTCACGCCGATCAGAATGCTGATCAAACTCGGCTTGTGGGCAATCGCATCATCATCCCAACGAGCAATCAAATCAGGAACCTGGTCCCCGCTGACCCCGCGATTGATCACGGTCAAATCATAGGCAGGCAAGTTGGCCCGCAATGACGCCCCGGCCAGCGCGGCATAGCCTCGTCCCCACGCAGCCATCGAATCATTGTTATCAATTTCGCGATCTCGACCACAATCGGTAATCGAATCACCTTGAAATAAAACGACATCATTGGGTTGCAGCATGGAATTTCTCGCGTGTTCTTTCGGGGTTCTTACTAGTTACTTTGTCACAATTTCAACGAAACGATCCGGCAGCCTAAATGCCCAGCTCGTCCCGGTCAACTGGTCGTAATCCCACACCCGGCAGTTCACCCGGATCACAACCCCACCCCACTTCAAACGGCCACACCCATGCTCGCTAAAATAGGTCTATGGCCATCCGAAAACTATCCCCACTGCTCATCAGCCAGATCGCCGCAGGCGAGGTCATCGAGCGCCCCGCCAGCGTGGTCAAGGAACTGGCCGAAAACTCACTGGATGCCGGGGCCACGCGATTAGAAATTGCCATCACCGACGGCGGTCGGGAAATGATCCGCATCAGCGACGACGGCGATGGCATTGTTGCCGATGAATTGCCACTGGCGGTCACCGCCCATGCCACCAGCAAAATCACCGAGCCCTCGGAACTGGCGTCCATCGGATCGATGGGGTTTCGTGGCGAAGCGCTCGCCTCCATTGCCAGCGTCAGCCGCGTGCGCATCACCAGTCGCCGACGTGATGACGATGCGGCGGCCACGATCGATGCCAGTGGCGACACCATCAGCCAGGTGCGCCCTGCATCAGGCAGCCCCGGCACCGTGATCGAGGTGCGCGACTTGTTTTTCAACACGCCAGCCCGGCGTAAATTCATGCGGGCAGCGCCGACCGAATTTGGCTACATCCGCGATCTGGTGCAACGCTTGGCGATGGCCCACCGCGATGTGCGATTTTTGCTGACCCACAACGAACGCAAGGTGTTGGACTTGCCCCCGCATGACGAAGCACGCCGACGATGTGCCGCCATTCTCGGCAATGACCTCGACGATGCCCTGTTGGAATTTGAGCATCGCGATCCCCCCGAGCGCGGCGGCGCAGCCATCTGGGGTTTGGCCGGTTTGCCATCCATCGCTCGGGCGACCAGTAAATTTCAATATGTGTATCTCAACGGCCGACCGATCAAGGACCGTGGCCTGATGCACGCGATCAAGGAAGCCTACCGCGGACTGATGCCGCCGGACCGTTTTCCGGTGGCAGTCATTTTTCTGGATATCGATCCGCATGCGTTTGATGTGAATGTGCATCCAGCCAAAACCGAGGTGCGCTTTTATGAACCGAGCCGACTGCATGGATTGGTGCTGTCATCATTACGGCAACGATTGCTCGGCGCAGACCTGACGCCGACTATGGCGATGCCCAGCGGAGGCGGGGGACGATTCGGGGCATCCTACGGATCGAATCAATCCGGAGAAACAGCGGATCCTGCCATCCAATCGCCCGGTGCGTTTGTGGATTATTTCAAACGAATGGACCCGTCGAACAAGGGGTTTGTGTTTGATCAGGTGCGTAAGGCGATGGACGACGCAGGCCAATTGGATGACACGCCGTTGTTGTTGAATGAATCCAACAATGCAACCAACAATGCATCTGGCAGTCCCAGCGATTCGGAGGCTCACGCCGACTCGATCACATCAGGCACTACTTCCACGGTGATGCCGCCCGCTTTACAGCCGACGCCAATTTTGCAGGTGCATAAAAGTTATCTCGTCACGCAGGACGAACAGGGCATGGTCATCATCGACCAACACGCGCTGCACGAACGGGTGATGTTCGAACAATTGCGTGAACGGGTGATCGGGCAGAACAAAACTTTGGAAAGCCAACGGCTGTTGATGCCTGCGATGTTTGATGCCGGTGGCGATCCCTCGGGGACGTTGGAAGAGTTGCAACCGCTGTTGGAAAAAATCGGCATCGAAGCAGAACCGGCTGGCCCGACCACGATTGCCATCCATGCGTTTCCTTCGTTTTTGTTTGAACGACGCGTCGAGCCGATCGCATTCATGACCGAACTGATCGACCGGGCTGAGAGTGGTGCGTTTGATCTGACCAACACCCGGGCCCAGGAAGCGGCGCTGCATGAAGTGCTCGACATGATGGCATGCAAGGCCGCGGTCAAGGCTGGCGATCGATTGCAAGGCGAAGAATTGGCCGCGCTGTTGGCCATGCGCGAAACCATCGAACGATCGAGCAACTGCCCCCACGGTCGGCCCACCACCATTCGCCTGACCTTGCACGATTTGGAAAAACAATTCGGCCGGGTGTGAGCAACAGGTTAAACGTCCAGTCCAATGTCGGGCTCATGTGCCAGCGTCATATTGGCCATGTCAGACACAATCGATTTCACCGGTTTCTCCGGCTCATCAGGCGATTGAGAACGTGAGCCAGTTCGCGACCCAGAACAGGAATCGGAAGCCATCGTTTTTTTGACCGTATTATCGGATGCGGTTACCATCCGAAGCGTGGCATTTTAGTGATTGCACAGGTTTGAGCAGTGGGATAAACAAGTCAGGGCAAGCCAATAGCAAAAGCCAGATCAGGGCCAGTCCCGGGAAAGAAGTGACGTGGATGGGGGGAGGGGGAGGTGTGGGTGTGTGTGGGGGGTGGGGGTGAAGGAGTTGGGTTGGGGAGGGAGAGAATGCTTGGGTAGAAAGCGCGATCTTGCAGGTGGCCAAGCCATCGCAACGCGGTATGGATTGGTGTTTTGCCTTGAAACGGTTTGCTCCTGAGAGAAGATCGTTGCCAGACCGAGGCATAAGAGGCATAAATAGAGGCAATATGTGGAAATTATGGCCAATATTTCCATGGTCTGTCCGCAATATGACGATGTTAACTGCTCATTCTGGCTTGCTTTGTCCTTTGAATACCAAAGCACCAAGCACATGCCCTCAAACCTATGTCCCTAGCTCCTAGCTCCTAGTTCCTAGCCCATGGCCCATGACATCAACACATGACACCAACAAGCGTCTTTACAAAAATTATTCACTGACAATTACACCGACAAGTACTCCGACAAACAGATAGATATTGACGACGAGTCACCCACGAAAGGATATCGAATGGATTTGCGATTCTTACTGACCATCACGCGAACACATATGTTGGCCCTGATGATCATGCTCAGCGGCACTTTGGCGATCACCATGATTGGCTGCGAACAATTCAACGCCAACGCTCAACCCATGGACACCGCTGACGGTTCATCGAGTGGATCAGCCTCCGCAACGACAGCGGCGAATTCCCAAAATGCTGATGCCGATTCGGATGGCGATGATGATTCCGTTATCCCACAAGCTCCCACGCCCACCGCGATCGAAAGCGGCAACATGGTGACCAACACCAGCTACCTGCCCACCGGCGATCGCAAGACCAGCGCATTGATGCTCAAGCGATCAGCCCCAGCCGCCGTGCAACTGGGCGCTCCGTTTACCTACGACATGGTGGTTACCAATATTTCAGCCAATGCTTTGAGCGAAGTGAAAGTGACCAGCTTGACCGACGCCATCTTTACGGTGAGCGAAACCGATCCTGAAGTTGATGTTGAAGACGATGACAAACTGGTCTGGGAAATCGGCACGCTCGAGCAAGGCCAGAGTAAAACCATCAAGGTCAGCGGTATCGCCAATGAAATCGGGATGCTCTCGGATTGCGCCACCGCCAGCTATGTGCCGTACAACTGCCTCAAAGTTGCCGTCGTCGAGCCGGAGTTGCGACTGGTGGTTTCCGCGCCAGAACAAGTGCTCAAATGTGAGTTGATCCCACTGCGTTTTGTGGTAACCAATTCAGGATCGGGCGATGCCACCAATGTTTTGATCACCAATACGTTGCCTGAAGGCCTGGTCGAATCAACCACCGGCAAGCGCACAATCATTGCCCGTATTCCCCGATTGAAACCTGGCGAATCCAAGCAATTTGCCTCGACTGCTGAAGCGGTGACCACAGGCAAATTTGCTAACACGGCCACGGCCACCGCTGACGGTGATATCAAAATCGCTTCGGCGACTAATATTGATGTTCGATCGCCACAGTTGACGTTGGAAGCCAGCGCTTCGAAGAAGATTTTCCTGGGTCGTGACTTGCCATACACCATCAAGGTGAGCAACATCGGCGACGGTGATGCTCGCGACACCGTGGTGCAAAATATCCTGCCCGGAAATGTGGAAGTCGTTTCCGCAACCACCGGCGTCACCCGTGATGGCGATACGCTCAACTGGGCGCTGGGCACCATCAAAGCAGGTGAATCGCAAGAGCTTAGTCTGGTTGTTCATCCGACAGCCATCAGCAAACTCAAAAACGTCACGTCCGTCGGGGCGTTCTGTGCTGAAGCCCAGAGCGTGACGACGGAAACCGAAGCCGCAGGTATCCCTGCGGTGCTCCTGGAAGTTATCGACACACAGGATCCGATCGAAGTGGGCACCAAGGTGACCTACCAGATCACCGTGACCAACCAGGGTTCAAGCCCGGGTACGGGTATCCTGATTCAAGCAGCCTTGGAAGATGCGGCTGAATATGTGGCCGCTGGTGGTGCGACCGATGCCACGGTCGTGGGTCAGAAGATCAGCTTCGCCCAACTGGAAAGCCTGCCACCCAAGGCCACCGCAACCTGGACCATCACGGCCAAGGCTGTAGCCGCAGGCGACGTGCGATTCAAGGTCACCATGAACAGCGACCAGATCGGCCGCGACGTCGAAGAAACCGAAGCCACGAATTTCTATGAGTGATACAAACCTGTACGATCACGATGAATCGTACAACGTTTAATCAACCTATCCACAAACCCAATCCCCGCGATGCCCCATCATCGCGGGGATTTTTTATGGCATTGTTTCTTGGAGCAACACGGGACGCTGCGCGTCGCCCGCTAAACGTGAAAACGCTACGAGTGAAACTGATATCACCAGCGTTTCATCAATGCACGATCACTACACCATCAATGCAGGGATTGATCGACCTGATGGTCCGCGGCAATCGGCGACAACGGCGGGTCTATGCATGGAGCATTCAATCGCACCGGTGCGCTCGAACGTTGCGAGGCCACATGCTTCACACCATTGGCTAACACACGGCGAACGTTGGCGTCGTAATAGATCGGGAATGTTTCGTGGCCGGGTCGGAAATAAAATATCTTGCCTTTGCCACGATTCCATGTGCAGCCCGAACGGAAAATTTCCCCGCCCTCAAACCATGACACGAAAATCAATTCGTCAGGCTCGGGGATATCAAAAAATTCGCCATACATTTCTGTTTGTTCAAGCTGGAAAAACTCATCGGTCAAACCATCCGCGATCGGATGGCCCGGCATGATGCACCACAACCGTTCGATCTCCGCAGCCTCACGCCAACGCAGTGAACAGGTCGTGCCCAATAGTTTTTTGAAAATTTTCGAATAGTGGCCCGAGTGCAACACCACCAGCCCCATGCCTTCTAACACACGTTGGTGCACACGATCAACAATCTCATCATCCACTTCTGCATGAGCCGCATGACCCCACCACGTCAACACATCAGTCTCGGCCAGTACCTGTTCCGTCAAACCATGCTCGGGTTCTTGCAACGTCGCGGTGCGCACGACCACATTGTCGCCCAGATGTTCGCGAATCGCCTCAGCCATGACTGTATGCATGCCATCGGGATACAGTTTGCCGACGACGGCATTTTTCTTTTCATGCACGTATTCGTGCCAGACGGTCACACGGATCGGGGATGTGGACATGGGATGGAACTCCGTAGGCAAATGTTCATGAACTAACCATCAAGATGGCTTTCAGGATGGACGCAGCAATTGGCCCAGCCCGCGAGACGTGGGCGGGGCATAGTGTAGTAAATTATCCGTCAGTCATTCATCGAATCGCCAAATATCTACAATATGCCCATGCCAATTATTGAAGCGCAGCAACTGAGCAAGTCGTACCGCGTGGCGGACAAACAGCCGGGAATCGGCGGGACTTTACGCCATCTGTTTCGTCGGCAATACCGTCATATTGATGCCGTCCGCGAAATAAATCTGGCCATTGAACCGGGCGAAATCGTTGGTTTTCTCGGCCCCAACGGTGCTGGTAAAACCACGACATTGAAAATGCTCACCGGCCTGATCCATCCGAGTGCGGGACGCGCCACCGTGGCTGGCTTCACGCCGTTTGATCGCAAACCTGCCTTCCTGCGACAGATCAGTCTGGTGATGGGCAACAAACAACAACTCATCTGGGACCTACCCGCAATCGATTCGTTACGCATGAACGCCGCGGTGTACAACGTGACCAATCACGACTTCAAACAGCGCATTGACAAATTGGCCACCATGTTGGAAATCACCGACAAGCTCAACCAGCCGGTGCGTAAACTCTCGCTGGGCGAGCGTATGAAATGTGAACTGCTCGTCGCGCTGTTGCATCATCCGCGTGTGTTATTTTTAGATGAACCCACGCTGGGGTTGGACATCAATGCTCAGAATACCGTGCGTCAATTCATTCGCACCTACACCCAGGAACATCAAGCCACGGTATTGCTAACCAGTCATTACATGGCAGACATCACCGCGCTGTGCGAGCGTGTTGTTGTTATTCACAAAGGCGGTCTGCTATACGATGGTTTACTCGATGGCATTAAACAACGGTTTACGCCTTACCGTGAAATCTGTGTTGAATTGGAGCAACCCGTCGAACGTGAACAACTCGCCACCTATGGTGAAATCGAATCGATCGATGGTCGGCGAGTTACCTTACTGATCGAGCGTGAAAAACTGACCGCCTGCACCGCACGTCTGCTCGACGACCTGCCCGTGGTTGATCTGTCGATTGCCGATCCACCTATTGAGCAAGTGATCGGCCGACTATTTGAAGAGGGCCACACTGCATGACGCCTCCACCGGTTTACTCGACGAATTCTACCGCGACAGACCAACCAGTCGGCCAGCAATTGGTGACATTCCTGCGCCGCGTGCGTGTGTTTCTCGCGGTGTATTACGCCCTGATGATTGAATATCGTGGCGAAATTTTATTATGGGTGTTCGCCACCGCGTTGCCATTAATCATGTTGGGGTTGTGGTATCAGGCTGCGAGTGACAGCACCTTTGCGTTGAGTCCCGATGCCATGTTGCGCTATTTTCTGGCAGTGTTTTTTGTGCGGCAACTGGTCGTGGTCTGGGTGATCCATGAATTTGAATGGGAAATTGTGAGCGGACGATTGACACCGTATTTGCTATGGCCCTTGGATCCCGCCTGGCGGTATGTGGCGGCGCACCTGAGCGAGCAACTGGCGCGGGTGCCGTTCTTTTTGCTCGTGATGGGATTGGTGATATGGATGTTTCCTGAAGCGCTGCATGACACGGAAACCGGAACATGGTGGTCGCCAAAATCATGGCAACTGCTGTTAGCTATCCCCGCGATTTACAGTGCGTGGTTGATGCGATTTTTGATTCAATACACCATCGCGCTCGGAGCATTCTGGGTCGAACGTGTGCAGTCGTTCGAAAACCTGGCCATGCTTCCCTACCTGTTTCTATCAGGCATGGCCGCACCATTGGATGTATTTCCTCCACTGGCTCAGAAAATCGCCATGTGGACACCGTTTCCCTACATGATCTATTTCCCCGCAACCCTCGTCACCGGCCGGGCCACCAATATCGTCCAGGGGTTTGCCGTCATCACTGCGTGGATCGTGGGATTATTCTTGCTCAACCGTTTCATCTGGCGCCGCGGCGTAAAAAATTATTCCGCGATGGGCGCATAAGCGAGACATAGCCAACCATCCCATCACGCAACCCACCGTGCATCACTCAATCACCAAACCCTCATGCGTTATCTGAAATTACTACTGACATTCTGGCACGTTTCGGTCGCGGCGGAAACCGAGTATCGCAGCAACTTTGTCATGTCCGCACTCAACAGCATGGTCACATTAGCCGGTGCCATTTTTACACTCAGTCTCTTCTATCAGAACGGCCACCAACTCGGCGGTTGGCCCTGGCATGATGCTTTAATCGTTGTCGGACTGTTCACCATACTCGATGGATTCAGCCAGACATTCCTCACTCCCAACCGCACGCGGGTCACTGAATTGGTTCGCCAGGGCACGTTGGATTTTGTGCTGTTAAAACCAGTCGATACACAATTCTGGTTGTCGTTTCGCGCTCTATCATTGTGGGGCATTCCCAACATCCTGCTGGGCATCGGCATCACCATCTACGCAGGCATGCACTGCGAGCCACCCCTGCATTGGACCGCCTACGTCATCGGCTTCATCCCTGTCATACTAGGCATGATCCTGCTGTACTCGATCGGTTTCGCGTTGGGCACGTTGACCATCTGGTTTACCAAATTATTCAACATCACCATGGCCATGCAGGCGATGCTCGAGGCGGGGCGCTTCCCCATCTCAGCCTATCCCAATGCCTACCGCGTCATCTTCACCTTCATCCTGCCCATCGCATTCATGACCACCCTGCCCGCACAAACCATGCTCGGCCGAGTCGAATGGCCATGGTTCGCAGGCTCTGCCATCTTTGCCATCTGTAGCCTGGCATTCTCCCGATGGTTCTGGGGCTACGCCCTGCGTTCCTACACCAGCGCCTCCAGCTAACCCCCCACCCCCCACGTTTCCCCCTCATGCTTCCACTTGATATTTCCACCCCATGTTTTCTACTTCATGTTTCTACCTCATGTTTCCACGCCATGTTCATCACCCTCAGACAATCTCGGACATGTATTCCCAGCCACACCATCCTCCAACGAGTCATCTATCATTAAATCCTGCCCCATCACAACGAATCCCGAAACCAATGAACTCAATCAGTCCGTCGCGCCTGAGCGTGGCCTGAGTTGGGACGATCGCACATGGAATGACACGCGCATCCATCGACAAATTCAGCACGCAACCACTGCGTTTGTCATCGCGGGCATTGTGATTCGACTGACGCGTTATCTGGCTAATTTTCCGTTGTGGTCTGACGAAACCATGTTGGCTGCGAATCTTCGCCACACCAGTTTTGCCGAACTGGCTGGACCATTGACCTACAACCAGGTTTGCCCTGTGCTTTACCTGTGGGCCACATTGGCGGTGACCAAACTCGCAGGCTTCAATGAATACGCGATGCGTTTGATCCCTTGTGTATGCGCGATCGCCAGTGTGATTTTATTCCGTCGCATGGCTGGCCGATTGTTGTCGGGCGTACCGCTATTACTGGCTGTCGGTGTTTTCACCATGTCGTACTACCCCGTGCGTTACGCCGGTGAAATCAAACCCTACGCCACCGATTTGTTCGTGGCCCTGGTGCTGTTGTCGCTGGCCTTGGCGTGGTTGCAGAATCGTAAACAAGCTCGCCATCTGTGGGCTTTGGCTATCATCGCGCCGTTGGCGATCGGGTTTTCCTATGCCGCTATTTTTATCATTGCCAGTATCGCCATCGCATTGGCTTGGCCGGTTTATCAAACTAAATCCGCGCGCACGATCGTGCCTTATTTTGTCGCAGCTCTAACTATCACCGCCGCGTTCCTGCTCAACTACATCATGATCATCAAACCCCAGAGCGCCGCAGCCGTATCCGGCACGCTCAATTATTGGCAACATGGGTTTCCACCACTGACTGATCCGATCGGCTTTGTCACCTGGTTTTTTAGTGCTCACACTGGCCGCATGTTCGGCTATCCCATCGGCGAAGCACGCGGCGGCAGCACCCTGACATTTATTAGTTTTGCTGCAGGCATCGGGTTATGGATGTCGATGAAATTCCGCCAGTCAACAACAACCCCACTGTTTCCCTGGCTTGCCCCGGTTGATCCTCAGGCCAACAACACAACATTGCGAGCGAACAACCATGTCAGCCAAACCCTGTTATTGCTGGGGCCATTCTTGCTGCTGTTCATCGCGGCGGTTCTGCACAAATACCCTTATGGTGGCAGTGGTCGTATCACTCAACATCTCGCACCTGCGATCACCTTGTTCACCGGACTGGGTACGGCTTATCTACTCACACGTGCCAAAACCGTTAAACAACAAAAACGACAAATCGCGTTGATCGTATTCATACTGTTCGCTTTCGGATTTGCCCAATTCGCTCAGTCTTTTGCCATGCCCTATCGCTATGCGTCCGATCGGGAGGAACGGAATGTCTTCAAACAACTATGGCAAGACGACGCGGACCAGTTCGTTACCGTGTGTGGAGTTACCGACTTGCATATGGATTGGCTGCAACAAGCCCACGAATTGTCCGACGGAGCCAAATACCTGACCAACCAAACCATCTATTCCAAACGCCATCAACAAAACCAACCCCCGCCTTGGGATCAGATCACCGCAACTCGGCCATTGCGCGTCATCACCCTGTGGTGGCCTGCCGAATTCTACTCATCGGCGACCAGCAACGACACAACAATCAACCCGCATCTCGCTTACGAAAAATGGTTGGCTGACATGGGCCAACAATATCAACATGTTCGCACCACCACCTACCTGACCCCCGAACAACGCAAACACCGCCCCCGTCACTCCAACGGCATGTGGCTCGTCATCGACGAATTCACCCCCCCCCCCCCACGTTTCCCCCACGTCTCCCCCCACGTCACCCCCACCATCCCCCACATTTCCTCTGGGATCCTGATGCGTTCTCACCGCGTGCACGTTTCCACGGGGATAACGCTGGCTAGGATGAATCGGTTATTGCATGCTTACCGCCATGTTGCCGACAGCGATAACGCTTCTTGAATCAAACCACTTCCGTCGCACGGGGGAATGATCCGAGCACGGTCAGTTGCAAGCAGTGTTTTCGGGTTTCTTCAATCGCCCGGGCCACGGCAGGTTCATCCGCATGGCCGATCAAGTCCACGAAAAAGTAGTATTCCCAGTTCACCCGTTGGCTGGGTCGTTCAGCTAGACGTGACAGGTTTAATCCGTGATCGCGAAACACGTTTAATACATCGGTCAACGCGCCCGCGCGGTGTTCGGTGGTAAACATCAATGACGTTTTGTCATCCTGCGTCGGCTTGGGCGATTGTTTGCCAATCACAAAAAATCGCGTTGTGTTGTTGGGATTGTCTTCGATGTTGCTGAACAAAATCGGCAGGTCATACAATTGCGCGGCCAGGGTTGTGCCGATCGCTGCACAACCATTTTCGGCTTCACTTGTAACAGAACCCAACCCATCAGATGTGGCTTCGGCGCAAATTCGCGCAGCCTCCGAAGTAGAAATCGTCGGCACCTGTGCCGCATGTGGCAACTGCGCACTCAACCAGCGACGGCATTGGCCTAATGGCTGTTGATGCGAATACACTTTTTTAATCTGATCCAATGGCACGCGCGACAGCAAATTCAAATGCACAGCCAACAACACTTCCGCGCAGATTTTTACTTCGGTTTCCAGAAAGCAATCCAGCGAAGCGGTGACGCCACCATGCGTGGAATTTTCAATGGGGATCAGGCCGTAGTCGATATGCCCGCGTGCCACCTCATCAAAAATGGCAGGAAAATCGGCCAGCTCATCATATTCCACACTCGCGCCGAACTTTTTACGCGCGGCCAGATGACTGAAACTACCGGGCGGTCCCAGATACCCAATTCGCAACGGCCGTTCCAGGGCAAACGAACCTGACATCAATTCCCGCCAAATCGCTTCGATGCATGAATCCGGTAACGGCCCCTGGTTGTATTGTCGAACCTGTTCCAACACCGCACGTTCACGCTCAGGCACATAAATCGGCCCGCCCGCATTCTGTTTTAATTTGCCAATCGCAACCACTTCGTGGGCTCGCTCGTTAAGCAATTCAATCAACTGCCGATCCAGCGCATCAATACGCTGGCGGTGCGGGGTTAACTGATTCTGCGGATCGTTGGATTCGGATTTAGCCATAGCCTGTGCATTGTAACGTCACCCCCGCACACTTTCCCCCCCACTCTTCTTACCCATATTTCTTCCGCCACTCTCCACGCTCACCACATTCCTGGTCACCAGTTCCATTTAACAACGACCGCCCTTGGCGACACACAGGCGGCGGTAACCCAAAATGGACCTTGCCAAGCCCCGTAAAACTGCGATAGTGATAACCATGAATGCCATCGGTTGGACACAAACGCTTGATGCCATGTCATGGCCCGGAGCCATCGGCGGGGCTGTTGTCGCCTTGACGCTGGCCGTGGTGTTGTGGCTGTTCGGGTCCAGATTATTGCGGCCGCTCTGCGGTTTAACCGGCCTGGCCATCGGGGCTGCCACCGGGTGGTTGGCTCACCGCATGATGGGCACCGAATCAGGCCTGTGGGTCTGGATGCTTGTCGGGTCCATTGTCAGTGGCACGGCGGCCATGCTGATGTTTCGCATGTGGATGGGCTTGAGCCTGTGTTTGTTGTTGCTCATCACGGCCCCGGTGATGGTGCTGGCCTGGCATAACATCGCGCCGCCACCGTTGGTTCCCCTGAATGAGGAACTGGCTGACACACAACAGGCCGCCTACGACAATTTGCCGGACCACGATTCGGCAGCGGGACTGCTTCCTGACGCGGTGCGTGAACAGGTCACAGAAAAAATTCGTGAACAGGCTGGTGCATTGGGTGAAAAAATCAGTGAGACCGTGGAACAAACGGTTGCCGACGCCACGGCCGAAGCCCGACACTGGTCGCAGCGACAAGGCGAGGCCATTCGCACATGGTGGGATGCTCAGGACGCAGTCGTCACCAGCATGATGGTGACCGGCGCTGCCATCGGAGCAGCGGTCGGATTGGCCCTGGGATTACTGATGCCCAAAACGGCTGCCGCCATTGCATCCGGCATACTCGCGGCAGTGTTCGGATTAGCAGGCGTGCAATCGCTACTCCTGCAATTCAAACCCACATGGTACGAAGCCATGCTCAATCGCCCACGCACTACCATGCTCATCATGCTGGTCGTCGCTACCCTCGGTGTTACTTGGCAAGCACTCGCTCTGCGTCGCACCGAAGAAGAATAACCCCCCCCACCCCCCCACGTTTTCCTCCGCAATTCCTTCGCTGTGCGATCCTGCCCAATTTTGCAATGCAGCGAAAACTACATGGCTACGTGCAGGATCCATGCGTTAATCATCCTGCTGCGCTTCGCGTTCCAGCAAAATTCGTTTGCGATCAATACCCCACCGATAACCGGTCAGTTGTTTATCCTTGCGCACCACACGATGACATGGAATGGCCACGGCGATTGGATTGGCTGCACATGCTTTAGCCACCGCACGCGCACCACGCGGGGATCCGATGCGTGTGGCTAACTCCGCATAACTCACCGTCTGGCCGCACGGAATCTCACGCAAGGCCAACCACACCCGCTGTTGAAATGCTGTGCCTTGCACATCTAATGGCAACGCCAAACCTGATTGCGGGCATTCGACCATACCCACTACTTGTGCCACCCATTGTTCAAACCCCGCATCACCTGCGACCAGTGTCGCTTGTGAAAAACGATCCTGTAAATCACGCAATAACGCATCTGGGTGATCGCCCAACAGGATCGTACATATTCCCACCTTCGTCGCGGCCACCAGAATCGCACCCAACGAACATTGCCCCACCGCAAATCGAATTGATATTCCGTCGCCTCCGTTTCGATACGTCGTCGGCGACATGCCCAGTGTCGCATCGCTTTGCGCGTAAAAACGCCCACTTGTGTTGTAGCCTGATCGATATAACGCATCGGTTACGGTTGAGCGGCGTGACAGTTCTTTTTGAACACGCCAAGCCCGCTGTCCCTGAACGTATAACCGTGGCGTCAGGCCTGTCATCGCTTTGAACACGCGATGAAAATAAAATTTGCTCATTCCCACCGCTTGTGCCAGGGCCTCCAAATCCACAGGCCCTTCGGTTTGATCGATCATACAACAGGCTTTGACCACCGCTTCGGTTTTGCGATCCATCCGGTCCAGATGTACATCATCAGGTCGGCAGCGCTTGCATGCCCGATACCCCGCACGTTCCGCGCTGGCCAACGTTGCATGAAAACGCACGTGCTCACGACGAGCCTGGCGCGACGCACATGATGGCACACAATACACCCCCGTCGTTTTCACTGAATAGTAAAACACACCATCGGCCCGGCGATCCCGTTGTACCACCGCCTCCCAACGTGCGTGATCGTTTGCAAACTCACCCGTGAAGTTGCTCGCAAACTTGTGTTCATGCTTCGGCTGTAATTCGGACATGCTCATCACCATCTGGTACTTATTCCGTTAAAAATTCGCGTGGTCTAAACTATCCCCTCATACAAACTCGCGGTATTTACCGGGAGCGAACAGGAATCGCAGCGCGAGTTTTCATCGTCATCCGTATGACCTCGATATTGTAATCTTCCACATTCGCTATCAGCCTATGCCAGCTGCGAAATGGACTCACCCTGTTTCTTGCCATCGAATCCAAATCGAGGCTGATTTTTACGTTAGGCCGTCAAAAAACCACTATAACGCCCGATAATCACTTCAAAATACCTGGAAATCCAGAAAAACCACGTAAATCGCGGATAACTCTTATAGCGGACAATCGGCCTCGGCGCAGCGCGACGCAACCTTGTCCCACGCACAGGTACAGACACAGGAGTCAACCCATGTTGATGCACACGACGCTACTGCAAACTACCGAAACGACCAATCTCTTTGAGACCGTGTCCGCAGTTTTTTCTCGGCCTGACACGTTAGCCCACCCCACCAACGTGATCACCAACCTGCAATCCATGTCGCTCATCTGGGCAGTGCTGTCGGTGGTCATTGGTTTGTTGTGCCTGTTCAACGGCTATCGCTTTTACAAAACGGCAGTCGTCATGTTTGCCTTGGCCATCGGTCTGTTCGGCGGGTATAAATTGGGCCAAACCATCGGAGCTGAACTGATCGTCGGCGGCTGTCTCGGCTTGCTCATGGCGGTCATCTGTTTCCCACTCATGAAATATGCCATCGCGGTGATGGGTGGTATTGCAGGCGCATTCATCGGTGCCAATTTATGGTCCGGCGTCGCACGCATGAGTCTGGTCGACGGCGCATCCAGCGCCGCGGCAGACAACTACTGGATCGGGGCCCTGCTCGGCCTGGTCGTGTGCGGTTTGCTCGCATTTATTCTCTTCAAACATTCGGTCGTCATGTTCACCTCCGTCTGCGGGGCAACCATCGCAGTCCTCGGTGCGGTCGCACTACTCATGCATATTTCGCCCGACGCCGCACGCGATTCACTGGCCAACGCGTTGCAGGCCAATGCCATCGTGTTGCCGATCCTGGTGTTCGTCCCGGCTCTCATCGGTCTGATCCTCCAGGAAACCCAAAACGACAAAACCAGCCCCGCCCCCGCCAAAAAATAACCCCCCTCCACAGACACACGTTTCTCCTGCACGCTTGTACCAAATTCGTGCGGTCTAAACGTTTCTCTCAAACAAACCCCCGGTATTCACCGGGGGCTAGGACGAATCAAATCTATTACACCTCGACGCTCACTAATCGCATTTCCGCGCGGGCAATCCCAACGGACATGGGGCGTTTAAAGGTGCGGCCATCAATTGTCGCCCCTCGGGCGTCATGGGGCCATGCCATATCAAATCCTGTGGCGAAGCGAATTCCAGGCCCTGTCCCATTTTAAAATCCTTGGCAAATACTTCGTTCATGTGCGTTTCGATATTGCCCAGATCCATATCACCTGCGTAAATGTGATCCTGCACCACTTCCATGCCTTCGGTGCGGCGCATCACGTATCCGATGAACCGCTTGGTTGGATCATCACAATCACCACATGAAAACACATACGCTCGCACACCAGCCTTGCGCCCATCCGGCGCAGGCCCTGACGGCGCTTCGATCGGCGGAAAGTCATCCGTCGCGGCTACGAACAATTTGCCGGTGTTCAAGTCGTAGTAATAATTCCCCGTAAGCCTCGGCTTCGCAGGATTCGTCGGCGACTGCGGCGTGGGTGTGATGTCCTCCTGTGCTGCTCCTTGCACTGCGGGTGCCTGGATTCCCTGCCCCGGCACAACCGCTGGCGAACCTCCCCAAAACGAATACGCCAACATCAGCAACAGTATCGCCAACACCATCAGCATCAGCCCGATCCCGCCTAACACAATTCCCGTCACCGCCTGTCCTCGTCCACTGTATTCGTCAGGCTGCTGATCGATCGCACGCAACCCCATCACCCCCAGCACGACGGCCACCAAACCTACAGGTCCCACGCACACACTCACCACACCAACGGTCAACGCGGCCACGGCCATCGGATGTGCAGGCAAGCCCTCGTGATTGGTGGCCATTGGACTGCGCTCGTCCAATTTGTATTCGTGCCTATCCGTTGATTCCGTCGGTTCTGTTGGTTCTATCGGTTCATCGGCCATGTCGGCCTCCCATGGTTTATCCAATCCGCACGACCGTCACATCTTCTCAGCCAAATTCAAATCACGTCCGTTTTCGTTATAGCGTGCCGATAATTTCGTCGATCACTGTACCACACCGCCATGTTGCGGAACCACGGCGCCGGGGTGGCGCCGCCCAAATTATGAGGGGATTCAGAGGTGAGCAAATTTAATTCTTTACGCCGTTTGATTTCGGGCGCTGCACGCAGCAAACGCCAGAATTCTTCAGGAAACTGCATCCGCGATACGCGCGAACGCTATCTCGCTTGGCGAGCTGACCGGCCGATCATGCGCCATCAGGTCGATCCACTCGAGCCGCGCACGTTGCTTTCGGCCTACACCATTGCCGACTATTTTCCCGACACCAATGATTATCGTTGGCAATACGCGGGCACTTACAACGGCCAAGCGGTCACTGTTGAAACCACCAACACCTCCGCATTTTTCAATGCCACGGCCAACACCAGTTCATCAACCAGTTACTCGGTCAGTGGCTTGTCCAACATCGTCGAGAACCGTTTTTATAATCTTGACGACAACGGGCTGAACTATCACGGCATTATTGAATTAGCCGCTAATCTCACGGCTGAAATCCAAACGTCGACTTCCACGCTCGTCGCGGATTCTTTCGACGTCGGCGCGACGACTACCGATACCGTCACCTACACCGGGCGACAGGTCGGTACCAACACCACATGGTCCGGCTCGACCACCAACACCTTTACGGTCAACGGTACGGAATCCAAAGTCACGACTGCGGGCACATACGACACGCTCAAAACCACCTGGTCCACCGAATTTTCGGCTACCAATTCCAATGGCCAAACCATCTCCGGCTCACGCACGGAAACATGGTGGTTGGCCAGTGGCTATGGCATTGTCGCTTTCGATGTCAGTGAAACCGTCAACAATTTTGAGGGTGCGGATGTCACCACGTCCGTTTCCGTGGGATTAACATCGACTAACTTCACGCCGCCCACGCCATGGTATTCCGTCTCCGGCACCACGTTGACGATCAGTGGTACTTCGGCGGATGATTCGTTCAGCTTTGATGCGCGCAACGGCACGCTGACGGTTACCGCCAACGGCCAGGCCGACGGCTTTGACCTTGGTGAAATCACCAGCATCATCCTCGCGGGCAGCACTGGCGATGATACTCTCACCATTTTCTCAGGCACCCAAAACGATCTGGTCACACTCGGCGGCGACAACTCGGCCAGCATCACCGGCAACAGTAATTACACGCTGTCCGCTACCGGCTTTGAATCCATTCGGGCCTTCGGCGATAGCGCCGACACCATCCACTTCGTCGACTCGGCGGGCGATGATCACTTCCGATCGACGCCGGACTTTGCCGACATGCAAGGCACCGGATTCAACAATTACTCCGTCGGCTTCGGCACGATTCGCGCTTACGCCAACAATGGCGCAGCCACCGCGGTCTCCACGGTCGATGGCAACAAAACCGGCGGCGACTTTGCGGAAATTACCGACACCATCAACTCCGATGTTTTCAAAACTTTCCCAACCTACGCCACCATGGAAATTTCTTCCGGCGATGGCGGTGGGTTCTATCGATTGGCAGAAGGTTTCGATCGCGTCAATGCGTATGGCGTCAACGGCGGCTCCGACGACTTTGCCGAGTTCTACGACACGGCCAGCAACGACACCTTCGCATCCAACACCACCTTCAGCGACATGGAAGGCGGCGGCATCTATCGCTATGTCTCCAACTTTGATCGCATCAATGCCTACGCGGTCAACGGCGGCACCGATGACTTTGCGGAACTGACTGATACGTCTAGCAACGACATCTTCAAAACCTTCCAGACCTACACCACCCTCACCGGTGGCGGACTCGATCGCTATGTCTCCGGCTTTGATCGCGTCAATGGCTATGCCACCAACGGCGGCACCGATGACTTTGCCGAGTTCTACGACACCACCGGCGACGACACGTTAACCTCTTTGCCCGGTTCGTCGCGCATGGTCACCACCAGCCTGGGCCTCAACCGCTATGCCTCCGGCTTTGACCGCGTCAACTCCTACGCCACCGCTGGCGGCTCTGACATCGCCGAGGTCACCGATACCTCCGTCAGCGATGTCTTCAAATCGTTCTCGTCCTACAGTGATATCGTTTCCACCGGCGTTTCAGGATCCGAAGCGGCTTATCGCTACTTCTCAGGCTATGAGCAGGTCAATGCCTACGGCACCCAGGGTGGCGACGATGACTTCATCGAAATCTACGACACCAGTGGCAACGATTATGTGAACTCCGCCACCCCCTACACACAAATGGAAAGTACCGGCCTGATCCGTTACACCAGCGGCTATGATCGCGTCAATGTCTATGCCGTCAACGGCGGGGATGACGATTTCGCCGAGATCAGCGACACCTCCGGTGATGACACTTTCCGATCCTTTGCAACCTTCAGTGACCTGACCGTCACCGGTGGACAATATCGTTACTTCGGCGGATTCGATCGCGTCAATGCTTATGCTACTGCAGGTGGCAATGACACGATCAACATGTACGATACCGATGCCAACGACAACGTCACCTCCACCAGCACCTACACGCAAATCACCACCAGCGGTTACAGCGTCGGCCACACGCGCTATGTCTCTGGCTATGACAACGTCAACGTCTACGCCACCTCAGGCGGTGCTGATGACTTCGCGGAAATCACCGATAGCACAGGCAATGACGTATTCACCAGCTATTACAACAACAGCACCATCGCATCTACCGGTTTGAACCGATATTTCGAGGGCTTTGATCGCGTCAACACCTACGCCACCCAAGGCGGCATCGACACGATCAACATGTATGACACCGATACCGACGACACCGTCACTTCCACGGCCACCTACACCCAGATGACCACCAGTGGTTACAGCGCAGGCAACACGCGCTATGCCTCAGGCTATGCTGGCGTCAACGTCTATGCCACCAACGGCGGCACCAATGACTTCGTGGAAATCAACGATACTGCTGGCGATGACACCACGTTGTTACGGTCAACCTCCGCAACCTCAACCGTCACCGGCATGGCTCGTTATTTTGAGGGCTTCGATAACTACAACACCTACGCCACCGCAGGCGGCACTGACACCGTTAAATTCTACGACACCACAGGCGACGATCACCTGATCAGCCAGTCCAACGGCACGACCACGCAAACCACCACCGGCTTCCCAACCCTGTACGCCAGTGGTTACGACCTGATCAATGCCTACGCCACCAACGGCACCGCGGGTGGTGAGGACTTCGCGGAAATTCATGACACCGCCAGCGATGACACCGTCAGTTCCCATGAGACCTTCACCCAGATGACTGGTGGATCGCTCTCACGCAACGTCGAAGGCTTCACCAAAGTCAACCTCTATGCCATCAACGGTGGCACCGACACGGCTAACGATTACGACACCACCGGCAACGATCTGTTCCGTGCATTTAGCACCTTCGCAGATTCCACAGCCAGCGGTGGGCTCGATCGCTACTACGGCGGTTTCGAAATCGTCAATTCCTACAGTAGCAACGGTGGTACCGATACCGCTCAGTTCTTCGACTCCACCGGCAACGATGCCTTCGTCGGCCTCAATGCTACCGGTCGACTCAGCGGCAGCGGATTCAACAATTACATGGACGGCTACAGCAGCCTCAACCTCTACGGCATCAACGGCGGTACGAACACCAAGTCCCTCACCAACGTCAGCTACTCCCTGACCGAAGTCGGTACCTGGACCTAATCACCCGCCCCCCCGCGCCCCCCGCTCCGCCGCCCACACGCATTTCCTCTTCGGTCATGTGGCGTGAAGTTGAAGCCTTTGTGTTACGGATCGTCTCGATCGACAACCTGACCTCATCCCTTAGCTTCTGGCATGACCAGAGCTAACACCACCCCGGACCGTGGGGCTGACCGCGTCGCTACTTAGTGTCGCGCCAGGCCTCACGGTCCTTTTCATAACTTTCATAGCTCACCCATCCCCCCAGCACACGCATACGCATTCTCACAAACTATTTCCCAGATGATGCGGTGGCAATGTGGCATCAGGGCTGTGGCCTTGTTTCGTGTGTGCCCCGGAGATGCCCTGAGATTCGCAGTTGACTCCACATCCTCAATCTCATGTCTCCCCTCGATCGGACCATCTGGAGGCTTTCTCTCCCCCACATTGCCCCCTCCCTTCACCTCGCCCTATTCCACCTGGATCACCCACTTTACCGGCTTGCCGACCCCCGGCCTGCCTTGAATCGCGCTCATGCGGACGAACATCAACCAAACCGGCGATATTCTTTTACAGATACCGGACGTTATTCGATATAAACCCATTAAAACAAAGCAATTAACTAATTTTCCCCCAAATGCGATTCAACATTGACATCCCCCGGATTCGACCGATAGGATGGAGGGGACACGAGGGCAAAGTCAGAATACCCTTGGAATACGCCACGCATCACCCCGCGGAAAAAATGAACGGTCCGAGTGACCACGGAGGCCAACAAACTCCGAAAACTACGGGAAAATTCTGCGGGGGAAAGTACGTGAGGGCAAGCCTGTGGGGAGGAAGCTTGGGAGGGGGAAATGTGGGGGGTGGGGGTGAAACGTGGGGGGGTGGGGGAAAAGATTGTGGGTGGTTGAGTCGCTCCCTTGGTGTTTCGGACTCGACCATACCGCGGAGAACATCGGCTACTTCGTTAGCCGTGGCGCGCCTCCGCCTGCAGGTTCGGAGCCCTGTGGCGGAGGTTTTTTTATACCCCTCCCCCCCACACCCTCCCCCCACACCCTCCCCCCTTCACACCACCACTTTGACTTTGCCCCCTCCCAAACTCACCCCACACATTTTCCCGCCACTGCTTCATCCTCTTTGCAGCACGGCACCCCTTGCATGTTTTTCTTACGCTTGCATTTCAAATGCTCAACTCCGGGCGTTCAACATCACGCTGACTTGATGGACACGCCACACGCTTCTCACTCTGCACCACACAGCA